>JARIBS010000052.1 GCA_029257385.1 Thiorhodococcus sp.
GGCCCGATCGAGACGGGTCAGGAGATCGCGCTGGGTCAGCAGCCCACGGCGCTGCTTCTCCTGCTCGACACGCGTCTCGATCCACTGCACCGCGTGGGCGAGCAGACCGGGATGAGGATCGGGCAGACCCTTGAGTTGCGCGTGGAGTTCGGCGAGCGCCAGACAGGCGCGATGATCGCTCGGCGCCGTCTGGGGATCGTTCCAGATCTCGGCGATCCCGAGCGATGACATGCGCCGCCAAGACGCTCCGCCGAAGATGTCCGGTTCGATCTGATCGGGCGAGGTCATCCAGCCCCTAAGCTCGGCGAGCACCGTGCCCCGATGATTGCGGTTGAGCTTCTGCTGCTTGAACGCCTTGCACTTGACGGCCTCCTCGAACAGCGTCTCCAGCGCATCAGGGAACGCCTGCTCGCGCCACTGCGCCTTGAGCGCCCCGACGCGCCGGTCACGCTCGGCCAAACAGTGAGGGATGTGCTGTTGCGGTGGCGGCGCCGACGGTAGCCGCACGGCGTGGACGAGCAGCCGCTCGATGGACTTGACCAGCGCGGCGGGCGTTTTCCAATAGCCATGCACCACGCGCAGGTCGTCTAGCTCCAGGGCGACATAGAAGCAGCGCCAGTAGTCCTCGGCGGCTTGTTGTAGAAGCTCGGCGTCGCTGTTTTCCAACTGCTGCTCGAAAGCGTTGCCGCTGTCGAAGGCGTACTCGCGCAGCATGCGATAGCACCAAGCATGGATGGTCGAGATCGCCGACTCATCCATCCACTCGGCGGCCAATTCCAGTTGCCGGGCGCAGAGCGCGGGATCCTGACCGAGCATTTCATCGCGCAGACGCAGCAGCAAGGTGTCAACCTGCGTCTCATCGATTTGGCCGCGAAACAGCGCCGCAGCCTCCACAAGCCTGCGGCGAATCCGCTCGCGCAGCTCATCGGTTGCGGCGTTGGTGAAGGTCACCACCAGAATCTCAGGCGGCAGCAGGGGGCGCGTGTAGGCCATGTCCCCGCCGTGACCGAGCGTCAGGCGCAGATAGAGCATCGCCAGGGTGTAGGTCTTGCCGGTGCCGGCGCTGGCCTCGATCAGACGCGAGCCATGCAGCGGGAAGGTGAGCGGATCCAACCGTTCGATCGACGCACTCATGACTTATCCTCCGCTGTACGCTTGATCGCGGCATAGAGTTGCGCGTAGAGGGCATGCGTCCACTCGGCGAACGCGCCCCCCGACCAAATAGTCTCTGGGCTGTCATAGCACCGCGCCAGATAGGTGTTGTATTTGAGATCCTGCTCCAAGCCTTTGGAGGCATGTTTCCAGGCCGAAAGGTCTTTCAGCGCGTCTTCCGGAGGCGTTTCGCGCGGCCCATCGTGGTTTAGCCAGCCCATGGCCGCGTTGAGCGAGACCGGCAAGGGCGACTGCATCCCCTGCCACCAGTAACCGAGCAGCCGTTCGAGCGTTGCACGCGCCACATCGGTCGGGAGCGGTGTGAAGGTCGCCTCACCCGAAGGGGTCAGCAGACGCGTAGTCACCGGCTCGCCGTCGAGTTGGGCCGCCAGATGCGCGAGCCAGGGACGGATGGTGTTGCGCCATTGGTAGTGTCGCTCTTTGGTCAGACCGCTGGTCTGGAGAATGATTTGACCGCGTCCCTCGTCGCCCTCGCGCAGACCGGCCAGACTGTCGATCAGCACCAGCGAGCCGCCCCCTTCCAGCGGTACTTCGAGCTGGATTGTGCGTGGACGCGCCAATGGACGCGGCCAGGTGTCCAGATCGCGACTCCAGGATGCGTGCAGGTCCGGCAGAAATTCACTGATCTGCGCGCCCATCAGCGCGCCGAGGTTGCCGTCCAGCAGACGCCCCTGCGCCTGGAAGCGATCAATCCCGGATTGCAGCCGAGCGGCCAGCTCCGCCTCGTCCAGCCCCGGCGCGAAGGACTGCTCCATCAGCGCGTCTTTGAGTTGCCAGGCGGCGAGCGCGTTGATCTCGAAAGTCTCCACATCGCGCGGAATCTGGACCTCATTCGGGCGGGGAATCCGCAAACGCTGATGAAACAGTGCATCGACCGGGGCGCGCAGAAAACGCTCGAGTGCGCGCAAATCGATAGGGCCTTCGGGCATCCAGCGCCCGAGTGCATCCGGGGCCGACTCAGAGGCATCGGCAATGTCGTGGACCTGGCGCCATTCGGCCGCATAGGTAAAGCGCCGCGCTGGACGCCCAGCGCTGAAATACGCGCGGCTGAAAGGCTGGAGCGGATGCTCTGTCGTCAGGGCGTTGGGCAATGTCTCGGCGTTCGGCGCGACCCCCGGTGCCAGACTCCATCCGGCTGCGAGATGATCGCGCAACTGTCCGACCAGCACCGAGGGCGGTCGCGGGCTGTTGTCGCGGATACCACGGCCAATCCAACCGATGACCAGTTTCTCGCGCGCCGAGAGCAGCGCCTCCAGAAAGAGATACCGGTCGTCCTCGCGGCGCGAGCGGTCGCCGGGGCGGTAGTCGCGCGCCATGAGATCAAAGTCCGGCGGACGCCGCCCGCGCGGGTAGTCGCCATCGTTCATGCCGAGCAGCCAGATCTGGCGGAAAGGAATGGCGCGCATCGGCAGCAGAGTCGCGAAGTTGACCGCCCCGGCCAGAAAACGCTGCGTCAGGGTCGGCTGATCGAGCAGCACGAGCAGCGAGTCCTGAAAAATCTCCAGCGGCAGCGTCTGTGTCTCCAGCCCGCCCCGGCGGCAATCGCCCTCCCACTGCTCCAGCGCCTGCTCGACCTGGGTGAGCGCCAGATTGTCCGTCTCGCTGACCTCGCTGAAGGCATCGACCAGCAACCGTGAGACCAGCGCCGTCCACGCGCTCGGGGTGCGCGGCTCGCGCAGCACCTGCCAATAGTGCTCCAGCAGCTCCAGCAGTTGCACCAGCGGCCCGATCAGCGCGGCCTCCAGTCCGCCAATCTCGTCATACGGCTCGACGCCCTGCCAGGCTCCAGCCGTGCCGCTGGCGAACCCGAGCAGCATGCGGCGCAGACCAAAGTGCCAGGTGTTTTGCTCTAGCCCCTGCGGGAGATCCAGACTGGCGCGCTGGGCCGCGTCCAATCCCCAGCGGATGTTGGCGCCCGCGATCCACTGGCGCAGTTGCGGCAGGTCCACTTCGTCGATGCCGAAGCGCTCACGCAGGGCCGGGATGTCGAGCAGATCCAGCAGTTCGCTGACCGCAAACCGCGAGCCGGGCAGCCCGAGCAGGGTTTCCAGCCCGATCAGCAGCGGATTTCGCCGCCGCTGGCCCTGGTCTGCGATATTAAAGGGAATATAGCGGAGATCCTCCTGAGCGAGCCGCCCGAAGACGGCCTGGATGTGCGGCGCATAGACGTCGATGTCCGGCACCATGACCAGAATATCCCTGGGCTGGAGCGGCGACCCGCTGTCGCTCGCCCGCGCGAGGGCATCGAGTAATTGATCGTGCAGGATCTCGATCTCGCGCCGTGGACCGTGGGCGATCAGGAACTCGATGCTGCGGTCTTGGGCGGGGTCGATCAGGGTGCGCAGTGCCTGGCGTTCGTGCAGCGGGCGCAGTTCCAGGATGTCGTCTTGTAATTGTTGCAGCAGGGTGGCGTTGCCGGGCGAGTCGAACAGGTCGATCGCCAGACTTTGGGCGTGGAAATGCGCCTCGTAGCGCGCGCGCTCGTCGTGCTCGTCGAGCAGCCGGATATAGTCCCGACCCTGTTTGCCCCAGGCAGCGAGCAGCGGATGGCCATGCAGATGCCATTGGGTCTCGTCGATCGTCTCCGGAACCTTGCGCGCGCGGGTGCGTCGATAGGCTTGGCGAAACAGCGCCCGGCCCTCAATGATGTCGCCCCAATAATGATGACTGGGGTTGAGCACAAAGAGCATCACCTGCGAGCGGCTAGAAACAGCCTCCAGCACCTCAAGCATCTGGCGTGGCAGTGCCGAGATGCCAAAGACGATGACCCGGCGGGGCAACGCGTGATCGGCAAGCGTCACGCTGTCGGCGTCGAGCGCGCGCAAAAACACCTGATGTACCTCGGCGCGGCTGGCGCGGCACAACGGCTCCTCGCCCGGATCGGCCTCGGCTGCGATGTCCTCGGCCAGCGCGCGCCAGAGGATCGGCTGCCAGCGCTGCGCCTCGGGCAGTGGGTCGCGACGGCCATCGGGCCGGATCAGCACATCCTCCCCGCGCGACCACGCCTCCAGCCAGTCGGCCCGATAGACTTGATACTGATCGAAGAGATCGGCCAGACGTTCGGCCAATTGATAGCGCAGACGGGGTTCGTCGTCGCCCGCGAGAAAGCCCTGCAGCGGAGCCAGATTGTCGTGATACGAGGAGCCGTCAGCGCAGAGACCGGCCAGCAGCCGATACAACCGCCAGCCCAGCGGCGACTTGTCGAACGGCGAGTTCTCCGGCAGATCGCCGAGCACGCCGCGATAGGCCTGCCAGATGAAGCGCGCGGGAAGCATCACCCGCATCGCCGCAGCGATCCCGCAGCCGCCGCCTAGCTCGTCCTGCGGGTCGGCGGCCAGGGCGAACTTGAGCCACTGGGCGATGCCGTTGCTCTGAACCAGGATCACCTCGTCTTCGAGCGGCGCCAGTGGATAGCGGCGCATCCAGGTGACCATCAGGCCGCGCAGATCCTCCAGCCGGTTGCCCTGGATGAGCATGAGTCCGCTCGGCCAGTCCTGCCTTTCATCAATCTCGCCAGCCCGCACGGCAACCTCCCTCTCAGCTATCCGACAACACCTGTTCGCGCCGGACTCTAACCCGTTGGTGTCTCTCAGGACAGGGCACGCGTATCAACCGGACTGGCGGGCCGTTTTGCCGATGAATCTAACGTAGAGCACACCATACCGGATGCGAATGGCCACCAAACCGACGGACCTGTGAGCCACTTCTCAAATCGCATCTATTTACACTGGAGCAACGGGTTTTCTTACATGGCCTGGTCTTGTTCGGAGTTATATTGCACATGATGCGGTGTTTTGAGAGGGCGCCGACTGCTTCTGGCAGTCGCATGCCGTGCTAGACACGGTTCTCTCTATTACGACAGACTTGGAATCTGTTTAGCACCATAATAACGCTCGCGAAAATTGTCAGTTCTCTGTTTTTGTATCATATTCGGAGAATCGATTTCACGAAGAAAACCGAGAAGCAGTCATTCAGCAATGGGGAGATGTTTTTAGAGCCTCTCGTATTGATTCTGATTAGTTTCAACAGAAATACTAGGCGTGTTTTTGACATGATGGAAACATATCATGTGCAGAATGGTCGAGTACGCAAGGTTAGAAAGCAACAAGCCTTACCTTGGAAGCTTGTCGGCAAGCGTTGGGAAGATCAGCGCTAACATGTGCCTAAAGCCATCTCGTTACACACATCTCCGCTTTAATGTAAAATAAAATCGCCCCCTTCCACTAGTAGCTTCAGATGTTATACTTAATCAATAGTGAGAAATAAATTTGAGAGAGTGATGGGGCAGTTTGAAATGGTGAAGAATTATCTACAAACTCTTAATCTGCATGATCGCGAATTAGATTTTGAGTTTCTGAGTGATATTGTTGCACGGCATGTTTCGACTTTTGCTTTTAGCAGCGTAGGATGCCAACTTGGTGATGACTTGCCACTGGATTTTAAATCGCTATACCAGCGAATTGTTATTCAACGACGTGGTGGATATTGCTTTGAACAGAATGGCTTACTATACGGAGTCTTAGAAGAGCTTGGGTTTTCACCGAAGATTCTTCTAGCGCGTGTCATTCATAGCCATGATACTCACTCCGGGCTAACACATCGAATGTCGATGGTCGAATATGAAGGTCAGCAATATGTGTTGGATGTAGGTTTTGGTTTTCTTGGACCTACGTTTCCAGTCCCCATGTCAGAAGTCGAGCCTAATGATGGCAAAAATAATTTCCGCATTGCAGAGCGTCACCCCGGTGAGTATTACATGCAGGTTTTTCAGGATGGTGATTTCTGCTCTTTATATCGATTCGATTTAGCACGTTATGGTCAAGCGGATTGCGAAGTAGGGCATTTCTTTTCACACCGCCACCCTGATGCTAAATTCGTTAACCATTTGGTAGTGTCACTTATTCAAGAGAACGAAACTCGCGCCTTAGTTAATTTAAAATATTGGATCACTACAAAAGCGAGTACCCGAAGTCTGGAGATCAGCGATCCCGATCAACTAAAGCGAATCATTGTCGGCGAACTTGGCGTCCAGATAACTGCAGACGAGAGCCGACGACTGTATGAAAAACTGAAGGCTTCACGCATAGAAAAAGGGGACGAATTTATTTAATGCCAGGTTGGTTGGTATCGGCATTCGATTTCAGAGGAAAACGGCGCATGCCAAGAGTCGGGCGCGTCGCTCTACCTGTCGCATCCCGGACGATCATAAGGACGTCACACCATCATCAAAGAGCGAACATGCACACCACGGCATATTTCGAGAATATCCCCCAGACAATCGCCAAGCGGCTAACCGCAGCAACAGTTCGCATCGTCGCCGCCATCGCATGTTTCACTGATCGCGACCTGTTCGATCTGCTGTGCAAACAGGCTGGCCGTGGTCTGCAGGTGCAACTGGCCGTGCCCAACGATGCGCGCAACGTCGGCCCTGGATGCCTCAACCTCCAGCGCCTGCGCGACAGCGGCGGTCAGGTCTTTCTGCTCCCCGCAGACAGCGACCGCGCCCCGATGCTCCATCACAACTTCTGCGTCATCGATCAAGCCATCGTCATTACTGGCTCCTGTCCCTGGACCCAGTCGGCACAAGACAATCTGGACGGACTCATCCTCGTCATCACGGGCGACACCTCCAATGGTTCCGATAGCGAAACCGATCTCAGCCACACCATCGCCGCCGACTACCTGGACGCCTTCCAGACGCTGCTGCACGACCACGGCCTCGGCTTTCAGGACATCGACCACGCCGAGATCCGTCGACGCCTGGAAATCGTCCGTCACCTTCTGCTGCTGGAAGACTGGGATACCTTGAGCACCCAGTTCGACAAACTCCAACCCATCCGTCACGCGCTGGGACTCGATGCGCTGCTCGACGCCTTGAAAGACCAGCGCGGCGACGACGCACTGGCGTGGATCGACGACGCTCTCACCGTCAGCGACGAACGCGCGCCCGTCAAACATCAACAAACCGCCCTGCTGCGCCTCGCCCTGCGCGCCCTGGATCTGCAAATCAACGCCCTGCGCGACGAGCAGGCCGAGATCGAGCGCCAGATCCACGCCTTCTCGCTTCGCGCCAGCCACACGCTTGGCGATCTGACCAGCCGTTATCTGCAACTGCAAGCAGAGAAACAGCGCCGACAGGCCACAGCCGATCCGGCCTTCCAAGCCGAGGCCGACCGCGCCCAGGCCGACTACGAGCAATATCGCGACGCCAACGCCCGCGCCCATGAGACACCGCCGCTCCCGCCGCTCAAAAGCGAAGACCTACGCGAGCTGAAACGTCTCTATCGTGAGGCCAGCCAGCGCTGCCACCCGGACAAGGTGCGCACGGACGATCAAACGCACGCCAGCGCCCTGTTTATTCAGCTCCAGGCCGCGTATCGCAACAACGATCTCACCACCGTGCAGGCCATCCATGCCAGTACGCACGAGGGGCAACGGTTCGTTGCGCGCAGCGTCCCCCTGACCGATGCCGAGGCACTGCAACGTGCCATCGTGGTGCTGCGCTACAATCTTGATAAGCTCATGGCCGAGCTTCAGGCGCTGCGCGGCAGCGAGACTTATCAAACGCTCGAGTCGTTGACCAACTGGGACGCCTATTTCGACGAACAGCGTCTCAGCCTCGAAGAGTCCGTTTTCCAGCTCGAAGTGGAGCTGGCCCGGATGGGGTGGCGGGACACGGATGTGGATGGCCCGGACATGGCCGAGCGCGCCCGGTTCAAAGCCTTTCTGCAAGCGCACCCGCAACTTCTGGCGCCGGGTCTGTCCGGTCATGCCGCCCTCGATTTCGCGCTGCTCAAACGCTATCCCCAGCGCTGGGACTGGCAGGCGCTCTCGGCCAACCAGACGCTGCCATGGAGCCCGGCGCTGCTTGCGCGCCTGACCGAGCATTGGGACTGGTCGGCCCTGTCCGCCAACCCATCACTGCCCTGGACCCCCGAGCTGATCGAGCGCTTTGCCGATCGCTGGGACTGGGCGGCGCTTTCCGACAACGTCGCACTCCCCTGGAGTCTGGAGCTGATCGAACGCCATGCCGAGCGCTGGCACCCGACGGTCGCACGGCATCTGGCGACACTCTGGCAACACCTGCACCGGCAGGACATCGTGGAGTTGATGGACGGCGCGTCTGATCCGCAGGGAAAAGATGCGCACGAGGCGAATAAGGTGTTGGTCGATGACAACGAGTTGAACCTCGTGTAAAGCACTTGGCTGATCACTGAGGGATCGACTGGACGCGTCCATGCATCAGGGCACATTGGTCTCGATCAGTGCGTGACTGCTGTTTTATCTACGCCGCCCGCGTCCACTGACTGACAGCGGGATTGATCGGGAGAATCCATGCATGAGTGACGACTTACCCCATACACCACACGCCCTAGTGCCTGCCGCAAGCCGGGTTTTGGCGCAGGTCACGGATCGGATACTCGCGGTCGCGACCGTTGCCAGGGACGATACCGAGCGTGAGCGTCTCAAGGCGTTGCTGCGCAGACATCCTGAATTTTCGATTGAACGATTGTCCAGTCATTACCCGCTCGATGCCGCGCTGATTGAGCGGTTTGCGGATCGGTGGGTTTGGGGCTGGTGGGAGTCTGGGCTGTCCTATAACCCAGCGCTGCCCTGGAGCCTGGAATTCATCGAGCACTTTGCCGATCGGTGGGACTGGGGAGAATGGGGGCTGTCGATTAACTCAGCCCTGCCCTGGAGCCTGGAATTCATCGAACATTTTGCCGATCGGTGGGACTGGGGGGAATGGGGGCTGTCGGGTAACTCAGCCTTGCCCTGGAGCCTGGAGCTCATCAAACGCTATGCCGATCGGTGGGACTGGGAATACCTGTCCGGTAACATTGCTCTACCCTGGAGCCTGGAACTCATCGAGCACTTTGCGGATCGGTGGGATTGGTCGAAGCTGTCCTATAACTCAGCCCTGCCTTGGAGCCTGGAGCTGATCGAGCGTTATGCGGATCGGTGGGAATGGGGGGAGTGGGGAGGGTGGGGGGGATGGAAGGGGCTGTCCGACAACCAAGCACTGCCCTGGAGCCTGGAGCTCATCGAGCACTATGCAGATCGGTGGGACTGGGGGAGGCTGTCGGGTAACTCAGCCCTGCCTTGGAGCCTGGAGCTCATCGAACGCTATCCGGATCGGTGGGACTGGGGGAGGCTGTCGGGTAACTCAGCCTTGCCTTGGAGCCTGGATCTCATCGAACGCTATGCCGATCGGTGGGAGTGGAAAGAATGGGGAAAATGGAGGGGGTGGAAGGGATGGAAGGGGCTGTCCGACAACCAAGCCCTGCCTTGGAGCCTGGGACTCATTGAGCACTATGCGGATCGGTGGGACTGGTCGGGTCTATCCGCTAACTCAGCCCTGCCCTGGAGCCTGGAGCTCATCGAGAGCTATCCGGATCGGTGGGACTGGGGGCGGCTGTCGGGTAACTCAGCTCTGCCCTGGAGTCTGGATCTCATCAAGCGCTATGCCGATCGGTGGGACTGGTCGAGTCTATCCGCTAACTCAGCCTTGCCCTGGAGCCTGGAGCTTATCGAACGCTTCGAAGAGCGTAGTGACTGGGTTTTTGAAGCCGACGCCTGGAGTTGGCTAAACGATTGGCTAAGCCCACAGATGCGCCGCCTTCTGCGCCGTCAAGACATCATCGAGCTGATGGAGTCGCCCGCACAGCCAGCCCTGCCGAATCGATAAAACAGCCACTACATTTTTGGCCCCTTGCTAGAACCGTCTGGAATGCATGCAGAGCCTTCACTTAGACCTGTCGGGTCGACTCGAAACGTGCGATCCTTTCCAATCAAATCTTGCCGGCCCGCGCCGGTCTGAGCTTCTGGGGTGCACAGGGCTTGCGCGCCAGTGTCAATGAATCAGTGTCGGAAGAAAATCTATGTCGATGCGTTTGCAACTCGCTTTTCTGCTCGGTGCCGGATCCCTCATCGGTCTGTCGAGTGCTTACATTGGCGTTGCGGTTGGCGAGGAAGTGACACCGGCGCCCGCCGAGCAGTCAACCGAACCGACGAGCGAGGCACTGCCACTCGACGAGCTGCGAACTTTCGCTGACGTCTTCGGTCGCATCAAGGAGGATTATGTCGAGACGGTCGATGACAAGGCGCTAATCGAAAGCGCCATCCGCGGCATGCTGGCGGGGCTTGATCCGCACTCCTCCTATCTCGCCGGTGAGGAGTATCGCGATCTCCAGGTTGGCACCAGCGGCGAGTTTGGCGGGCTGGGCATTGAGGTCGGTCTGGAAGACGGGTTCATCAGGATCATCGCGCCTATCGACGACACCCCGGCGCAACGTGCCGGACTGCAATCGGGCGACATGATCATCCGCATCGACGATAAACCCGTGAAAGGTCTGGGTCTCGGCGAGGCGGTCAAGCTCATGCGTGGCAAGCCGGGCACCGAGATCGCGCTCACCATCATGCGCGGGACCGAGCAAAAACCGTTCGAAGTCACCATTGAGCGCGCCATTATCCAGGTCGCTAGCGTCAAAAGCCGCATTCTGGAGCCGGGTTACGGCTATCTGCGCCTGACCCACTTCCAGGCCCATACCACGGACGACATGATGCAGGCGCTGGAGGCGCTGAAAAAAACCAATGAAGGCCCTCTGAAGGGGATGGTACTGGATCTGCGCAACAACCCCGGCGGGGTTCTCAACGGCGCGGTCGGCGTCAGCGACGCCTTTCTCACCGATGGCCTGATCGTCTATACCGAAGGCCGGGTCAAGAACAGCGAGATGCGCTTCAGCGCCGGTCCGGATGACGTCCTCGACGGGGCGCCGATTGTCGTGTTGGTCAATGGCGGCAGCGCGTCGGCCTCGGAGATCGTGGCGGGGGCGTTGCAGGATCAAAAGCGCGCCATCGTCATGGGGACCGAGACCTTCGGTAAAGGCTCGGTACAGACCATCGTGCCGATCGATGAGACCACCGCGCTCAAGCTGACTACGGCGCGTTACTACACGCCGTCCGGGCGCTCGATTCAGGCCCAGGGCATCACGCCCGACATCAAGCTCGAGCGCGGTGAGTTCAAACCGCTCACCGACCAGGAGCTGGAATCTTTGAGGGAGGTCGATCTGATGCGCCATCTCGACGAACAGGGCGAAGGCGTGGAGACGCAGTCCACCGGCGAGAACAAGCCGCTGGCGGTCGAGGACTTCCAGTTATCAGAGGCGCTCAATGTCCTGAAAGGGCTGACGATTCTGGGTCGCGGCAAGCAACAATGAGCACCCGCCGCGCACTCATTAATTATATGAGGAGACATTTTCATGCCTGAGGTATTGGTCCCACTCGCCCAGGGCTGCGAGGAACTCGAAGCCGTCACCGTCATCAACCTGTTGCGCCGTGCCGAGATCGACGTCGTGACTGCGGGTCTGACCGAGGGTCCGGTGACGGCCAGCCGGGGCACCGTTGTGCTGCCGGATACCACGCTGGATGCGGTCGAGGAACGCGACTTCGCCATGATCGTACTGCCCGGCGGGTTGCCCGGCGCCGACCATCTTGAGCAAGATACGCGCCTGCGCGACATGCTGCTGAGACAGGCTCGGGAGGGACGCTGGATCGCTGCAATCTGCGCGGCACCCAAAGTCCTGGCCAGCGCTGGACTGCTCGATGGCAAGCGGGCCACGAGCTATCCGGGCGTTCTGAAAGCAGAGGATTTTCCACAGATCGAGCTGGTCGATACACCGGTCGTCGTCGACGGGCACATCGTCACCAGCCGTGGCCCTGGGACGGCGATGGATTTCGCTTTGCAGCTCATTGAGCTGCTGACAGACCGCGCACTGCGCGATCAGGTCGAGCACGCATTGGTGCGGCCATCCTGAGCGGCAGGTTCGCTGGGACGGCGCGCGCTGCAACACATCCGCCCCCGAGCGCGTGCCCGGCCTGGCACCGAGCGGAATTCGCCTGATGAACTCGCCAACGCTACTCTTCACCGCTCTGCCTATCGCCGCACTGACGGTGAGCCTTATCGCGACGCGCTGGCTTGCATCCCATCCGGGGACTCGGCTGGGACGCCTCGATCATCCCAACGCACGCTCGCTGCACAGCGCTCCGGTACCGCGCACTGGCGGACTCGGCGTTCTGGGCGGCATCCTGATCGCACTGCTGGTCGCCGGCGCAATGGGGGCAGTTCCGATCGAGCTGGGCTGGATCATCGCGGCCCTGGCCCTGGTTGCCGGCATCTCCTTTGTCGACGATCTTGGTCATCTGTCGCCCCTGGTGCGCATGGTGGCGCATGTTCTCGCGGCCATCGTCCTGATCCTCGGCGGTCTGTCCTCGGAGATCATCGATCTGCCAGGGATGATCATCGGTCTGCCGTTTGTGGTCGGGGCAGGGCTGACGCTGTTATTCATCGTCTGGATGATCAATCTCTATAATTTCATGGATGGTTTAGATGGGCTGGCCGGTGGAATGGCGATCATCGGATTCTCGGCCCTGGCGATCCTCGGCTGGCTCGGCGGCGCGCCGATCTATGCCAGTGCCGCGCTGTGCGTCGCTGCCGCAGCGGCGGGGTTTCTCGCGGTCAACTTCCCGCCGGCGCGGATCTTCTTGGGCGATAGCGGCGCTTCCGGCCTGGGGCTGCTGGCGGCGGCATTTTCGCTGTGGGGCGCGCAATCGGGCCTTTTTCCGCTGTGGACGGCCGGCCTGATCTTCTCGCCGTTCATCGTCGATGCGACCTGGACCTTGCTCACCCGTCTGGCGCGGCGTGAGCGCTTTTGGGAGGCGCATCGCTCGCATCATTACCAGCGCCTCGTGCTGGTCGGCTGGAGCCATCGCAAGACGCTGCTGTACGGGTCTTTGGTCATGGTCGCAGTGGCGGCCTGCGCGGTCGCCTCGGTGCGGTTGGCGGTACGCGAGCAATGGATGCTGCTCGGTGCTTGGACGATCATCTACGCCCTGATCCATTTCAAGGTGGCCCTGATCGAGCGCGCGCCAGGGTAGCGGTCTTTCGCGCCAGGCGCTACAACTGGGACTGGAGACATTGTGCGAGTGCACCGAGTCATTCGACCAGACCAGGATGCTCGCGACACTTCAAGAGATGCTGCCCGGGTGGCGCCGGGCGGCTGAGACGGTCCGCTCCGATGTCCAGTCCGCCGAACTGAACGCTTGACGCGAGGCAACAGGTCCAATGTCAGAAGAAGCTATTCTCGAGGAAGCACCACGTATCCGCGCACTGCGCGACGACCCGGATGAGACCCTGTTCGACGAGCCGGGCGCTGGGACTCGCGCGGATACCGCTGCGCGCTCAGAAGACACGCCCAACCGCCGGCTCCGGGCGCCTTCGGATGAGTCCAAGGTCGTCGCTCATCTGCAAGCCCAGGACAAGCTGACCGCCGCAGATCTGGCGCGCGCGCGTCGCCTGGCGGAAGATGCGGGCGACTTACTGCTGCCCATGCTGGTGCGGCTTGGGCTCATCTCCGAGCGCGACATGGCGGTGGGCATGTCCGAGGTGTTGGGATTGCCGCTGATCAACGCGGCGGCTTTTCCTGATGAGCCGGTTCGGGAGGATATCTTCAGCCTGCGGTTTCTCAAAGACGCCCGTGTGCTTCCGATCGCCGAGGACGATGAGCGCCTCCAGGTCGCTTTCGCCAACGCGGTCGACACCTTCGTTCTGGCGGCGGTCGGCATGGCGGCGGGCAAGCCCGTCGAGGCGTCAGTGGCCTTGCCCACAGAGATCGATGCGGCCATCGAGCGGCTCTACGAGAAGGTCGAAGAGTCCTCAGAAGAGGCCGAGGCCGACTTCGGTGATTTCGATGAGGAAGACATCGAGCATCTCAAGGATCTGGCCAGCGAGGCCCCGGTCATTCGGATGGTCAACCAGTTGATCCAGCGCGCGGTCGAGTCGCGTGCCTCGGATATCCATATCGAGCCATTCGCCGACGAGCTGAAGGTGCGCTACCGCGTCGACGGCATTCTCAAGGAGGTCGACGCCCCGCCGGTGCGCTCGACGGCGGCGGTGATCTCGCGCGTCAAGATCATGGCCAAGCTCAACATCGCCGAACGGCGTCTGCCGCAGGACGGGCGCATCCCCATCCGCATTCAGGGCAAGGAGCTGGATCTGCGCGTCTCCACCGTCCCCACCATGTTCGGCGAGAGCGTGGTCATGCGTCTGCTCGACAAAGAGAGCGTGCGCTTTGACCTGGACGCGCTGGGCTTCGACGGCTCGCCGAGGAAACGCTTGCATGCCATCCTCGAACAGCCCTACGGCATTCTGCTGGTCACCGGTCCGACCGGCTCCGGCAAGAGCACGACGCTCTATACCGCGCTCAGCCGACTCAACACCGAGGCATGCAAGATCATCACGGTCGAGGATCCGGTCGAGTACCAGTTGCCCGGCATCAACCAGATCCAGGTCAAATCCGCTATCGGCATGACCTTCGCCGGGGCGCTGCGCGCCATCGTGCGACAAGACCCGGACATCATCATGGTCGGTGAGATGCGCGACGTGGAGACGGCGCGCATTGCGGTGCAGTCGGCGCTCACCGGCCACGTCGTGCTCTCCACCCTGCATACCAACGACGCGGCAAGCGGCGTGACCCGGCTGCTGGATATGGGGGTCGAGGACTATCTGCTGACCTCCACGATCAACGGCATCCTCGCGCAGCGTCTGGTGCGCAGGCTTTGTCCGCACTGTTGCGAATCCTATCGCGCAGTCCCCGAGCAGGCGGGGCGCTTCGCCCATCTGAGCGGAATTGAGGATCAGGTCGATCTGCATCGCGCCGTCGGCTGCGAGGCCTGCAACTCTACCGGCTATCGGGGCCGACTCGTCATCACCGAGGTGCTGGTCATGTCGGAGGCGATCCGCAAAGCCATCCTCGCGCATGCCACGGCCACCGAGATCCGCAGGATTGCGGTGGCCGAGGGCATGGAGACCATGTATCAGGACGGACTACGCAAGGCGCTTGATGGTCGCACCACCATCGAGGAAGTGCTGCGGGTCGCTGAGGCGGACTGATGACGACGTTCTTCTACAAAGCGGTCAAGCAGGACGGCGAGTTCGTCGAGGGCGAGCTTGAGGCGGCGGACGAGGCCGCCGTGGTGCGCCACCTGCAAGGCGAGGGGCTAATCCCCATCGAGACCCGCACGACCAAGAGCCTGATGGCCAAATTTGGCCGGGCGCGCAAGCGCCGACTCAATCAGAAAGAGATCGGCATCTTGACCCGGGAACTCGCCACGCTGCTGGAGGCGGGCATGACCCTGGACCGCTCGCTGCAGATCTTAGTCGATCTGACAGACGCCGAGCACGTCGTGCGCGTGGTCGCCGATCTGCAAGAGCGGGTGCGCGGCGGCGCGACCTTCTCCAGCGCACTCGATGCCCAAGACGGCCAGTTTCAACGCCTCTATGTCAACATGGTGCGCGCCGGTGAAGCGAGCGGCGCGCTCGATCAGGTTCTGAATCGGCTCGGCGATTATCTCGAACGCGTCGCCGAGCTGCGCCAGACGGTGACCTCGGCGCTCGTCTATCCCTCGATTCTGCTGATCGTTGCCGGGCTGTCAGTGATCATGCTGCTGGTGTTCGTGGTGCCGCAATTTACGGTGCTGTTCGATGACATGGGCGAGGCCCTGCCGCTGCCGACCCAAATCGTCGTGGCGACCGGGGATCTGTTCCGCAACTACTGGTGGGCCATGCTCAGCGCCATCGCGCTGTTTGCGGTGGTGATCGAGCGCCAGATGCAAAAGCCGCAGGTGCGCGCGCGTGTCGACGACACCGTGCTCGAGATCCCCCTGTTCGGCGATCTAATCTGGAAAATGGAGACCGCGCGGCTCTGTCATACGCTCTCGACGCTGCTGAAAAATGGCCTGCCCCTGATGAGCGCCCTGACGCTGGCCAAGGAGGTGGTCTCCAACCAACGGCTGTCCGGTCTCTTGAATGAGGCGAGCGACGATCTCAAACATGGCCGGGGGCTTGCTGGTCCACTGGCGCGGCTCCAGGCGCTGCCCGATCTGGCGCTCCAGATGATCCGCGTCGGGGAGGAGTCGGGCAGCCTGGACGCCATGCTCGCCAAGGTCGCCAATATTTACGACCGGGAGACGCGCGTGAGCGTTCAGCGCATGCTGACCTTGCTTGAGCCGATTCTCATCGTTGGCCTGGGCATCATTGTCGCCGGGATCATCATGTCCATCCTCATGGCGATCCTCGGGGCCAACGAACTGGTCTTCTGACCACAACCGCAATGGTCATTGGCGACTGGCCGAGGGCGGCCATACAATGCCCGCGCGCATTTATCGCAATTTTTTGAGGTACTTCAATGCAAACACATCCATTCAGAGGCCGCCGTGGCGGTTTTACCCTGGTCGAGCTGTTGGTCGTGCTCGCCATCCTCGGGCTGCTGGCCGGTCTGGTCGGGCCACAGGTCATGAAGTTTCTGGGCTCATCCAAGACCAAGACCGCCGCGCTCCAGATGGACGATCTGTCGTCCACGCTTGATCTCTACCGCCTCGAACTCGGGCGCTATCCCAGCGAAAGCGAAGGGCTGAAAGCCCTGGTCGCCAACCCCGGCGACATGGCCAACTGGAACGGACCCTATCTCAAGAAGGGCGCTGTACCAAAGGATCCCTGGGGCAACGAATACCATTATCGTTTTCCCGGCGAGAATGGCAGCTTCGATATCTGGTCGCTCGGTGCTGACAATCGCGAGGGCGGCGAGGGCGAGAACGCCGATATCAAGAGCTGGGAATAGCCCGCGCCGATGAGCGCGCGCGGATTCACGCTGGTCGAGCTGCTGGTGGTCATGGCGATCGCCGCGCTCATGATGAGCGCGGTCCCGGGGCTTTACTCGGCCGCCTTTCCGGGGCTTGAGATGAAGTCCGCCGCGCGTCGCACCGCCTCGACCCTGCGTCTGGCCAGAGAGACGGCCATCCGCCAGGGCGAGGACAAGCTGTTGATCGTCGACTTAGACGCGCATCGTCTGATCCTGGAGGGCTATCGCAACCTGAGTCTGCCCAAGCGGCTCTCGATCAAACTGGAAGCGGCCAACAGCGAGATGATCGATGATCGACGCGGGGTCATTCGCTTCTTCCCCGACGGCAGCTCGACGGGCGGGCGCATCGTGCTCTCACGTGACGGGCACGGCTATCAGATCGGCGTGACCTGGCTGACCGGGCGCATCGAACTGGATACTTGGAGCGCGCAATGACACGCGGCCGCCAGCAAGGCTTTTCGCTGCTCGAAGTTCTGGTGGCCTTCGCGATTTTGGCCCTGTCGCTCGGTGTGATGATGGAGATCTTCTCGCGCGCGACCATGACGACCATCGCTTCGGCTCAGTACACCCAGGCGGCGAGTCTTGCTGAGTCGGTGCTCGATCAGGTCGGAGGCGATATCGCCCTGGAATCGAGCACGCTCTCGGGCGAGTCGGCGGGCGGCTTTGAGTGGGAGCTGACCATCCAGGCGATCGATGTCTCCGAGATGTTCTTCACCGAGCCGCCGGCCACGCCCTATCGGGTGAACGTGAGCGTACTCTGGCGCGACGCTGGAAAAGCGCGCCGGACGTCCCTGGCGACCCTGCGGCTGGGCGAGAAACTCTAGCGTTGGCAGCGTGTTACGGTCGAGCCGGGCAGGGTGGCGAATCGTCCATCGGGCATTTTTGGAAAACGAGACCAGTGAAGCACAGATCCAGAGTCGGGCATGGCGCGCGGGGCTTCACGCTCATCGAGATGGTGATCGCCCTAGCCATCATCGGGCTGATCTCGCTGCTGCTGTTTTCGGGTCTGCGGCTCGGCTCGCGCTCTTGGGAGACCGTCGAGCGCGTCAGTAGCCAGATCTCCGATCTGCGCCTCGTCGACGGTTTTCTCAGACGCACGCTCGGCCAAGTCCGCACGGCAAACGCGACCTTCGAGGGTACATCCATCCCGGTCTTCGGCGGGGATGCCACACGCTTGGAGTTCGTCGCGCCCTTGTCGGCAAACGTGGGCATCTCCGGTCTCTATATCCTGCGCTTCGCCCTGGAGGAGCAGGCTTCAGGGCCAGTGCTGGTCATGACCCGCTGGTACCTGCACCCCGAGGTAGTCGAGGGCGGCGATGAATTTCCGCCCTGGGAGCCGATCGCGCAAGAGGGCCTCGGCGCGCTCGGCGACTCCCCGCCCAACATGGACGCGCTCGGCGGCGCTTTTGGCCGAACCCAGTTGCTTGAACGGGTGAGCGTGTTCGAGATTTCCTACTATGGTCAGAGCGATGGCAACACTCAGCCGCAGTGGCATGAGGAGTGGGTCGAACAGTCGCTCACACCCCTGCTGGTCGAGATTCGCCTGGCGACCGAGACACAGTCATGGCCAAACCTTTTGTTCGCCCTTCCAGCCCAACCATGAGTCTATCGGCGGCGCGGCGCGAGAAGGGCATGGCCCTGATGCTGGTGATGTGGGTGCTAACCCTGTTGACGGTGATGGCAGTCAGCCTCACCGCCACGCAGCGCACCGAAACAGCACTGGCAGAGAACCACATCGCGAGCGCACGCTTTCGCGCGCACGCCGATGCGGCAATCGCCTATGCGGCGTTGGATTTCATGACCCAGCCAGCGGCTCAGCAAACAGACAGCGACACCAATTGGCTCCCCAATGGCCTGCCTAGAACCTGGCGCTTCTCTGGTGCTGAGTTGGACATCGCCGTCTTTAATGAATCCTCGCGGGTCAATCTCAATAGCGTGCAGCCCGAAGTCATGGTCGAATTACTGATCGTGCTGGGTGTCGCGGCGGAGGAAGCCGGCCCACTGGCCGCAGCCATCGTCGACTGGCGCGACGAGGACGATCTGGCATTGCTCAGTGGCGCCGAGGACGACGACTACGCACAGGCCGGATACCCGCTCGGTGCCAAGGATGGTCCCTATGATACAGAGGAAGAATTGAGACAGGTGCTGGGGATGACCGACGCTATCTATCGACGACTCGTCGCGGAGGTCACGGTCGCAGAAGAGGCCACCGGGGAGCCGGTAGAGCGTTTCGCCTCCCCGGCAGTCCTGGCCGCGACGCGCGGGATGTCGCTGGAAGAGGCGCTCGAGCAAGTGGCAGAGCGTGATCTGCCGACTGTTCCCGGCGCAACGGCCGCGTCCACGCCGGAGCGAGGCGGACCCTTATATCGCGTCCAGGTGACTGAGCGTCAGGGTAAGCGCGCGAGCCGACGGATGGAGGCGCTGATTCGGCTGAGCGCGGGACAGCAGCCGCCGTATCAAGTATTCTGGCGTCGCTATGGCCTATCGCCACGCGATCCCGTTTACACCACTTTGGATTCTGATGAGCAGTGAGCGCCTCCGAGGCGCGGAACCGACGGATACCCGGCGATGATGTTTACCGACCGTTTGAACCTCTTCATCAAAGGCCTGCCACTGTCAGGTTCGCCAACGCCTTGGCTCCACCAAGAGGTTCGCGAGCGTTTTCTCGCCTGTCTGCCAGAGGCGCTGCAGCGCCTTATCGCACGTCGTCATCGTGCGCTGCTCCTGCGCGCCGACGGTGAGCGTGCGAGCGCAGAATTGGTCACCGGACTCGAGCGCGAAAAGCTCGGCGAGATCGACGTCAATCACACCACGTCTCTGCCTTTCGCACTGAACAATGAAAATCGCGAGCAGCGCCATATCACCGAGCTTGAACTCCCCCGAGACGCAGTCTTGACACGCAGCGTCTCCTTTCCGGCGCAGGTGCGCGCCAACCTGCCCCAAGTGATCCGCTATGAGCTGGATCGTCTCACTCCATTCCAGGCCGAGGATGTCTTCTTCGACTACGCGCCGCAGGCTGGACCCAAAAACGCCAGCCGGGTGAATCTCGATCTCGTCGTTTGTCGGCGCGATCTCATCGACGGATGGATCAAGCAGATGAGCGCACTGGGTTCACCGCTCGATCGCGTCACCTGGGAGGGCGCCTGGCCGGGTGCCAACCTCCTTCCGCCCGAGCAACGCCCGCGCTCACGCCGAGTCCGTCTGGGTGTCGGCGCCCTGCTGCTGCTGGTTGCAGCGCTGCTAGGCGTGGCCGTGCTGCTCACCCCACTGTGGCAGAAGCAGCAGTTGGCGGCGATGCTCGATACAGAGCTGGGCGAAGTCCGCGCACAGGCCGTTGCCGTGGATGATTTACGCCAGGAACTCGAAAGCGCACGACAGGGTAGCACCGTCGTGCTGCGCCAGAAATTAGAGCGGGCATCGACCCTCGATCTGTTACGCGACTTGACCGACCGGCTCCCCGAAGACACCTGGATACAGAATCTTGAAATCAGTGATGGACAGGTGGATTTGCGCGGCGAATCTGGTCAGGCTACGGCCTTGATCGCGCTTTTGGAGCAGGCGCCAAACATTGAGGGTGTGTCGTTTAAGTCCCCGGTCACTCAGGTCGCACGAACCGGCAAAGAGCGCTTCTATCTCTCTTTGCGCTATATCCGCCAGGATACACAATGACCCTGTCCCCCAAGCTCTATTGCGGCATGGTTATGGCGGCATTGATCGCCTTGCCGGTGTTGTTGATCGGGAGCATCGCACTCCCGTGGGCGAGTCGCATCTCTGGTCTCAATCAGACCATTACCGAGCGCGAGGATCAGTTAGCGCGCTATCGGCGACTGGTGCAATCCCTGCCGGGACTCCAGGCCGAGCTACAACAGGTGCGCACGGATGACGCCTACAAGAGCTTCTATTTCAAGGCTCCGACGCAAGCGCTCGCCGGCGCACAGCTTCAGACCCAAGTCCAGACGATCGTCAATACGGCCTCCGGACGACTGCTCAGTACCCAAATTTTGCCCGAAAACAAGAAAGACGATCCACCTCGGATCGTGGTACGCACACAGGTACAGGGATCGACCGAAACACTCCTCGAAGTGCTCTACCAGATCGAGCAGGCGCGCCCGTTCCTGTTCGTGGAGAGGCTCTCGGTGCGCTCTTCTGCCCGCCCAATGCCGGCGAACGACGCACGGGGCCGGTCCATGCGCCAGCGCGCGGATAGTCGGGGTGGAGAGCTGACCATTCGAATCGACATCTTCGGCTTCGTGCTCGGGGGCGAGTCGTGATCAAGACCCTTTCCGGGTTCGTCGCGCTGGCACTGCTTAGCGTCCTGATTCTCCAGTGGCTAGGCTGGCCACCGACGCTGCCGGCGCCGGACTCCAGCGATCAGCCGATGCAGCCGGCACCGGCGGTCCTGGAACCGCAGTTGATGGCGAAACTCGATGCATCGGATCCGCGTGAAAGCTATACCAACATCACCGAGCATCCGCTCTTCAGGCCGGACCGCAAGCCAGAGCCGCCACTCGAAGAGGAGCCAAGCGTCCCGGAAACCTCTCAGGAGAAACTGGAGCTGAGTACCATCGATCTCAGTGCGGTGCTGATCAGCCCCACGGTCGTCTCCGCCTGGGTCAGGGATCCGTCCAAGCCCAAGCTCCAGCGGCTGCGAATCGGTGATGAATTTAATGGCTGGGCCGTGCGAGATATTTTGGAGGATCGCGTCCTGCTTGAGCGACAAGGCGAGCGGGATGCGCTAATATTGCGCGATTATAGCAAGACTCCACCATCTGCGGCATCCAGACCGCCCGCGCAACGACGGCCGGCGCAGCGCCCACCGAGGCCCGCGACCCCCCCAAGACAATGATCACTCGGTCGAGAAGAAGCGACCATCGCTACCGAGGCACAATGTACGCCGATCAACTCTTCAATGGCTGTTTTCAGCTTGAACGCTGGCTGCGAGTTCTCTTGTCCGCCAGCCTGGTCGTGGGACTCATTGGGTGCGAACGCAGTTACTGGGATCCGACGGTCAAAGTCGGCGATCTCGATGGCCATATCGTCGATCCCAGGCAGGCACAGAAACGCGACGCCTTCAAGGATCGTGGCGGCAGTGGAGCCGAGGCCATCCCCATCGGCTCAGAGGAGCCGATACCGAAGTCAATCGATTCGCTACAACGGGGCACGGGGAGTTTCGTGCGCAAAGTCGAACCGCCCAGTGTGGATACTGCCCCCGGCGATGTCACTCTGAACTTCGACGGCACGGATATCCGCGAAGTCGTCAAGGTCGTGCTCGGTGATCTGCTCAAGGTGAACTATGTGCTTCACCCCGGCGTACAGGGCGTGACCTCACTGCAGACCGGAAGACCCTTACGGCGCGAAGACCTGATCCCGACGCTCGAGACCCTGCTGCGCATGAACAATGCGGCGGTCGTCTATCGCGACGGCACCTATGAAGTGGTCCCTCTGAGCAACGCGGTTCAGGGCAAAGTGGCCCCACAGCTCGGCGACTCGACCCGCGCGCTGCCGGAAGGCTACAGCGTCCAAGTCGTCCCGCTGCGTTATGTCGGCGCCACGGAGATGAACAGCATCCTCCAGCCGCTGGCACCCGAGGGGAGCATCATTCGCGTCGACAATCTCCGCAATCTGCTCGTGATCGCGGGCACCAGTCCTGAAATGGGCAACCTGCTCGATACCATCCGTGTCTTCGACGTAGACTGGATGTCGGGGCTTTCGGTCGGGTTCTTCGTCCTGGAGTACGCCAAGAGCAAGGATGTCATGACCCAGCTCCAGAGCCTGCTGGGTGATGAGGAAAGCGACCCATTGAAGGGACTGTTCAGATTCGTCCCGATCGAAAGTGCCAATGCGCTCTTGGTTGTCTCACCGCAGGAAAGCTATATCCAACAGGCCCGCAATTGGATCGAGCGCCTGGATATGGCCGAAGCGAGCGGCAACGCCTCCGAGCGTCTGTTCGTCTATCGTGTCAGGCACAGCGATGCCGAAGAGCTTGCCGATATCCTCTCGCAACTCTTCGGCGGCTCTAGCTCAAGTAGCAGCAGCAGACGCTCGGTCGGCGCGGTCGCGCCCGGTCTGGGCCGCTCCAGCATCGGGTCCAACGATCAGTCGAGAGGCGACGATGCGAGCGCACGCAGCGATCAGCAGTCCAACACCTCTCAAGGGGCGTCTTCGCGTGAGATCGAAATGTCATCGAGCGTGAATATCGTCGCCGATTCATTGAACAACTCATTGCTGGTGCGAGCCAGCCCGCGTGACTACAAAAAGATCCTCGACGCACTCAAGCAACTCGACATCGTCCCGCTCCAGGTGCTCGTCGAGGCGACGATCGTCGAGATCACCCTGTCCGGCAATCTGGAGTACGGTGTTCAGTGGGAGTTGTTCGGCTCGGGCGCGAAGGGACAAAGCAGCGCGCTACTGGGTGGGTCATTCGATGTCTCGCCTGAGCCCGGCATCGCTGCGGCATTTCCAGGATTCAACTGGTCAGTCATTTCAAGTCCCAATACCGTCAAGGCTACGCTGAGAGCCTTGGCGAGTGAAAAGCTGGTAAACGTTCTATCCTCACCATCGGTGATGGTCATGGACAATCAGACGGCGAAGATCCAGGTCGGCCAACAGGTGCCGATCAAGACCTCCGAGCAGACGAGCCTGTCAACGAACGTTCCCACCAGTTCCAACACCATCGAGTACAAGGACACGGGTGTCATGCTCACGGTCAAGCCGCGCGTGACCCCCGGTGGGCTGGTTCAGTTGGAGATCGAACAAGAAGTCAGCACGGTTGCGGACATCAGCAGCAGCAGCGCGAACGTCGACTCCCCGACGTTCCAGACACGCAACATCACCAGCTCAGTGGCAGTGCGTTCCAATCAGGCGGTCGTCCTGGGCGGCTTGATCCAGGATCAGCGCTCCAGCGGCAAACAGGGCATCCCGGGGCTGTATAGCCTGCCATTTGCGGGCGCGCTGTTCGGTGAACGCGCCAAGTCCTCGAACCGCACGGAACTCGTCGTCATCCTGACGCCCAAGGTGATCTCGAGCGACCAGGATATCGAATCCGTCACGCAAGACTTCCGCGACAAGGTGCGCGGCTTGAACTTCAACCTCTAAGAGCAAGAGCCAAGGACACAAAAAAGCGGCCAATCAGGCCGCTTGCGCATTCTGGAGCATTGCGCCAGCCGGATACACTAGCTGGGCAGATCGCTGCAACCCATCAACCACAGATCGACGGCCCTGGCGCACTGGCGCCCTTCGCGAATCGCCCAGACCACCAGAGACTGGCCACGACGCATGTCGCCGGCGCAGAAGACGCCCTCGACAGAGGTATGGTAGGCGTCGGCACCTTGCGTACTTCCTTTCACATTGCCGCGCGCGTCCAGCTCCAGCCCGGCGGATGCGCGCAGCTCCTCAATCATGCCTTCGTGAACGGGATGCACGAAGCCCATGGCCAGCAGCACCAGGTCGGCCTGGAGTACGCCGTCACTGTCTGGCACCTCGTGCATCGCCCAGCGCCCATCAGCGCCTTTCTCCCAGCGCACCAGAGCATACTCGAGCGCGCTAACCCGTCCATTCGCGTCGCCGGAAAACGATTTGGTCGTGACATTCCAGAGCCGTTCGCAGCCTTCCTCCTGAGAGCTGGAGGTGCGCAGACGGTTGGGCCAATCGGGCCAAGTCAGACCCTTGTCTTCGTGGATGGGGGGTTTATCCAGAATCTCGATCTGGGTGACCGACTTGGCGCCGTGCCGATTGGATGTGCCGATGCAGTCCGATCCGGTGTCGCCCCCGCCGATGACGATGACATGCTTGCCCTCGGCGCTGATGAATTCATCGTCTGGAACGAATCCGCCCTGGACGCGCTTGCTGTTGCGGGTCAGGAAATCCATGGCGAAATGGATGCCCGCATGTTCGCGCCCAGGGGCCTGGAGATCGCGAGGCTTTTCAGACCCCCCGGCCAGCACGACCGCGTCATACTCTCCCCGCAGCCGTGCGACCGGGATGTCTACGCCGACATGGGCGTTGGTGTGGAACTCCACGCCCTCGGTGCGCATCTGCGCCATGCGACGATCGATGAGGGTCTTGCCGAGCTTGAAATCGGGAATGCCGTATCTGAGCAGTCCACCGATCCGATCGGCCTTCTCGAACAGTGAGACCCGATGTCCACCACGGGCCAATTGCTGCGCGGCTGCCATGCCGGCGGGTCCGGAGCCGACGACCGCGATGTGCTTTCCGGTTCTGCGCGCCGGCACCTGCGGTTTGATCCAGCCTTCCTGCCAGGCACGATCGACGATGGCGCACTCGATGGTTTTGATCGCGACCGGCACGTCATCGAGATTGAGCGTGCAGGACGTCTCGCAGGGTGCGGGACAAATCCGGCCAGTGAACTCGGGGAAGTTGTTGGTCGAATGCAGAATCTCGATCGCGCCTCGCCAGTCGTCCTGATAGACCAGATCGTTCCAGTCCGGGATAATGTTGTTGACCGGACAGCCTTGATGACAATAGGGAATGCCACAATCCATACAACGCGCGCCCTGCTCGCGCAGTTCCACGTCGGTCAGCGGGAGCACGAATTCTTTGTAGTGCGCGACCCGATCGCTGGCCGGCTCATAGCGTCGGTCACGGCGGGCATATTCCATAAATCCTGTTGGCTTACCCATATTCGACGACCCCCTTTAACGGCATGGTTGGCTGCGGCGGCCGAGGTTGACTGGCTTGCATCGCTTCCAGTGCGCGACGGTAATCGACCGGCATGACCTTGACGAATTTCGGCAGATAGTTCACCCAATCATCAAGGATGCGACGCGCAACCTCAGAATGAGTGTGGCGCAGGTGTCTTGCGATGAGCTGTTTGAGACGGGCGGCATCGTGACCAAGATCACCGCCCTGGCGATCGAAACGCCCCAAGCCATCGTCCTCGTCAAGCACGCGCTCCAGTTCCACCATGGACAGATTACACCGCTCTGCGAAGTCGCCTTCGGCATCGAGCACATAGGCCAGACCGCCAGACATGCCAGCGGCGAAGTTGCGCCCGGTCGCGCCCAGCACCACCGTGACACCGCCGGTCATGTACTCGCAACCGTGGTCGCCCACGCCTTCGACAACCGCAGTTGCGCCGGAGTTGCGGACACAAAAGCGCTCGCCCGCGACGCCTCGGAAATAGCATTCACCCGAGATCGCGCCATAGAGCACGGTGTTGCCGACGATGATGTTGTCCTCGGCGCGACCAATGGCGGACTCGGCCGGCGGATAGATGATGATACGCCCCCCGGAGAGTCCCTTGCCGACATAGTCGTTGCCTTCGCCTTCCAGTTCGATCGTCACGCCACGCGCCAACCAGGCGCCCAGCGACTGCCCGGCGGTGCCCTTCGCTTTGATATGGATGCAGTCGTCAGGCAATCCGGCATGGCCATAGCGCTCCGCGACACGCCCGGAGAGCAGGGTTGCGAAGGTCCGGTTGAAGTTCTTGATCGAGGTCTCGATCCTGACTGGCTCGCCGCGCTCCAGGGCCGGCCGGGCCTGTCGGATCAACGTATGATCGAGCGCCTTGTCGATGCCGTGATCCTGAGTCTCACAATTGAATAAGGCGACGTCCGAACCGGCCCGAGGCTGACTCAGGAGACGGGTGAAATCCAGCCCGGATGCCTTCCAGTGGTCGATGGCCCGGCGCATCTCCAATCGATCGGATTGTCCGATCATCGCGTTGACCGTGCGAAATCCCAGTCGTGCCATCAGCTGGCGGACCTCTTCGGCGACGAAGAAGAAATAGTTGATCACATGTTCGGGTTTTCCGGTGAAGCGCTTGCGCAACTCCGGATCCTGTGTCGCGACGCCGACCGGGCAGGTGTTGAGGTGGCATTTGCGCATCATGATGCAGCCCTCGACGATCAGCGGTGCGGTCGCGAAGCCGAACTCATCGGCACCGAGCAGCGCGCCGATGACCACATCGCGCCCGGTGCGCAGACCGCCGTCGACCTGAACGGCGATGCGGCCACGCAGCCGGTTGAGGACCAGCGTTTGATGCGTCTCAGCCAGCCCGATCTCCCAGGGCGAGCCAGCGTGTTTGATCGAGGTCAGGGGGCTTGCGCCCGTGCCGCCGTCATAGCCGGAGATGGTGACATGATCGGCATGCGCCTTGGAGACGCCCGCAGCGACGGTCCCAACCCCCACCTCGGAGACCAGCTTGACCGAGATGCGCGCATTGGGATTGACGTTCTTGAGATCGTGGATGAGTTGCGCCAAGTCCTCGATCGAATAGATGTCGTGATGTGGCGGGGGCGAGATGAGACCCACGCCGGGCGTGGAGTGGCGCACCTGCGCAATTTGGACGCTGACTTTGTGTCCGGGAAGCTGTCCGCCTTCGCCCGGCTTGGCACCCTGAGCGATCTTGATCTGGATGTCGTCGGCATTGACGAGATATTCAGTGGTGACACCAAATCGCCCCGAAGCGACCTGCTTGATCGCAGAGCGCTCGGGGTTGCGCGAGCCGTCGGCGAGCGGCAGATAGCGCCCGGACTCCTCGCCGCCCTCGCCGGTGTTGGATTTTCCACCAAGGGCGTTCATGGCTCTTGCCAGCGTCGAATGCGCCTCAGGGCTGATGGAGCCGAATGACATGGCGCCGGTCGCGAAACGCTTGACGATCTCACTGACCGGTTCGACCTCATCGAGCGGAACCGACTGGTCGGCGAACTTGAAGTCCATGAGTCCGCGCAAGGTCAGCAGACGCTCGCCCTGCTCATCAATCAGGCGCGAGAATTGTGCAAAGGTCTGCGCATCGTTGGCGCGCGTGGCATGCTGGAGCTTGGCGATGGTCTCCGGGGTCCAGGCATGCGCTTCGCCGCGCAGGCGGAAGGCGTAGTCGCCTCCGGCATCAAGATGCTTGCGCAAAACGTGATCGTCGCCATAGCCCTGCGCATGCCAGCGTACCGCCTCCTGAGCAATACAGGCGAGTCCGACACCTTCGATTTGACTGTAGGTACCGGTGAAATACCGTCGGATAAACTCCGTGTCGAGTCCGATCGCATCGAAGATCTGCGCCCCGCAATAGGACTGGAAAGTCGAGATACCCATCTTCGACATGACCTTTTTCAAACCCTTGCCGACGGCCTGGATGTAGCGATTCTGTGCCTCGTCAAAACTCAGAGCCTCGGACAGACGCGGCAGAATGGACTCGATGGTATCGAACGCCAGATAGGGATTGATCGCCTCGGCGCCATAACCGGCCAGCGTCGCGAAATGATGGACCTCCAGCGCGGCCCCGGTCTCGACGACCAGTCCAGAGCTGGTACGCAGGCCGCAGCGGATCAGATGATGGTGCACCGCCGATGTCGCCAGCAGGGCGGGGATGGGGATATGGTCGCGGTTGGTGTTGCGATCCGACAAAATGAGGATGTTGTAGCCTACCAACACCGCATCCTCAGCCTCTTTGCAAAGCCGCTCAAGCGCCTCCGACATCCCCCCCGCGCCCTCGCTGGAGGGGTAGACCATGTGCAGATTCCTGGTTCTGAATGCATCTCCGGCGCTGTCCTGGATATGGCGCACACGCTCCAGATCCTGATTGGTCAGCACGGGCTGTTTGACCTCAAGGCGCCAATGTTTACCTGCCTCGTTCAGCGCGAGGAGATTGGGCCGCGGGCCGATCAGCGATACCAGAGACATCACCAACTCTTCGCGGATCGGGTCGATCGGTGGATTGGTGACTTGGGCGAAGTTCTGCTTGAAGTAGGTCGAGAGGTGTTTTGCGCGACTCGACAGTACCGATACCGGGCTGTCGGTCCCCATTGAACCAATGGCTTCCTGTCCCGTCAGGGCCATGGGGATCAACAGGAACTTGAGATCCTCCTGTGAGTAACCGAACGCCTGCTGGGTGTTGAGCAGCGTCTCTGCATCCGGAGCCATCGGAGCGACATCGGTCGGGAGTTCATCGAGCGGGATCTGGGTCTTCGCCAGCCACTCCCGATACGGCTGAGCTGAGGCGAGTTCGCTCTTGATCTCGGCATCGTCGATGATGCGCCCTTGTTCCAGATCGATGAGAAACATCTTGCCTGGCTGGAGCCGCCACTTCTTGACGATGCGCTCTTCGGCGATATCCAGCACGCCCATTTCAGACGCCATGATGACCATGTCGTCATTGGTGATCAGATAGCGCGCCGGGCGCAATCCATTGCGGTCGAGTGTCGCACCGATCTGTCGGCCATCGGTGAACGCCACCGCCGCGGGGCCGTCCCAGGGCTCCATGAGCGCGGCGTGATACTCGTAGAAGGCCCGACGCTCGGAATCCATCAGCGTGTTGCCGAACCACGCCTCTGGGATGAGCAGCATCATGGCATGCGCGAGCGAGTAGCCGCCCATCACCAACAGCTCCAAAGCGTTGTCGAAACAGGCCGAGTCAGACTGACCCTCCGGGATCAGCGGCCAGATGCTATCGAGATCCTCGCCCAAAATCTCCGAGCGCATCGTCTGGCGGCGCGCGGCCATCCAGTTGACGTTACCGCGCAGTGTGTTGATCTCACCGTTGTGGCAGATCATCCTGAATGGCTGAGCGAGATCCCAGGTCGGGAAGGTGTTGGTGGAGAATCGTTGGTGCACGAGCGCGAGTGCGGAGACGAATCGCGCATCGCGAAGATCCAGGTAATACTTGCCAACCTGATCGGCGAGCAGCATGCCTTTGTAGTTGATCGTCCGCGACGACATGGAGGAGACATAGTAGGCCGTCGTGTCGTATGCAGCGGCGCGGATTTCGTTGTCGATCTGCTTGCGCAGCACGAACAGCCGCCGCTCGAAGCTGTCCTGATCGGGACAGTCGTCTCCCCGGCCGATGAACACCTGACGCACAATCGGCTCGGTCGGCAGCACGCTCGACCCCAGATCGCTGTTGTCGACTGGGACATCACGCCATCCCAGAAGCGTCTGACCGCCAGCCCGGAGCCGACGGTTGAGGATATCCTGCATCGCCGTGCGTGCCTGCTCCTCGCGCGGCAGAAAGACCATCCCAACACCATAGGCGTCGCTTGGCGGGAGCTGGAAAGCGATGATCTCGCGAAAAAAGGCGTCCGGGATTTGTATCAGAATACCCGCGCCATCCCCAGCCTTGGGATCGGCGCCGACTGCACCGCGATGCGCCAAACGCTCAAGGAGCTCAAGCCCCTGTTGCACGATGGCGTGGCTTTTGTCGTTCTTGATGTGACAGACGAACCCAACGCCACAGGCATCGTGTTCGCGCTCTGGGTCATAAAGACCCTGTGCAGGAGGAAGGGCGCGCAGGCTCATGGCTGTTCTCGTTGTTGCCGTGGATGGTATTGAGACAGTCGGACACTCAATAATTTCAAGAGGGCATTTGCCATGCCATAAAGTTATGGTCTGCTTTCGAGTTCTCTGAGTGCTGCTTTCAAAAGCACAGTCGCTTAAAAAGCGAAGCGATGCAAAAGCCATGGCGGCTGTATGCAGCAGCGACGACTGGCTAAGACGATAGATCAATCAGCGGTTTTTGGGATCGAGACGAGTCAATAGAACATGAGCGTTTGCGCCATAAAGGTGCGTTGCGCACTATAAGAAGGCGGCAAAAAATTCGTTCAAGAAGCGTGCGTGGACAGGGTCGCGAGGAGGTCATCTCGCTGGACATCGCTGTTGATTGCTGCCTCACCGAGCATCTTGAGCAAGACGAGCCGCATCTGACCGCCGATCACCTTTTTATCGACCGCCATCAGCTCCAGCAAGCGTTCGGGCGAGAGTTGCGATGGTGGCTGTGTCGGCAGGCCCGCGCACACCATCAGGTGATGAATACGCCGGACATCCGCTTCTGATAGCCAGCCGATGCGGCGAGACAGGTCGGCCGCCATGCAGGTTCCCACGGCAACTGCCTCGCCATGGAGCCAAGTCCCGTAACCTGCCCCGGCCTCAATGGCATGTCCAAAAGTGTGACCAAGATTCAGCAGCGCCCGATGACCTGACTCGAACTCGTCTTCCGCGACGATGTGCGCCTTGATCTCACATGAACGCTCAATAGCATGGGCGAGCGCATCGGGATCTCTGGCCAAGAGTTCTGCCATATGCGACTCCAGCCAGTCGAGAAAGGCGCTGTCACGGATGAAGCCGTATTTCAGAACCTCGGCAAGACCGGCGGAGAGTTCGCGCTGTGGGAGCGTTTCTAACGTGTCGGTGTCGGCGATCACCGCGCGTGGCTGATGGAAGGCGCCGATCATGTTCTTTCCGGCAGGATGGTTGAGTCCCGTTTTGCCGCCCACCGATGAGTCGACCTGCGCCAGGAGCGTCGTCGGAACCTGGATGAAGGCCACACCGCGCTGGTAACAGGCCGCCGCGAAGCCGGCCATATCACCGACCACGCCACCCCCGAGTGCGACCAGGGTGCAGTCTCTCGCGAAGCGTGCGTTCAGCAAGGCATCGAAGATGCGATTCCAGACTTCGAGCGTCTTGTAGCGCTCGCCATCAGGCAGAACGACCTCACGTACATCGAATGTGCTCAGGGTCTGGCGCAGGCGCTTGAGATAGAGCGGCGCGATCGTCTCGTTGGTGACGATCATCACCTGTGCGCCAGCGATGTGCGGACGGTACAGCTCGGCATCCGTAAAGATGCCTGGGCCAATATGAATGGGATAGTCGCGAGTACCGAGCTCAACCTTCAGTGTCTTGGCCATCATGTAAGCCGCTGTCAGATCTCTTCGGATTCGAGTCGGCGGCAAATCTCCTTAACGACTGAGCTGGTCCCGCGTTTTTCGGTCGAGACCACCATATCCGACACCTGCCGATAGAGCGGTTCGCGCTCGGCCATGAGCGCGCGCAGTCTCTCGAGTGGATCCTCAGTATCGAGCAGTGGGCGATTGCGATCTCTGGCGGTGCGCGCGTACTGCTGCTCGGCACTACAGTGTAGATAGATGACGACCCCGCGTGCCGAAAGATCCTGGCGGTTCTCTGGATTCAAGACGGCGCCGCCGCCGGTTGCCAGCACGATCCGTTCTTCTTTCACCAGTTCTTCGATGACGTTGCGCTCACGGACTCGAAAGCCCGATTCGCCCTCGTACTCGAAGATCGTCGGGATATCGACACCGGTGCGGCGCTGGATCTCCTGATCGCTATCTTTAAACGTATAAGAGAGCGTCTCGGACAACTGACGCCCCACCGTGCTTTTTCCGGCACCCATGGGTCCGACGATAAAAATGTTCTGTGCGCGCATCATGGCGAGAGGTATGCCAGATTTTTAACCCGCAGACAAGGGCGAAAGCCTTCATTGGCCGCGTAGTCGGTGGAATGAATCGGCGTCTGATGTGCTCGGATCGAGATCGTCGGACATCAAGACGGAACGGAACGGCCAACATGATTTGGGGGCGCGGAGTCACAACGCAACCGATCTGCATTGTGACTCCGCGCCATCGATAAAGGCCCGCATGAGCGAGCCTCTATCATACCCGGCAGCGCTGTCGAGCGCTGCCCTATTGAACCACCCTGGACGGAAGTACCTCAGCGTGCGCTGACTTCGCGGTTGAGGATCTTTGGCGTGACGAAGATCAGGAGCTCGGAGTTGTTGTCCTGACGGGCCTGCTGTTTGAACAGACGCCCCAGCACCGGCACATCGCCAAGCCAAGGTACCTGCTCCTTGCTGAAGGTCTTCTCGCGCTCGAAGACACCGCCCAGAACCACAGTCTCGCCATTGTCGACCAGGACGTTGGTCTTGACCGAGCGGGTGTCTACCGGCGGCACGCCGAGAAGCACATTGGTGTAATCGGGTGCGTCCTTGTTCACCTCGAGATCCATGATGATGCGATCATCCGGGGTAATCTGTGGCGTGACATCGAGCTGCAACACTGCTTCCTTGAAGGACACGGAGGTGTTCCCCTCGCCCGTCTTCTCCTGATAGGGGATCTCCTTACCGACCTTGATGGTCGCCTGGTGTTTGTCCGAGGTGATCACCCGCGGGCTGGAGACAATCTCGCCACGGCCTTCACGCTGCATGGCCGAAAGCTCCAACTGGAGGAGATAGGAGCCGACCTTACCCATCAGGAAATTGATCGACCCGGAAGGAGTGAAGAGGGTATTCGCAGGCAGGTTGGTGATGAGCGAAGAGTTGCCATTATCGCTCGCCAGGGTCGAGTTGTAGCGTGTGCCCGTGGCCGTGTTGAGTCCGAAGGGGCCCGAGTCATAGCCGGACAGGGCGAGGTTGCCGTCCTGGCCACCACCGATCAGCAGCTCGTTACCTTTGAAGGAACCCATCGAACCAGAAGCGCCAAAGCGTACGCCCAGATCTCGAGCGAAGTCGTTGTTGGCGATGACCACGCGTGATTCGATCATGACCTGACGGACGGCGACATCGAGCAGATTGATGACCCGGCGGATCTCCTCAAGCTGAGTGAGGGTGTCCTGCACGATGAGCGTATTGGTGCGCGCATCGAAGGTGACGGATCCGCGTGGAGAAAGAATGCCATTGCCGGCAATTCCAGCAGCGGCGCTGAGCGCGGCGGACGGACCCACTGCGTCCCGCCGCGAGGCGCTCCCAGTGGATCTGGATGCGGGACTGACGGCGCCGGAGGAACGACCCTCTCCCTTCAGCACCGCAGCGATATCCGCGGCCTTCGCATATCTGATCTCTATGAACTCCGTACGCAACGCGGCGAGTTCCTCGATTTTCTGGGTGGACTCCATCTCGAGCTGCTCTTGCGCAGCCAGCTCTTGTGTTGGAGCTACCATGACGACGTTGCCGTTCTGGCGCATCGACAGACCCTTGGTCTTGAGGATAATGTCCAGAGCCTGATCCCAGGGCACATTCTTCAGACGCAGCGTGATATTACCCTGGACGCTGTCGCTGGCGACGAGGTTCAGGTCGGTGAAATCGGCAAGCACCTGCAAGACCGCACGGACCTCGATATCCTGGAAGTTCAGCGACAGACGATCACCGTCGTAGACGACCTTCTGGCGCGCCATGTCTTCTTTCTCGGCGGGCGTCAAAGGTCTGAAGTCGAGCGTGAAGATTTCATCGGTCTGATAGGCCATGTAATCGAAATCGCCTTCGGTCTGGACTTCGATTTCAACATTAGCGCCGTTGGGCCGTGATTCGACGGCGGTGACCGGGGTGGCGAAATCGGTGACATCCAGACGGCGGAACAACCGCTGCGGGAGCGAGGTCTCGTACAAATCGACGTAGACACGGCTGGCCTGCTCGCGCACCGCGACCCGGGTGCCGGCTCTAGGCAGACGGATCATGATCCGGCCCTCGCCGCTCGTACCGCGGCGGAAGTCAATATCGCGCACGGCCGGACCCGTCGCGGCGGCGCGTCTCTCGCGTGCCGGAGCACGCCAGCTCGCCGATTCAGCTTGCTGAGTCTGCGTGCTCTCCTGTTGGGCCTGAGCCGGAGCGCTGGGCACCGCTGCAGGTCGTGCGTCGCTCGCTTTAGCCTGTGCGTTGACCTTGATGGTGATACGGTTACCCGCAGAGGTGACCTCATAGGGAACAGGATCGGTTAGATTGAGCACGACTCGTGTTCTATCGCTTGCCTCGACGGCGACCAAACTATGCACCGCACCGACACCAATTGGGACGGCTTTGTTATCGAGCTTGCTCGTCACGCCGGGGAAATCCATAGCGATACGTGCGGGAGACTCGGTCGCGAAGGTCTCGGGTGTCGCGATCGGCCCACTCAAATCAAGATAGATCTCGACCCTACTCCCAGGCAGTGTGGCGAACTGAACGTCTTGCAGTTCGGCGGCTAAGACCGGGAGAGACAGCGACAGGAGAATAGCGGGTAAAGCGGTGTATCGAGTCATCGTCCGAATGGCGTCCTTGAGTCGTCTATGCGGCCTGACTAGCCGGGCGCTTTGAAATGCGCTGTTCATGCAGTCTTCCCTCCAAAAATCATTTGGTCAGCGCGATCGTGGCCGCGCGTTCACGCCATTGGCCAGGCGCATCTGAGATAATTTCAGTCACCTGGATCGCATCATCCTCGATACTGATGATCTGGCCGCTGTTCTGGCCCAGATAATTTCCGACTCTGACACGATGCAGAATGCCGTCTTTGGCGCGGATCAAACCCCAGCGCCCATCGACCAGTTCCAGGGTGCCGACCATGCGCAGCGAATCCAGCGCATAACCCTCTAACTCTTCCTTGCGCCGGTTCGGGTCTGGCGCCAGTCCGTTGTCGAGAGCCATCTCCTGATCTGGCTCTGATTGAGCATCCGGCGTGAAAGGGTTCCGGCGGTCTTGCGACTCGTAAACAAAAGTGTCCACCGGTTTGATCTCGGGAAGCTGCTCAATCGGGCTAGGAGGGCGCGCTAGCACGGATTGTGTATATGCTTCAAGTTCACTCATCGCGTCGCCCCCGCCACAGCCGCTGATCAACAGCGGTGTCGCAAGGCACCAAAATCGTGTCATAGCCTGACGGCGGTTCATGGGGCCGTCTCCTCATCATCGAGATAACGATAGGTCTTCACTGTCGCTTGTAGCGCCAACTCATTCCCAGTATTTAATTGATTTTCGCTCTTGTCATCGGTAGTCGTGATCTGAACGTTGTGGATGGTCACGATGCGCGACAATGCGGCGAGTCCGCTGATAAAGCGACCAAAGTCATGATAGCTTCCGTTAACGCGAACTCGAATTGGCAACTCAGAATAGAACTCTTTTCCAACCTCGCTCTCGGGCTGAAAGAGTTCAAATTCCAGACCATTAGCCAAACCGGTCTGCGACACATCGACCAGGAGCGAAGCGACTTCGGTCCTATTGGGCAGTTGCCGCAGCATGGCGCCGAACGACTCTTTCATCTCAGCGAGCTGGTTGCGGTAGGCATCGAGATTCGCTGCTTTCTTCTGCTTAAACTCGAAGGTGCTGCGCAAATCACGCTCAGTCGACTCCTCTTGGGTGAGCCGCACAAGCTGATCCTTGGTGTCGAAATAATACGCTGCGCCGCCAAGCACGAGACAGGCGAGCAGGATGGCGACGACTTTGACTACAAGTGGCCATTCGCCGAAATTATCTAGTTCAAGTTGGTTGAGATCATTTAAATCCATTACCGCATCCTATTCGGATTGCTGATTACCTTGCAGGCACCGGGGCAGCTCTAGCCTTGCGTCTCCGAGGCGTCATCCTGATTCTGGCTAACCTGGTCGAAGGAGAGGCGAAAGTGGCTCAGGCCGGTTCCTGTTTTGTCCTTATTCTCGATCAACATAAGCCGTGGTTTGCCGATCGCTTGCGCGGCCTCCACTTTGCTCATAAAGGCCGAAACCCGCGCATTAGACTGCGCCCGGCCCTCGACCACGACGGAGCGCCCAGTCTGCTCGACCTTGGTGAGGTACACGCCTGCAGGTATGGCGGTGACCAGCTCGTCGAACAGGCGCACGGCCTCCGGGCGGCTCGTCTGAAGCCGTTGGATAATGTCCATGCGTGCAAGCAGATCCGCTTTGGTCTTCTCAAGATCGCGGATCTCCTCAATCTTGAGATCAAGCGCCGCGATCTCGGTCTGCAGATAGCTATTAAGCGCCTGCTGGTCGCTGATGCTGTCCTCGTAGTAGAGGTGAGTCAGCACGGCGCCCGCGAAGACAGCGCCAAGGGCAATGGCTCCTACGGTCAGAAAATCCTTGCGCCGTTGTTGACGTGCCTCTTCGCGCCATGGCAGTAGATTAATGCGCGCCATCTAATCGAACCCTCGCAGCGCAAGACCGACCGCAACCATCATTGCGGGCGCTTCTCGCATAAGTTGTTGAGGCTTGATGCCAGATGAGAGTGACATCCGCCTGAAGGGGTTGGCGACCATGGTCGGAACCTTGAGCCGATCCTCCACCAAGGTATCGATTCTGGGAATGCTGGCCGGCCCTCCGGCGAGCAGAATCTGGTCGACCTTGTTGAAGGTGGTGCCCGAGTAGAAGAACTGGAGCGCACGGCCGATCTGCTGGGTCAGTGCTTCCTTGAAAGGCCCAAGAATGTCGACTTCGTAGGTTTCGGCGACATTACCGTCGAGAATCTTCTGCGTTGCCTGCTCGCGTGTGAGTCCGTAGCGGCGCTGCACTTCATCGCGCAATTGATAACCGCCGAAATTCTGCTCGCGAGTATAAATAATCCGGCCTCTGCTTAAGACATGTAACGTCGTAGTAGCGGCGCCCACGTCAATCACCGCCAGGGTTCCCACATCCTTTTCCTTGCCGCGAACCAGATCCATGAGTGAGCAGGCATTTTCCATCGCGTATGCTTCCACGTCGACGATTACGGGAATCAGATCGGCGAATTCGAGAGTGCTGACACGGTCATCGACATTTTCCTGCCGCGATGCGGCTAAGAGCACATCAACGAGTTCGGGGCTGCTTTTTGATGGACCGATGACTTCGAAGTCAAGATTGACCTCTTCGAGCGGGTAGGGGATGTATTGATCGGCTTCGAGCTGGATCTGAATTTCCATCTCCGCATCATTCAAAGCCGCAGACATCGTAATAATCTTGGTGATAACTGCTGAGCCGGCGACCGCGATCGCCGCTTTGCGGGTCTTGGTTCCGGATTTACTCACTGCCTTGCGAATGCACTGCCCGACCGCTTCGGGTTCGACGATTTTTTTCTCGGCAACCGCATTAGCCGGCAACGGCTCAATGGCATAATGCTCGACACGATAATGTGGCTCTTGCGAGCTAGATGACTGCGATAGCTCGACCAACTTAATAGCCGTCGAGCTGATGTCTATCCCCAGCAGGGGGCTGTTCTTGCGACTGAGGCCAAACATAACGATCTCGCTGGTTCGTATCTCTCCGTGCCGCCTTAATGTGGCCTTGGCACCCACTGATGCAGCACTCTTGATAAAGCTGCGCGCAATTATAACCATGGCAAGATGAGTGATAACTAGACCCACCGCACACTTTGACCCCACGCCTTGAAGCCACTGAGCGCGGTGGCTATGTTAGGGTTGCGTATAACGGGCTTACCTAAGCGGGCGATACTCGCGCTAAGGCACTGTATAAAAAGCGTTTAAGCAGCGCGCGGTGTCAAGAGGCGTGCAAGAGTGAGGAGGTGATCAATATGTCTGGGCGCCAGCGTTCCAGCATCCTGAAAGAGCGCGTGGCGTACGAAGCCGCGCGGATCATAATCGAGCAGGGACTCCCTAACTTCGATCGAGCACGACGCAAGGCAGCCGAACGAACTGGTGTTCATGACCGGCGCAACTGGCCGTCAAACGAGACCATACAGGAGGCCGTGCTGGTCCAGCGTCGGCTATTTCGCGACGACCTGGGCGAGCACCAAGAGTTGCTCGATCAAGCGTTATCGGCGCTGCGGGCCTTTGCTGATTTTTCACCGCGTCTGATCGGTGCAGTGTTGAGGGGGACGGGCGACAGACAGACCGGGATTGAGCTATTTTTGTTCTCAGATCTGCCCGAGGACGTAATATTCGCTTTGATTGAGCAGCGCATACCTTGGCGCGAGGGCGAACGTGAGTGGCGCTATCCGGGTGGACAGCGCCACACGCACCCAGTGTTTCGTTTTATGGCAGGCGACATCCCGTTAGCGCTGATCGTGCTGCCGATGCACGCGCGCCAAAATCCGCCTCTCGATCCGGTCACCGAGCGGCCCCAGCGCGGTGCAGACCTGGCACAAGTAGAGCGGATGCTCGCTGAAGATGGCGCGGATTATCGCTTCGAGATAGGGAGATAGTCGCGCTGAGCCGGCCCGCAATAGATTTGTCGCGGTCGGCCAATCCGGTTGTTGGGATCGGACATCATTTCCAGCCAGTGAGCAACCCATCCGACCGTGCGCGCCACCGCAAACATAACGGTGAACATGTTGCGCGGAAAGCCGAGCGCTTGATAGATGATGCCGGAGTAAAAATCCACGTTGGGATAGAGCTTGCGCTCGACGAAGTACGCGTCGTTGAGCGCGATCTCTTCGAGTTTCATCGCCAGCTCGAACAGTGGATTATTGGCTGCTTCTGGCAGTTCATCGAGTAACTGGTGACAGACCTCGCGGATGATTTTGGCGCGCGGGTCGTAATTTTTGTAGACGCGGTGTCCAAAACCCATGAGACGGAATGGGTCGTCCTTGTCCTTGGCTTTTTCGATATAGCGCTGGACGTTCTCGACGCTGCCGATCTCCAGCAGCATGTCCAACACCGCCTCGTTGGCCCCGCCATGCGCCGGTCCCCAGAGCGAGGCGATTCCGGCCGCGATACAGGCGAAGGGATTGGCGCCCGAGCTGCCCGCCAGGCGCACCGTCGAGGTGCTGGCGTTCTGCTCATGATCGGCGTGGAGGATGAACAGCAGGTTCATCGCCTTCTCTCCGATCAGGGTTGGCTTGTAGTCCTCACAGGGCGTGGCAAACATCATGTGCAGGAAGTTCGCGCAATAACGCAGGTCGTTGCGCGGGTACATGATGGGTTCGCCGACACTGTGTTTGTAGGCCGCAGCGGCAATCGTAGGCAACTTCGCGATCAGGCGGTGCGCGGAAATCTCGCGGTGACGCGGATCGTTGACGCTCAGCGAGTCATGATAGAACGCCGAGAGCGACCCCACCACACCAACCAGCATCGACATAGGGTGAGCGTCATAATGGAAACCATCGAGAAAATCTTTCAGATTCTCGTTGAGCATGGTGTGGCGCATGATCATTTTTTCAAAACCGACCAGGGCCTTGTCGCCGGGCAGATCGCCATAGATCAGCAGATAGGAAACCTCGAGAAAACTCGACTTGGTGGCCAGTTGCTCGATCGGATAGCCGCGGTAGAGCAGCACGCCTTCTTCGCCATCGATGTAGGTGATGGCGCTGTTGCAACTGGCGGTGGACATGAAGCCCGGGTCGTAGGTGAAGATCCCTGCCTCTTTATAGAGCGAGGAGATGTCCACCGCTTTTGGTCCAAGCGTCCCTTCCCTCAACGGGAGTTCATGCCGTTCTCCCGTGGCATTGTTGATCACGGTGATGGTTTCGTTCGCCATTAGCTTAACTCCTGGCCAACGCCGTTTCAGATGCTCGGTTATCTGCGGAAACGGCGCACGTTGATTTTCACGCCTGCAATATTCGCACAGTCGCTTCAGGGAATATCGCGCAGGCGTTCGATCTCGGTGCGCACTGCTGCGGCGGATCGTTTGAACTCTTCGCGCGCGCGCGCACTGAGATCCAGTTCCACAATCGACTCGATGCCCTTTTCACCAAGAATACAGGGCACGCCCATGGCCAGATCGCTCTCGCCATACTCGCCCTCCAGCATCGCTACGCAAGGGAGCAGGCGTCTACGATTGTTGACGATCGCGTCGACCATCGTGGCAACTGCCGCTCCGGGTGCATCATAGGCGCTCGAGTTCTTGCGCAAGGCGAGTATTTCAGCTCCCCCCTTACGGGTGCGTTCGTTGATCGCCTCGATACGCTCTTCAGAGAGAAAATGGGCGATAGGTATGCCATTGATCGTGCAGAACTGCGGAACTGGCACCATCGTGTCGCCATGACCGCCAAGCACCATGGTCGTGATATCCCGAGCCGAGAACCCCGTCTCTTGCGCGATGAAACTGGCCATGCGCGCGGCATCGAGCACTCCGGCCTGACCAAAAATTCTGGAGCGATCCCAGCCGGTCTTTTGCGCGACCCGATAGGTCAGGGTATCGACCGGATTCGACACGATAAGCACCATCGCCTCGGGGGCCTGGGCGATGATGTGGTCGGTCACTTCATCGATGATGCCTACATTGCTCTCGAGGACATCTACGCGCGACATGCCGGGCTTGCGCGGAAAACCGGCCGTCACGATGACCAGGTCCGAATCTTTTAGGATTCGCGGATCATTGCCGCCCTGCACGAGGCAGTCGAATGCGAAAAAGGGCGCGGTTTGGAGGATATCCAGCGCGATACCCTCTGCAATATCATCGCGCACATCAAACAGTGCAATCTCGCGACAATACTCTTCTTCAGCCAGAATTTGGGCGGCTGTTTCACCGACCCTGCCAGCGCCTACGATGCTGATTTTATTCACGTCTGCGTTCCTCCAGTCAATGTGGACGTCTTCCGTCGGATACTTGGGGTCGCCAAAAATCGTCTATGCGGTCAGCCACCTCTGCGCGTGTGCGCGGGCATCAGACTGGTACTGGATTATGAGCGAGGTTGCACAATCCGCGCGACACCGCTCTGGATGGCGGCATGCGAGACGGCGTTGGATACGCGCTCGCGCAGCCGTGGATCGAAGGGCTTGGGAATGATATAGGCAGGGCCAAAGCTCAGCTCGGTCAGGCCATAGGCCTCAAGCACCTCGACAGGTACGGGCTCGTGGGCCAGCATGCGCAGCGCCTCGACCGCCGCGATCTGCATATCTTCGTTGATGCGCGAGGCGCGTACATCCAAGGCGCCACGAAAGATAAAAGGAAAACCGAGTACGTTGTTGATCTGATTCGGATAGTCTGAGCGCCCCGTCGCCATAATCAAGTCATCGCGCACCTGCAAAGCTAGTGACGGACGAATCTCAGGCACTGGATTGGAGAGCGCAAACACCACCGGTCGCGGCGCCATCGACTCGAGCATCCGCGCCGAGACCAAGTCTGGACCCGAGACACCGATGAGGACATCCGCTCCATCCAGCGCGTCGGCAAGCGTGCGCTTTTCGGTATCGGCGGCGACGCCGAACTTGTACGGATTGAGATCCTTGCGTCCCAGATGAATGATGCCTTGACGATCGATGCAGAAGATATTACCGCGACGTGCGCCCAAGGCCAGCAGTAGGCGAACCCCGGCAATGCCGGCGGCGCCCGCGCCCAGGACGACGATGCGCGCCTCTTGCAAGGTCTTGCCCTGTAGCTCCAGCGCGTTGAGCAGACCGGCCGCGATGATGATGGCCGTACCATGCTGATCGTCGTGAAAGACCGGGATGTCGAGCTGCTCGATCAGTGCCTGCTCGATCTCGAAGCAATGCGGGGCGGCGATGTCTTCTAAATTGATTCCGCCGAAGGTGGGAGCAATCCGCATGACGGTCTCGATAAAGTCCTGCGGACGCTTGGACTGGACCTCGATATCGAAACAGTCGATATCGGCAAACTGCTTGAAGAGCACCGCTTTGCCTTCCATGACCGGCTTACTCGCCAGCCCTCCGACATTGCCGAGTCCAAGCACGGCGCTCCCATCGGTGATGACCGCGACCAGATTGCCCTTGTTGGTGTAGTTGTAGGCGAGCTGCGGGTCGGCATGAATCTGACGCACGGGTTCGGCGACGCCTGGTGTATAGGCGAGCGAAAGATCCTGCTGAGTCGCGGCCGGCTTGGTCAGTGCGATACCGATCTTCCCTGGCTTAGGCAATGCATGGTAATCGAGCGCCAGACGGTTCAGCTCAGCGTCGGGATGAGCAAAGCTTTCGGGGTCTGTCACTGGTAGCCTCCAGAACATGATTCGGTCAGTTGCCGGAAGAACGACAGTCGCTGTAGACGCACGCGCCAGCGCGTACTCGTTCGGACATCATGTCCCCCGCGCTGTTGGCGAGTCAAATGACAGCCGAGCGAATGATAGAAGGGGACAATTCCTTCTAGACGCCCGGCGTGAGCGCTGATGCGCGAGTTGCCCGCTGGCCGGGTCTCCCGCGCTCTGCGGGAACGTGTCAGCGCGAATACCTGCGGCGGAACTTATCGACCCGCCCGGCCGTGTCTAGCATCTTCTGTTTACCGGTGTAGAAAGGATGGCAAGCCGAGCAGACTTCCACATGCATTCCTTCTCCCTTGGTGGAGCGGGTCGTGAATGCGTTTCCGCAGCTGCAAACCACTTTCACTTCGTTGTAATCCGGATGGATTTCTGCCTTCATGATGACCCTTTTGCCCACTTGGGCTGTAAAATTCTTGGAAAACTCGCAAGGTTACCAGATTCATCTCTTTGCTTCAATGAAAGATCAGCCGTCACAACAAGCGAGTAGCATCGCCGGCATCTGGCTCGGACGCTATAAAGCGCGCGACCAGATCATCGAGAAAATTTCGCCCGAGCAGGGTCGGCTGAATGCGTTCGGCACTCAAGCTCAGCAAGCCATCGTGCACCGCGACTTCCACATAGGGCGCGAATATCGGCCAAGGCAGCCCAGTCGTCGCGGTGAACAGCCCTGGCTCGAATCCGGCGGTAAGCCGCAGCGCGTTCAAGGCCAGCTCGAAGACCGCGTCAGCCCTATTCAGTTCACGCTGACTGCTCACCAGCGCACCTGGATTGCAATTGAGGTACGTTGTCGGATGAGGGTGCTTGAAGGTGCGTCGAATGCGCCACCCCGAGGATCGCTCGCGCGTATCGGTCAGTTTGCTATGCGCCCCGGCTCCAATACCCAGATAGTCGCCAAAACGCCAGTAATTGAGGTTGTGACGACACGCGCGTCCCTGGCGGGCATAGGCCGAGACCTCGTAGCTGGCATATCCTGCAGCGTTCAGCCGCTCGGCGCCGCGCGCGCCCATTTCGGCGGTGAGATCTGCGTCCGGCAGCGCGGGCGGTTGCGCGTGGAATAGGGTGTTGGGTTCGAGCGTCAACTGGTAGTAAGAAATATGCTCCGGCTCGAGCGCGATCAATGCTTCCAAATCGGCCGCTGCTTCAGCAATGGTCTGGCGGGGCAGGGCGAACATCATATCCAGATTGATGTTCGAGAAACCCGCCGAGCGCGCCATTGCGAAGGCCGCGCGGGCCGCGTCAGGATCGTGAATGCGCCCGAGCCGCTTGAGATGCGTCGCCGAGAGGCTCTGAACACCGATCGACAGGCGATTGATCCCAGCATCCAGAAACGCCTCGAAACGCTCTGCATCGGCCGCGCCCGGATTGGCTTCCAGTGTAATCTCGACTGCCGCATCCAGGTCGGTACGCGCCCGGATTCCCGCAAGCAACCGGTGAATCGCCGCGCCCGGAAAAAGGCTCGGCGTCCCGCCGCCGATAAAGATGGACTGAAGCGGACGGCGCGCCGCGCGCGTGCGCAAATCAGCATCGAGATCGGCCAGTAACCGTGTCACATAAGACTCGAACAGCGGCGACGGATCGGCTGCGTGTGAATTGAAGTCGCAATAAGGGCACTTGCGCACGCACCAGGGAGTGTGGACATAGAGTGACAGCGGTGGCCCTGATTCCTGCCGAGAGGATGCGGCAGCTAGGGATAACGATTTTCGCCGCACTCTATCCCCTGACCAATGACGATTGCTCAGCGGCCCTTGCTCAGGCTTTCTTTCAGCAACTCGCCGAAACTCCCCAGGGTTTTTTCAGACTCCGCCGCATGGGCCGCGCTCAGCGACTCGGGCGTCACGGCTGAGTCGATCTGTCGGTGTTCATCCAGCGACAGGCTGATGCGGCGTCGCTCCAGATCAATACCCAGCACAGTCGCCTCAACCAGATCGCCTTCTGTGAGGATCTCGCTGGGGTGATTGATGCGTCGTTCGGCACCCAGCTCACTGATGTGGACCAGGCCATCAATCCCCGGTGCCAGCTCGATGAAAGCACCAAAGGGTTGCAATCGCACGACCTTGCCCGCGACCCGCACCCCGGTCGGAAAAGCCTCAACCGCATCCAGCCAGGGATCGCGGCTGAGTGCACGAATCGATAGCGCGATTTTCTCGCGTTTTCCGGCATCGCTCGGCGGCTCGATACGCAACACGCCGACCTCCACCGTCTGCCCGACGTGCAGAACGTCTTTTGGGTGTTTGACATGACCGAAGGCCAGCTCGCTGATGTGGACCATGCCCTCCAGCCCGCCGATATCGACGAAAGCGCCGTAGTCTTTCAGCGATGTGACGACGCCAGTCAGCACAGCACCCTGCGTGAGCTGCGCGCGGGTTTCCTCGGCCTTGATGCGCTGCGCCTCTTCCAGCAAGGCGCGACGTGAGACCACCAGATTCGGCCGGCGCCCTCCCTCAAATTTAGTGATCTGGAAATCGAAACGCTGACCGATGAACTCAGACAGATCGTCGATGAAGCGAATGTCGAACTGGGAGGCCGGACAAAAAGCACGCACACCGGCGATCTGGACTTCCACACCGCCCTTGACGGCGGCGCTCACCTGGCCCTGGACCGGCAGTCCCTGGCGATAGGCGCGCTCGACCTCGTCGATCCCATGCGCCTTGTGTCCATGCTGGCTGCCGAGCAGCAGCATGCCGCTCTCCTCGTCCCTGCCTGTCACGTGACTTTCGATGACATCGCCAAGCACGTATTTAAATTGTCCCTCGGCGTCCTTGAGCGATGCCAGATCGAGTCGGCCTTCGGACTTGACTCCCAAATCCACGAAGGCATGCTCCTCACCGATGGCGATCAGGGTGCCTGTGACCTTGTCGCCTATCGCGGGCTCGCCCTGACGGGTCTGGTCGAATTGTTTGAGAAGATCCTCGAAGCTTTCTGTATCGGACATGATTTAAGCAAACGTAGGGCAATGGATGATCTTGGTGATTGTAAGGCGAATCCGTTCTCGACCCCAGTCTATCAGAGCACTTTCGCCGCACTCAGCCCGCAGGCTCCAGCCGTGCATAGGCCAGCACCAGCCATTTGGCACCGACGTCCTGGAAGTTGACCTGGATGCGCGCCTGCGCGCCGCGCCCCTCGCTGTTGAGCACCACGCCTTCGCCAAACTTGGCGTGACGCACCCGTTGGCCGAGCTGGAAACCCTCTGGTGGCGTAGCGCCCGACAGCCCGCCCTGGGCCGGCACAGCCGCGCGGACCTGATGCCTCACCCCGCTGGCGCGGACTTCTTCGAGCAATTCGGGCGGAATTTCGCGCAGAAATCGCGACGGTGAAGGATAGCTCTCCCGCCCGTAGAGTCGGCGGTTCTCGGCATGAGTGACATAGAGCTGGCGCATAGCGCGGGTCATGCCCACATAGCACAGGCGCCGCTCCTCTTCGAGCCGCTGCGGGTCTTCGGCGGAGAGGCTGTGCGGAAACAGCCCTTCCTCAAGTCCGACCAGAAAGACGATTGGAAACTCCAACCCCTTGGCGCTGTGTAGCGTCATGAGCTGCACGCCATCCTCATTCTGATCGACCTGAGCTTCGCCGGCCTCGAGTGCTGCATGGGCCAAGAACGCGCCCAACGGGTCGCCTTCGGCCTCATCGAGCTCATGCTGGAAACGCGCGACCGTATCGACTAGCTGTTCCAGGTTCTCGATGCGATCCTGACCCTTGCCGTCTTTGTTTTTCCTGTAGTGCTCGGCAAGCCCGGCCACCGCGATCAGTCGATTGGTGATATCGGCTATTTCCAGCTCGGCGTTGGCGCGCCGTTGCTCCATGATCAGATCGAGGAACAGACGTACCGCATTGTTAGCGCGCCCTCCCAAGGCTGCGGTCGCGGTCAGCTCCTGAGCTGCGCGCCAGAGCGAAACACGTGAGGTACGCGCCTGTTGGCGCAGCAGCTCCAGGGTGCGTTCGCCAATCCCGCGCATGGGCGTATTGACCACGCGCTCGAAGGCCGTATCGTCGTCTGGATTGGCGAACAGTCTCAGGTACGCTAAGGCATCACGGATCTCGGCACGCTCGAAGAAGCGCAGTCCACCGTAAACGCGATACGGGATGCGGGCCTGGATCAGGGCCTCCTCGAACAGACGCGACTGGGCCGTGGTGCGATAGAGGATCGCGCACTCATCACGCCGGTAGCCGTTGTCCTGCACGAAGCGGCGGATGCGCTCGATGACGAAGCGCGCCTCATCGATCTCGTTGAAGGCGCTGTAGCGGCGGATGGGATCGCCCTTGGCGTCCTCGGTCCAGAGGTTCTTTCCCAGCCGGGTCGGATTGTTGGCGATGACCGCATTGGCCGCCGCTAGGATGTTTGCCGTCGAGCGATAGTTTTGCTCTAGCCGGATGGTGCGGGCTTGCGGATAGTCGCGCTGGAACAACTGGATGTTTTCGACCCGTGCGCCGCGCCAACCGTAAATGGACTGATCGTCATCGCCCACGGCGAAGAGATTGTCGTTGTTTCCCGCCAGCAACCGCAGCCAGGCGTATTGAATCGCGTTGGTGTCTTGAAGTTCGTCGACCAGGATGTGGCGAAAACGTTGCTGGTAGTGGTGGAGGATATCCGCCCGCTCGCGCAGCAGCTCGAGTGTGCACAGCAGTAGGTCAGCAAAGTCGAGCAATCCGCCGCGGATGCGTGTTGCTTCGTATTCTTGATAAATGGCGAGCATTTTCTCCATGAAGAAATCGCCACTGCTGTCGAGGTGTTGAGGCCGCAGCCCTGCGTCTTTTTGTTTGTTGATGAAACTCTGAGCCTGGCGGGGTGACCAGCGCGCCTCGTCGAGTTCCATCGCTTTGATAATGCGCTTGATCGAGCGGAACTGATCATCTGAGTCCAGGATCTGGAAATTCTGGGGCAGCTTGGCATCCTGCCAGTGTGCACGCAGAAAACGATGTGCTAGACCGTGGAACGTACCGACCCACATTCCACCGACCGGGACATCGAGCATCTGCTCAATACGCCCACGCATTTCCCTGGCTGCTTTGTTGGTGAAGGTCACCGCCAGTATGGTCCATGGAGGCGCCTGCTCGACCTCGAGCAACCAGGCGATACGGTGCACCAGTACGCGCGTCTTACCGGAGCCAGCCCCGGCAATAATCAACAGTGTGCCGGCCTCTGCCGAAACCGCCTCACGCTGAGCGTCGTTGAGTGTGTCGAGAAGATGAGAAACGTCCATCAGCTGAATTCTAGCAACCTCAAGCCCCAGTCCCTAATCAGGCTTTGGCGAAGCGACTGACCGAGTAGCGCAAACCCGACAAGCAGCGCTCACTATCATAATCTTAAATATCTTAAAGATAGTAATAGGCCCTGTGGATAAGTGGATAAACTATATTTATCAATTTAAATCAAAAACTTGGATTGTGTTTTTTTCTGAATAAGCTGTGGATAAGTTGTGTTTAAAATGAGCTAAAAAATTTATCCACATTCTATCCACAGCCTTATACATGACTTATCCACAGCTTGTTATCTATCTCAACCTGTTGATTTTTAGAATCTCGACTGGGCGTGTTCTCAACATGTTTTAGGTTCGCGCGTCACTCGTGCGTCTTCCCGCATTTCTCCAGAGCGACCTAAAGTTTCTGGACGTTGTAGAATGCGCCGTTAAACCATTTGGAACTTTCACACGTACAGATCGGGAACCGCTCCATGACTCAGTTGACCAATGACACCTTTTTACGTGCGCTGATGCGTGAACCTGTTGATTACACACCAGTTTGGATGATGCGCCAGGCTGGCAGATATCTTCCGGAGTACCGCGCAACGCGTGCGAAGGCCGGCGGTTTCATGGACTTGTGCAAAAATGCCGAACTCGCCTCTGAGGTTACCTTGCAGCCGCTGGAGCGCTTTCCGCTCGACGCGGCCATCCTGTTCTCGGATATCCTCACAATACCCGACGCCATGGGGTTGGGGCTGTATTTCACAGAGGGGGAAGGACCGCGTTTCGAGCGCCCGTTGCGCACGGCGGCTGATGTAGCGAGGATCGCCGTTCCAGATCCGGAAGGCGAACTCAAGTACGTCATGGACGCGGTCTCGACGATTCGGCGCGACCTCAATGGCCGCGTGCCGCTGATCGGCTTCTCCGGCAGCCCCTGGACACTGGCCACTTACATGATCGAGGGGAGTAGTGCGAAAAACTTCTCGCATACCAAGGGCATGATGTTCGACCGCCCGGATCTGCTGCATAGCCTGTTGGGCAAGCTCGCCGATTCAGTCACGAGCTATCTCAACGCCCAGATCGCGCGCGGCGCACAGGCCGTGATGATCTTCGACACCTGGGGTGGGGCGCTCGCACCGGCCAACTACCGTGAGTTCTCACTGGCCTACATGCAGCGGGTGCTGGAGGGATTGACGCGGGAGTCCGAGGGGCGCCGGGTGCCGGTGACCCTGTTCACCAAGAACGGCGGACAGTGGTTGAGCGATATGGCCAAGACGGGCTGCGATGCGCTCGGTGTGGATTGGACGACCGACTTGGCGGATGCCCGGCGCATGGTCGGAGAGCATGTTGCGTTGCAAGGTAATCTCGATCCCTGCGCACTCTATGCTTCACCCGAGCGCATCCGCGAGGAGGTCGCACGCGTGCTTGACAGCTACGGCAAAGGGACTGGACACGTCTTCAATCTCGGCCACGGCATCACCCCGGATGTTCCACCGGAGCACGCCGGGGCCATGATCGCGGCCGTGCACGAGTTGAGCCGGGCCTATCACGTCTAAGCGTTAACGACTGACACGCCATGACAGCGCGCGGGGCTGTTTCAGCCCTGCGCGCACCTGGCTGAATTAAATTCTCCGCCCCTGATCAGATGGCCTCGGCAAGTCCGTGCTGTTCATCCGAGACCCGCGTGCCCTGATGCCCCATCAGGAGTGTACGTTCAAATGCCCGCTCATCAATGCTCGCACCCAGGTAGCGTGCGATCGCTCGCATATCGTCCTCGCCGCTGCCCAGGCAACTGGTGCCGCCAGGGGAGGGCGTCATATTGAAGATGATGCCCGTTCCGTCGGAGATCTTGGCCTCGCCCATGCGCAGCTTGCGCGCCGCTTTGTCGATGAGCTGAGGACGGATGCCGCCGAAGCCCTCCGCGTAGCTGATGTCTTTGACGCTCATTGAGGGCACGATCTTGCGAATCTCCTTGACGAACAGGTGACGATTGAGCTTAGGCACTTCGTAGAGGAAATTGCGCAGGATGTAGTTGCGGATATCAGGCACTTTGAGCTGATCCCAGAGGACACCGGCCACCTGACGGTCGAATCTCAGCACTTTAAAGAATTCCTTGATCGAGGATCGATCATAGCGTTCGAGCATCGGCAACATCAGCGCGGTGGGCCCAAAGCGCGTCTTGCCGCGCTCTTTGACATCGTGGTCACCATGTACGGCGGCGAAGGGCAGGTTGGGGTTCTGAACGGTATAGACTTTACCGTTGAGCGCCTCGGGCGCGAAGTAGAATGAACCCGCGACCGGCAGACAGGAATACTCCAGACCGAGCCCCATCTCCTGCGCCATCAGTAGCGAATGCCCTCCGGCGCAGACCACCACGGCGCGCGCCTGTAGCAGGCCACGATTGGTCGAGAGCACATAGCCGCCGTCCGTGTCTCTGCGAATGGTATCGACCTTGGTCGAGAAGAGCTGGGTTATCTGCTTTCTGGAGGCGCGGTCCATGCGCACGCATTCGCGTGAGAAAGACTGGGCCAGCGCCTGGAAGTCGACCGCGCAATAGTCGTCTGGGGTTCCGGTCGCGACGATCTCCTCTCGACGCCAAGCGCCGTCGACCAGTGCGACATTGGGTTCGATGTCGGCGATATCGCCGCGTTCGAGCAGTTGCATGCGTGGAAAAAGATCCTTGAACGTCTCGTAGCGCTGGCGGATATAGCTGCATTCCTGCCTGCCGACGCCGAGCACCATTTTTGGCATGCGAAAGATAATCTGATCGCGCTCGCGCGCCGGGAGCTTCGTGGCGTAGTTGATCACCATGTGGGCGGTGCGCTTGACGCCGCTGGCCTTTGCGAGCGTGTAGTTGGTCTCGATGTCGCCGCAGTGAATGGTCTGGCTGTTGCTATGGGCGTGCGAGTTGACGCTGGCGATACTGTCGTATTTCTCGACCAGACAGAGCCGGTTGAGATCGGTAAATTTGGCCAGTTCATAGAGTAAAGCGGTGCCGGTGACGCCAGCGCCAATGATCAGGACATCGTAACGGGTAGAGGCGGACATAATCTCGGGCTCCTACTGCCACTGCGGTGATGCGGAGCGCCGTGAGCGGATTAGATCAACCCGTTGTGCAGCGCAACATTCCGTGCACAGTAGCGGAAGCAAGGCACGAATGGAACGCAATGGCTCATATTTAATGCATTAAAAAAGTCAATTATTGCTGTCGTGGTCGAGCCTCATCGGACAGAATGAACCGGCTGCGCACTCATGCCCTGGGTGTATTGGTAAGACGGTCGAGACGCAACCGTTGACGTTCGTCGAACAGCCGCCGCGCACCCAGCCAGACGGCCGCCACAGATCCCAAACCGGTCCCAGCCGAGATCAAAAACATGATCATAAGCTGGTATTTGGCCGCCTCGATGGGCGCACTCCCGGCCAGAATCTGGCCCGTCATCATTCCCGGCAGACTGACCAGCCCAGCTGTGCCCATGGCATTGACGATCGGGATGAGACCCGAACGCAGCGCCTCGCGACGGATGTCCTCGATGGCCGCATCCCAGTCTTGGCCTGCCAAGAGCCGGGCCTCGACCTTGCCGCGCGACTCCCAGGCATTACGGGTCAGATTGTCCAGCGCGATGGCCACACCGCTCATGGTGTTGCCGAGCAGCATGCCGAGTAGCGGAATCAGATACTGGGGCTGATACCAGGGTTCCACCCCGATGATGAGCGTGACGGCCAGCAGGGTGACGCTAAACGACGACAGGAACATCGAGAAGGCGCCGATCCCATAGCCCCAGAGACCGTGATAGCGGCGTTTCTGACGCTGCATGACCTCAAATCCCGCCACTGACAGCATGACCAGTGCCATCAGCCCAATCAGCGCCAGGCTCGTCTGCGCGAAGAGCACATGGAGCACCATCCCGACCAGAGTGAGCTGAACGGCGCTACGGACGGCGGCGATCAGCACCCGGCGCTCGACACCGAGCCGCAGTCGCCAGGACATCGCAGCAAGCAGCAGAATCAGGATCGAGGAGAGTCCCAGGTCCCAGGGTGTGAGCTGAATCATGGTCATGGCTCGGCCACCAAAAGGCCGTCGCGAATGACATAGGCGCGCGCCCCGAGCCGCTGTCGCTGCGCTGGATCGTGGCTGACCCAGAGCACAGACGTCTGGTTCAAACGCCGATAGGTTTCGATCAGACGCTCGACCTGATCGCGATTGGCCGGGTCCAGATTCGCGGTCGCCTCGTCGAGCAACAGCGCCTCGGGTTGCTGTGCCAGCAGACGGACCAGGGCGAGGCGCTGGCGTTCGCCGGTCGAGAGCCGCATCACCGACCAGGTCAGGACATCGGGGGCGAAGCCGAGCGCTTGCAGCCAATCGGTGATCTGCGCAGCGCTCCCGCCGCGCGGCAGATGCTCGCCGACCGTCTCGCCCCACCAGAACGACTCCGCTGGTAGCAGTCCGACCCGTCGTCGCCACAGCGGCGGCGCCATGCCCGAGCGCGCCTCAGCCCCCAGCCAGACCTCACCCTCATGTGGGTCGAGGTCTGCGATGGCGCGCAGCAGCAGGCTTTTGCCAGAGCCGGAAGGACCGGAGAGGAACACCAACTCGCCAGCGTCAATGTCGAGATCAACGCCTCTCAGCAGGTGTTGACGGATGGCCGCGAGCCGCAGAGCGGCCATCAGCGCCGACGATAGATCAGATCGCGCACCGGATGACCGAGATGTTCGCCGCGCAACTCAAACCGGGTCGGCGGACGAGTTGACGAACGGGCCACATAGCGTCCGGTCGTCGAGGTGTTCTCGAACAGCTCGGATGCCGCATCTAGGATTTCCAGCATCTGCTCGGCATAGGGCGTCCAGTCTGTCGCTGCGTGAAAAACACCGCCAGGACGAATGACCTGGGCGAGCAGGCGCACCAGCGCGCTGTTGAAGATGCGTCGTTTGTGGTGGCGGCGCTTGTGCCAGGGATCGGGAAAGAAAAGTTGCACGGCATCGAGACTGCCGGGCGCCAGACCATCGCTTAGGGCTTCGACCGCATCTTGGCGGATTAGCCGCAGGTTATCGAGTCCGCGACGCTCAATCTCCAGCAGCAAGCGTCCGACGCCGGGGCTATGGACTTCGATGCCGAGCCAATTGCGCTTAGGATCGTGCTCGGCCATCTCGGCGAGCGAAGCACCGTTGCCGAAGCCGATTTCGAGCACCACTGGGCGCTGGTTGCCGAACACACCAGCGAGGTCGATCCGTTCGCCAGGCGTCCAGTCGAGACCAAAGCGCGGCCAGAGTGTCTCGAAGGCGCGCTCTTGCGCGGGCGTCAGGTGCCCTTGGCGCAGAACAAAGCTGCGAATCGGGCGATGCAGTTCAGGTTGATACAACAACAAGGCTTCTGTCTCGGGGGGGGGCTAGACGAGCGAACGTCTATTACGTTGTAGCCGAATCAGAAAAACAGTCCTTCGATCGGCGAGGAGGCGGAGGCGAAGCGCTTGGCCGGCATGCGTCCCGCGCGGAAGGCCTCGCGCCCTGCCTCAATGGCTTTGCGCATGGCGCTGGCCATAAGCACTGGATCTCTGGCCGCGGCAATGGCGGTGTTCATGAGCACGCCGTCGCAGCCCAGCTCCATGGCCTTGGCGGCATCGGAGGCCGTGCCGACACCAGCATCGACCAGGACCGGCACCTTGGCGTTCTCGACGATGGTGAGGATGTTGAGCGGATTGCGGATGCCCAGCCCCGAGCCGATCGGTGCGGCCAGCGGCATGACGGCGATACAGCCGATGGCCTCCAGCTCACGGGCAATAATGGGGTCGTCATTAGTGTAGACCATGACGTCGAAGCCGTCCTTGACCAACTCCTCGGCGGCTTTCAGCGTCGCCATGACGTCTGGGAAAAGGGTTTTTTCATCCCCCAGCACTTCCAGCTTGACGAGGTTGCGGCCGTCAAGCAGCTCGCGCGCTAGACGGCAGGTCCGCACGGCGGTCTCGGCATCGTAGCAGCCGGCGGTATTGGGCAGGATGGTGTAGCGTTCGGGTGGCAGCACATCAAGGATATTCGGCTCGTCCGAATGCTGGCCGATATTGGTGCGGCGAACGGCCACGGTGAAAATCTCGGCCCCGCTGGCCACGATGGCGCGGACCGTCTCATCCATGTCTTTGTATTTGCCGGTCCCGACGAGCAGGCGTGAGCTGTACTCCTTGCCCGCGATGATGAGGCGATCTGAAGACTGGGTTTTTGTAGACATGGAATTCTCGCGGTGGATGCTCGCTAAGTTGTTGGTAAAAAAATTCGAGCGCTCTCCGATCGTGCGGTCTAACCTCCGCCGACCGCCTGAATGATCTCGATCTTGTCTCCAGGTTTCAGGTGGTGCTCGCTGAAGCGACTGCGCGGAATCAGCTCCGCGTTGACTTCGACGGCAAAACGTTGGCCGTTGAGCGCCAGCTCCTCGACCAGATCCGCCATCCAAGCGCCATCGGCGATTTCTCTTGATTCCCCATTCACGAAAACGTTCATCTCGGCTCCAAAAACTTTACGCCAGGATCGGATCACAGACCCAATCACTGACAATTGACTTCACCGAACGTGATTGGCGTCCTGTCCCAGCATCTCGGGTGTCACGAGCGTGACACCACCCTCGCTCACGCAGAATCCGGCACGCAGGTCGGCCTCTCGGTCCACGCCAATTTCGGTGCCTTCCTCAATCTGGCAGAAACGATCAATCACGGCGTTGCGGATGGTGCAGTTCCGGCCAATGTGGACATCTGGCAGTATGACCGAGTCCGATACAGTGGCGTACGAGTTTACCCGTACATTGGAGAACAGCAGCGAGTGGCGCACCACCGCCCCGGAAATGACGCAGCCGCCCGAGACCATCGAGTCCACCGCCATGCCGCGGCGATCCTCATCGTCGAAGACGAACTTGGCGGGCGGCAGTTGCTCCTGGTAGGTCCAGATCGGCCAATTTTTGTCGTACAGATCCAAGGGTGGTGTGACGCCGATCAGCTCCAGATTGGCTTCCCAGAAGGCGTCCAGCGTACCCACGTCGCGCCAATAGGCTTGCTCACCACTGCGCAAATCACGGAAGGTATGGGCCATGACTCGGTAGCGCTGGATCACATTAGGGATGATATCCTTGCCAAAATCGTGGCTCGAACCCGGTGTGTCGGCATCTTTGGTAAGCTGCTCGAACAGGAAGTCACGATTGAAGACGTAGATGCCCATGGAGGCCAGACAACGGTCGGTGCTGCCGGGAATGGTCTCGGGATCGCGCGGCTTCTCGGCGAAATCCGTCACCTTCTGGTCGGCGTCGACCGCCATGACGCCAAACTCTCTGGCCCGTTCGATATCGACCTCGAGACAGCCAACGGTCATGTCTGCGCCGCTCTCGACGTGATAGGCGATCATGGTTCCGTAGTCCATCTTGTAGATGTGATCTCCTGCCAGTACCAGGACGTACTCTGGATTGTGGTCGCGGATGATGTCCAGATTCTGAAACACTGCGTCGGCCGTCCCGGCATACCAAGAGGTCTCGGCGATGCGCTGCTGGGCGGGCCAAAGCTCGATGAACTCGCCAAACTCACCGCGCAGAAAGCCCCAGCCTTTCTGGATGTGTAGGATCAGCGAGTGGGCTTTGTACTGTGTCAGCACACCAATGCGCCGAATGTCCGAGTTGATGCAGTTCGACAGCGGGAAGTCGATGATGCGGAACTTCCCGCCGAATTGAACAGCGGGTTTGGCGCGCCACGCGGTCAGATGCTTGAGGCGCGAGCCTCGCCCACCGGCCAGGATCAGCGCCAGGGTATTGCGTGTCAGGCGGCTGATGAACCTGGGGTTGGTGTGGGGCATATATCCTCCTATCGTGAACGAGGTTACGAGGCTGGTCAGTTCTGCCTTATAGTAACATCAAGCGGCTTTGTGGCCCCATGGCATTGGGGCGGCACGCGGGCCTCCCGGATCGAATTTCGCGCCCCCAACATCACTGTAGACGGTGCGCGCCGAGCGCCGCACCCCGATCCGATTACGCCCCAACAGGCATCCGGAGCACCGGATTTGCCGATATCATGAGGACGACATTCCAGATGGCAATCGCACACGGCCAGGCATCCAAACTTCCCGACCCACTGCTGCGCATCGTCGAGGCGCGCCACCACGACCCCTTCGAAGTTCTGGGCCGTCATGAGCGTAATGGGAAGGTGGTCGCTCGGGCCTTTCTGCCGCGTGCTGAAAGCGCCCGCCTGGTCGATGCCGATGCGCCCATGGAGCGTATCGCGGGCACGGATCTGTTCATCTGGGAAGGCGATGCCGAGGAGGTCTCCGAGCGCTTTCAGATCGAATGGAGCGACGCCGCAGGTATCCGGCATCAAGCCCATGACGCCTACTGCTTTCCACCTCAGCTCCCCGATTTCGACCTGCATCTGTTCAGCGAAGGGCGTCACTGGCATGCCTACAAGCTCTTAGGCTCCCATGTCCGTGAGGTCGAGGGTGTCGCGGGCATCCAGTTCGCGGTCTGGGCGCCCAACGCCGAGCGTGTCAGTGTTGTGGGCGACTTCAACGCCTGGGACGGGCGTGTCCACCCGATGCGCTCGCGCGGCGGTACCGGTGTTTGGGAGCTGTTCATCCCCGCGCTGCAGAGCGGCGGTTACTATAAATACGAGATCCGCGATCGCGACACGCACATCCACATCAAGACCGACCCCTATGCCCAGGCGTTTCAGGAGCGTCCCCAGACGGCCAGCATCCTCGCGCCCATGAGTGATTTCCGCTGGTCGGACGCGACCTGGCTAGAAGCGCGCAAGCGCGCCGACTGGAAGCATCGGCCGATGTCCGTTTATGAGGTCCATCTCGGATCATGGCGACGTGGCACCGATGACGGCTTTCTCAACTATCGCCTCCTGGCCAGGGAGATCGCCGACTATGTCGTTGAGATGGGTTTTACCCACATCGAGCTGCTGCCGATTACCGAACACCCGCTGGATGACTCCTGGGGTTATCAGTGCACGGGCTATTTCGCGCCGACCTCGCGGTTCGGCTCGCCCGATGACTTTCGGTTTTTCGTCGATCATTGTCACCAGCGAGGCATCGGCGTGTTGCTCGACTGGGTGCCCGCGCACTTTCCCAAAGACGCCTACGCGCTGGCCCGTTTCGACGGCTCGGCGCTTTACGAGCACGCCGATCCGCGCATGGGCGAGCATCGCGACTGGGGCACCCTGATCTTTAACTTTGGCCGTAACGAGGTCAAAAACTTCTTGCTCTCGAGTGCGCTCTACTGGTTGGAGGAATATCATATCGACGGTCTGCGCGTCGATGCCGTTGCCTCAATGCTCTATCTCGACTACTCGCGCGATGCAGATGAGTGGATTCCCAACAAGTATGGCGGCAACGAGAACCTGGAAGCCGTGGAATTTCTGCGTGAACTCAACATGGTGAGCCACGAGCAGCACCCCGGCACCCTCATGATCGCCGAGGAGTCGACCTCCTGGCCCGCGGTCTCGCGTCCAACCTATTTGGGCGGACTCGGTTTTAGCATGAAGTGGAACATGGGCTGGATGCACGACACCCTGTCCTATATGCAGAAAGATTCCATCTACCGCCACTTCCATCATGATCTGCTGACCTTCGGTCTGCTCTACGCCTTCACCGAGAACTTCGTCCTGCCGTTCTCACACGATGAGGTCGTCCACGGCAAGCACTCGATGCTCGACAAGATGCCCGGTGACGGCTGGCAGAAATTCGCCAATCTGCGCCTGCTTTATACGTTCATGTTCAGTTATCCCGGCAAGAAGCTGCTGTTCCAGGGCTGCGAGTTCGCCCAGGGCAAGGAGTGGAACTTCGCCGCCTCGCTCGATTGGGAGCTGCTTGAGCGGCCTCAGCATCAAGGGATGCGACGGCTTGTCGCCGACCTCAACCAGCTTTATCAGGCGCTCGCGGCCCTGCACGAGGTGGACTTCGATGCCGCTGGATTCGAGTGGATCGACTGTAACGACAGCTCTCAGTCGGTGCTGAGCTATGTCCGCAAGTCCCAGAGCGGGGAAGACATCGTCGTGGCAGTATTTAATTTTACGCCAGTGCCGCGCGTGAACTATCGTATCGGCGTTCCCAAGCCAGGCTTTTATCGCGAGGCCATCAATTCCGATGCCGAGATTTACGGCGGCAGCAATGTCGGCAATCAGGGGGGCGTTCAATCCGAGGCGGTAAGCTGGATGGGGCGAGCGGATTCGCTACTGATCTCGTTACCCCCGCTGGCTGGTCTCATTATGGTGTGCGAACCCGACGAAATAGTCAGCATGAACTACAACGAGACGGATGCGGCCAATGACGCTGCCTGAAGACGCCGACTGGCTCAGGCTACACCAGGAAACGGCGAAAATCCCCTGGACCGAGCTACAGCGCTTCTTCGCTCAGGGCGCGGTGATCTGGACGCAGCCGGGAGTCGATCTGGTTGAAACGGCGCTGGCGATGTCCCGGGACGAGACCGCAATGATTGAGGCCGAGATGGCTCGCGGCGCGATCGCGCCGGTCACCGACACGCAGGCACGCCATTGGCTGGCGAGCGATTCCAGCCTCTGGGCGGTCGTCGTCAAGCCCTGGATTCTGGTTCAGGAGCTATAAATGCATATCTGGGTCGACGCGGACGCCTGCCCAAAGGTCGTCAAGGACATCCTCTTCCGCGCCGCCGAACGGGTCGGCGTGTCTATGACCCTGGTGGCCAACCAGCCCATGAGTCTGCCGCCCTCGCGTCATATCCGCGCCATTCAGGTCGCCTCCGGCTTCGATGTTGCCGACAACGAGATCGTCAAGCGTCTGCATCCTGGCGACCTGGTGATCACGGCCGATATTCCGCTGGCCGCCGAGGTCATCGCCAAGCAGGCGCACGCCTTAAATCCACGCGGTGAACTCTATACTCAGGACAACGTCCGCGAGCGCCTGAACATGCGCGACTTCATGGAGACCCTACGGGCGAGCGGCGTCCAGACCGGCGGTCCGGCGACCCTGAACGCGCGCGATCGACAGGCGTTCGGCAATGCGCTGGATGCCTTCCTCGCCAAGCACGGACCCCACTGACCAGGCGCTTGACGTGCCACCTGTTCGATTCCCCCTGCAGCCGTCTTTCAGAAACCAGCCACAGGAGATAGCGTGATGGCAATACTCATTCTCGGACTTGTCCTCTTTCTCGGAATGCACTCGGTCTTTATCGTTAAACCGGGGCTTCGACCGACGATCATCGCGCGTTTCGGCGCTATCCCCTGGCAAATCGTCTACACGCTCGTCTCGCTGGTTGGATTGGTGTTGATCGTCAACGGCTATGCGTCTGCGCGCGTTGCCCCAATCGTCCTCTACGATCCGCCCACCTGGACGCGCCACGTCGCGCTCCTGCTGATGCTGCCGGTGTTTCCTTTGCTGTTTGCCACGTATCTTCCGGGGCGCATCCAAGCGGCGGCCAAGCACCCCATGCTACTGGCCGTGAAGATCTGGGCGCTCGCCCATCTACTGGCCAACGGCACCCTGGCCGATCTGCTGCTGTTTGGCGGCTTCCTGGCCTGGGCGGTCGCGGATCGGATCTCGCTCAAGTATCGGGCCGGACCGCCGGTCCCGGGCGCCCCGGCGAATCGGGTCAACGACGTCATCGCGGTGGTTGGCGGGCTGCTGGTCTATCTGCTGTTCATGTTTTGGGCGCATCGCGCCCTGTTTGGCGTCGCGCCCATCGGTTGAGTGCGCGCGGCCCGATCCGACAGGGATGTCGGGTATTGGCGCGCTCAGGCGTTTTTCTCTCGCTTATCCAGCAGCGGCGTGATGAGGTCCATCGGCAAGGGGAAGACGATGGTCGACGTCCGGTCGCCGGCAATGGCAGTCAGGGTCTCTAAAAAGCGCAACTGGATCGCCTGAGGCTGTTGGGAGAGCGTCTTTGCGGCCTCCATCAGCTTTTCAGCGGCCTGCTGCTCGCCCTCGGCATGGATGACCTTCGCACGCCGCGAGCGCTCGGCCTCGGCTTGGCGGGCGATGGCGCGGATCATCGACTCATCCAGGTCGACGTGTTTGATCTCGACATTGGCCACCTTGATGCCCCAGGCATCGGTCTGAGAATCAAGGATAGCGCGCACGTCGTCGTTGAGCTTGTCGCGCTCGGCGAGCATTTCATCAAGCTCATGCTGACCCAGCACCGAGCGCAGCGTGGTCTGTGCGAGCTGGCTGGTGGCCACACGGTATTCCTCGACCTGGATCACGGCCTTTTCCGGGTCGATCACGCGAAAGTAGACTACCGCATTGACCTTGACCGAGACGTTGTCGCGCGAGATCACGTCCTGACTCGGCACGTCCATGACCTGAAGCCGTAGATCGACCTTGACGATGTTCTGAATGCCGGGGACGACGAAGATCAGCCCTGGACCTTTAACGCCGGTGAAGCGACCGAGGGTGAAGATGACGCCGCGCACGTACTCGCGCAGGATGCGGATGGACCCGACAAAGAGCGCGATCAGGACGATCAACGGTAGCAAATAGATCTCGATGAACATGGTATTTCTCCCTCAGGATTTAGAGTGGGGTTGCACCAGCAGTGTCAGCCCTTCACGGCCGGTGACGCGGACCTTAGTACCAGGCGGGATTGACTCCTCGGCGCGGGCGCTCCAGATCTCGCCGTGTACGCGTACGCGACCCGTGCCAGGGAAACCGGAGAGCGCCTCGCCTACCGCATCAATGAGTTCCTCCCGACCGGAAACCACCGGTCGCCGATGGGCCTTGAGCGCCATCCCGACGACGAACAACAGTACCAGCGCACTCGTGCCCGCGAAGCCGAGAATGAGTGGAAGCGAGATCCCGAAGCCGGCGGCCTCGGTGTCAATGAGAATCAACGAGCCGAAGACGAAGGCCAGGATGCCGCCGATCCCCAGCCCACCGAAGCTGGGCGAAAAGGCCTCCATCACCATGAGCACCAGACCGAGCGCGATCAGCGCCAGGCCCGCGTAGTTGATAGGTAGGAGCTGGAAGGCATAGAGCGCCAGCAGCAGACTGAGCGCCCCGGCGGTTCCGGGCAGCACGGCGCCGGGATTAGAGAACTCGTAGATCAGCCCGTAGATACCGAGCAGCATCAGGATGTAGGCCACGTTGGGGTCGCTGATGACCGCGAGCAGTCGCGTTTTCCAGTCTGGTTGAAGCTCGATGATCGTCGCTCCGGCGGTGCTTAGCGACCGGTCCGTTTCGCCGATCCGCACCAAGCGACCGTCGAGTTCGGCGATCAGCGCCTCCAGGCTTGGCGCCATTAGGTCGATGACATCGCGCTCGAGCGCCTCCTCGGCGGACAGACTCGCGCCCTCGCGCACGGCCTGTTCGGCCCATTCGCCATTGCGCCCGTGCAGCGCCGCCAGGCCACGGATGTAGGCCGCGGCATCGTTGATCACCTTGCGGGTCTTGGCCTCCCCTGGGGGTGGTTCTTGCTGCGACGACTCGGAATCCCCGTTGCCCGCCGAATCGGCGGGTTCGGGTTCAGACGTCGGCAGAGCGCCCAACTGAACCGGTGTTGCCGCCCCCAGGTTCGTACCCGGCGCCATCGCCGCGACCGGGCAGGCATAGAGGATATAGGTCCCGGCGCTTGCCGCACGCGCCCCGGTTGGCGCGACATAGCCCGCCACGGGAACCTCGGACGCCGTAATTGCCTTGATGATGAGACGCATAGAGGTATCGAGTCCGCCGGGGGTGTCGATGCGCATCACCAGCAACTCGGCGTTGCGTGCCTCGGCCTCGGCGATGGATTTCTCGATATAGGCGGCGTTGGCTGGCCCGATGGCGCCGGTCACATCTATGACCAGCACCTCTCGCATATCGGGTGAGGCACCGTCACTGTCCGTGAGAGCCATGGTTGGCGCAAGGAGGCATGCCACGGCCAGGATGGCTATCCTGGTCGCAAGCCGAGCTGTGGATTGATCGCTCATCCGTGTCCTCCGGGGCGGTGTATGTCTTGGCCTCATAGTCCAAGCTTAGACTGTGTCAAGATGGATGACCGTCTCAGAGGCAGGGAAGTCGGCCAATTTTTATCGCCACTGATCCACTGGAGCATATTGACATGCAGCGCATCCTGGTCCAGACCGCGCCATTTGAAATTGCCGCCGAGCAGGATGCCTTACGGCGCAGTAATCCGCACGTCGGCGCACTGGTGAGCTTCATCGGTCTGATGCGCGATCTCAACGAGGGTGTTGCAGTCACGCGGATGACGCTCGAACACTATCCGGGCATGACCGAGAAGGCGCTCGCGACCATCGCCGACGAAGCGCGCGCGCGCTGGCATCTCGAGGGCGTGACCATCATCCACCGTGTCGGAGCTTTAGAACCAGAAGACCCCATTGTCTTCGTCGGCGTCACCAGCCAGCACCGGGGTGATGCCTTCCGCGCCTGCGAGTTCCTCATCGATTATCTAAAGACCCGCGCGCCCTTCTGGAAGAAAGAGCAGACACCAGCGGGCGAGCGCTGGGTCGAGGCACGCTCGACGGACGATGCCGCAGCCGGGCGTTGGGAAGACGCCTCGGACTGATTCAGATGGGCTCTCCGCCAGCGTGCTATTGCACCAGATCGGGATCGGAATCTGTCCGCCCGACCAGCTCAGGCGGTGGCGCCAGGGACTTCACCCGCAGATGCAGTGCGGCCTTGGAGAGCAGGTGGGCGCTCACCGGCGCGGTGATGAACAGAAACAGCGTCACGATCAGCTCATGAAAGCTCACACCGTTGCCCTGCGTGCTGAAGTGGATCATGGAGGCGATCAACAGACTGCCGACGCCGAGCGTCGTGGCCTTGGTTGGGCCATGCAGACGGGTATGAAAATCCGCCATGCGTACGAGACCGAGCGAGCCGATGAAGATAAAGAGCGCGCCCATGACGATGAGAGCGGAGAGTGTGGCTTCAAGCATGGGAGCACCTATTCAATGATGTCGCCGCGCAGCAGATATTTGCACAGTGCGACGGTACTAAGGAAACCCATCATGGCGATCAGAATCGCGGCCTCGAAATAGAGCGCGGTGTTTAGATAGATGCCATACAGAACAAGCAGCGCGATCGAATTCACATAGAGCGTATCAAGCGCCAGGATGCGGTCTGGTTTGTCCGGTCCCCATAGCAGGCGCCACAACGTCAGCGCCAGCGAGGCCGCAACTAGTGCGAAGGCGAGCGTAACGGCGGTACTCAACATGGTTCTAAGATCTCCAACAGTGGCGCCTCGTAGCGGCGCTTGATCGTTTCAACCAGTGCGGCTGGATCTGTGACGTTGAGTCCATGCACCACCAGCGTGCGACGATCTGGACTCAGCCATGAAGAGACCGTCCCCGGCGTCATCGAGATGGTGCTCGCCAGCATGCTGATCCCCAGATCCGAGCGCAACTCCAGCGGCACTAAGACGAATGCCGGTTCGCTGTGCCTGGGGCCGCTTAGGATCAGCCAGGCTACGGCAAGATTGGACACGAGAATGTCGTACAGCAGTACGAGCATAAAGCGCGCGAGCAACAGCGGCTTGTGGACATAAATTCGATCCGGCCAGAAACGCATTGTAGCCAGCGGAATGATCCAGCCGAGCAACACGCCAAGCAAGATCGTGCCCGGTGACACGCTGTTGGCCAAGAGCACCCAAATCAGGACCAGCAACGGTGTCAGAATTGGATGCGGGAGTAACCAGCGCATCATCGGCTCGCTCCATCGGATACGGGTTGGAGCACGGCCTGGATATAGCCATGCGGATGCAATAATTGGTCGGCCGTCGCGGTGCAGAACTCCAACACCGGGCCGGAGCCACCAAGCAGGGCTAGACAGAGCACGATCAGCCCAATCGCAGGCAGCGTACTGCGCTCATGAGGCTTGATCTGCGTTGTGTCATTGCCCTGTACTTTGAAGAACAAGAGACTTCCAGAGCGCCCCAGCGCGATGATTCCAAACAAACCTGAAGCCAGCACCACTGCCAGCACCCAGGGCCAGCTCGGATCGCCCAGCGCGGCCCTCAGTACCAGCAGTTTTCCAACAAAACCGGACAATGGTGGCAGCCCTACCACCAGTAGCGCCGAGATGAAGAACAGCCCGCCAAGCAATCCCGCCCGGCGCATCTGTGGTCCTGGATTCAAGCGATCGGTCAGCGTGCCGCGCTCGCGTGCGATCAGATCCGCCAGCAGAAAGAAGGCCGCCGTCGCGAATGTGGTGTTGACCAGATAGTAGAGTCCGGCGGCGATGCCGTCTTGACTCGCCAGCGCGAAGGCGCTCAGCAGCAGGCCGACTGAGACCACCATCAGGTAGGCTACTTGGCGGCGTAGCTCATAGGCCGACAGTGCGCCAAGAGAGCCGATCAGCAGGGTCAGCAGCCCCAGCGGCATCAGCCAGGTCGCATAGAGATCGGCGAGTGCACCGGCCTCCGCACCGAAGATCAGCGTGCCGACTCGCAGCAGGCAATAGGCCCCGACTTTGGTCATGATGGCAAACATCGCCGCGACCGGAGCGGAAGTCGCCGAATAAGCCGCCGGTAGCCAGAGGTGCAGCGGGATGAGCGCGGCCTTGAGCGCGAAGACACCAAACAGCAGCAGCCCGGCCGTGCGCACCAGCCCGAGGTTTTCAGGTGGAGTCTGTGCGACCTTGACCGCCAGATCGGCCATGTTCAGCGTGCCGAGCACACCATAGAGCGTGCCTGCGGCGAACAGAAAGAGTGTCGAACCCGCCAGATTCAGCACCACAAAGTGCAACCCGGCGCGGATGCGCTGGGCGCCGCCGCCATGCACCATGAGTCCGTAAGAGGCGAGCAGCAGGATCTCGAAAAAGACGAAAAGATTAAACAGATCGCCGGTCAGGAAGGCACCGTTGAGTCCAAACAATTGGAGCTGGAACATGGTGTGGAAATGTCGGCTGCCCCGGTCGGTCCCCTGGATTGCGTAGAGCAGCGCAAAGCAGGCCAGCAGCGCGGTGATCAGCAGCATCCAGACCGCGAGACGATCGGCGACCAGCACGATGCCATAGGGTGCCGGCCAGTTGCCGAGGTTGTAGGTCAGGATCTCGCCCGAATCCACCGTGACCAGCAGCATGGCCGCGATGACCACCTGCGTAGCGACCGCCGCCAGATTCAACCCGCGCCGCACCTCGAGAGACAAAAAACGCCGGGACAGCAGCAGCAGGGTTGCAGCCAGCAGCGGCAGCAGGACCGGTGCGATGGTCAGATGCATCACTCGGACTCTCCCTGGCGATCCGCCTGGCCGTCGACATGATCGTTGCCCAGTTCGGCGCGCGCCTTGAGCGACAGTACGATGACGAAGGCGGTCATCGCAAAGCTGATCACGATGGCGGTCAGCACCAGGGCTTGGGGCAGCGGATCGGCGTAGTGCGTGGCCTGCTCACGGATAATGGGTGGCGCACCGGTCGTCAGTCGTCCGCTTGCGAACAGAAAGAGATTGACGGCATAGGTCAGCAGCGTAAGCCCGAGCACGACCGGGAAGGTGCGCGCGCGCAGCAGCAGATAGACACCACCGGCGGTGAACAGGGCAACACTCGCGCTCATCAGGGCTTCCATTTAGCGCGACTCCTGATGTGGTTTCGATATGGACAGGTCCAGCTCAGGGTGGCGGACATCTTGCATCAGTCCAAGATGGATGAGAATTTGCAAGACCGCTCCGACGACGACCAGATAGACCCCGAGATCGAATGCCATGGCCGAGGCCAGCTCGAAGTCACCGACGATCGGCCAATGGACATGGGTAAATGTCGAGGTGAGAAAGGGGTAGCCGAGCGCCAGACTCGCCAATCCGGTCAGTGTGGCGATGAGCAGACCAGCGCCAATGAGCGGGTGCATGTTGTTGGACATACGCTCATGGGTCCAAATGGCGCCATTGGTGAGATATTGCATGATCAGCGCGATCGCTGTGATGAGTCCGGCGATGAAGCCGCCACCGGGTTGATTGTGTCCGCGCAGGAAGATGAAAGCCGAGACCAGCAGGGCGAATGGCAGCAGCAGCCGTGTCAGCGCAGCCATGATGGCGGGATGGCGGTCCCAGTTCCAGGTTCGCCCGCGCGAGTCGTGTCGCAGCCCAGGCAACTTCAGATCCTTGAGCATCGCATAGATGCCGAGTCCGGCCAACGCCAGGACCGAGATCTCACCCAGAGTGTCGTAGCCGCGAAAATCGACCAGGATGACGTTGACCACATTGGAGCCGCCGCCGCCCGGCAGACTGTTGGCCAGAAAGTAGTCGGAGATCGGCGTATAGGGCCGTGTCAACATCGCCCAGGTCAGCATCCCGGCGCCGCTACCGGCCAGCACCGCCAGCCCGAGATCACGCCCGCGGCGCATCCAGCCAGATTCGCTCGGCGTGTGTTGGGGCAGATAGTAGAGCGCTAACAACAGCAGTATGGTGGTCACGATTTCCACCGAAAGCTGCGTAAGCGCCAGGTCTGGCGCGGAGAACTTTACAAAGATCAGCGCCACCACGAGTCCAGCCGCGCCGACGACGATCAGCGCGATTAGCCGGCGTTGATGCACCAGCAGTGTCGCCACGACGATCGCGCCCAGCGCCAGGGTTGTGAGCAGGCTCACGCCATCGATTGCCAGCGGCGCGCGTGATCCAGTCAGCGGCGAGCCGCTGCCGAGAAAGCCCGCAAGTCCGACCGTCAACACCGAGAGTAAAAAGACGACGATCAACCGTTGCAGCGATCCTCTGTCCAGACGGTGTGTCACCAAGGCAGAAAACGCCATAAGGCGCCCCAGCGTCCAGTCATAGATCGCACCGGCGTCGAGTGTTCCTTTCAGCCGCTTTGCCAGCTGAAAGAGCGGACGGCGGCCCATGTAAACCAGCACGCCGCCGACCAGTGCGACCAGACTCATCACGACCGGGGTACTGAAACCGTGCCAGATTGCCAGATCGAAGTCAGGCGCCGGTGTTTGGAGCATGCTGACAGCGGCAACGTTCAGTAGCGGGGCGATCGTCATGTTAGGAAACATCCCAACCAGTAGACAAATCGCGACCAGGATCTCCACCGGAAATTTCATCCAAAACGGCGGTTCGTGGGGTATTCGTGGCAGATTGACGGGTTCGCCGTTAAAGAAGACATCATGGGTGAAGCGCAGGGAGTAGGCGACCGCCAGCATGCTGGCCACCACGACCAGGGACGGCAGCACCCAGCCCCATTTCAGATCTAAAAAGAGGTCGGCCGTTGCGGTGAAGAACATCTCCTTTGAGAGAAAGCCGTTAAACAGCGGCACGCCCGCCATGGACGCCGCCGCGACCATCGCCAGGGTGGCGGTGTAGGGCATGAACCGCCACAGCCCGTTGATCCGGCGCATGTCACGGGTTCCAGTCTCATGGTCGATGATCCCGGCGGCCATAAACAGCGACGCCTTGAAGGTTGCATGGTTCATGATGTGGAAGAGTCCGGCGACCGCCGCGAGCGGCGTTCCCAGCCCGAACAGCAGTGTAATCAGCCCGAGATGGCTGACGGTCGAATAGGCCAGCAGACCCTTGAGATCATGCTTGAAGAGCGCGATCCAGGCACCGGCGAGCAAGGTGGCGAGACCCGCGCCGATAACCAGCCAGGTCCATTCGGGCGTTCCCGAAAGCACCGGAAAGAGCCGCGCCAGCAGAAAAACCCCCGCCTTGACCAGTGTGGCCGAGTGCAGATAGGCCGAAACGGGCGTCGGCGCGGCCATGGCGCGCGGCAGCCAGAAGTGGAAGGGAAACTGCGCCGACTTGGTAAAGGCCCCGAGCAGAATCAGCACCAGCATGGGGGTATAAAGCGGGTCGGCACGAATGACCTCGCCCTTGCTCAGCACAACCGATAGATTATAGCTGCCCGCCATCTCACCGAGCAGCAGGAAGCCGCCCAGCAGTGCCATTCCGCCCAGACCCGTGACGGCGAGTGCCATGCGCGCTCCCTGTCGGGACTCCTTCTCCGCATAGCTGTAGCTGATCAGCAGGAACGAGGAGAGGCTGGTCATCTCCCAGAACATCAGCAGCAGAATCAGGTTCTCCGACAGCACCACCCCGAGCATCGAACCCATGAACAGCAGCAGGTAGGCGTAGAAACGCCCCATTGTGTCGCGCTCTGGAAGATAGTAGCGGGCATAGAGGATCACCAGCAGACCGATGCCCAGGATCATCGTCATGAACATGAACGACAGGCCATCGAGGCGCAACGCCAGCTCTAGGCCGATGGCGGGAATCCATACCCAGCGCTGGATGATTAGCTCGCCGTCGAAAGGGGCGAGCAGCGTGGGCAGTAGGCAGGCCATCGCCAGTAGGGTCATGGCGCCTGCGGTCCACGCCGAGTGTAACCGCCCGAAGCGCGATGCCCAAGCGGTAAGGATCGCCCCGATGAAGGGTGTGAACACGACGAGAAACAGATTCATGAACTTGAAAACCGTGATCGAGAAACCTGTCGAAAAACGCCCATCAGGATACCATCGATTTCCGGCCCAATCGCTTATGGAGTGTTGAGATGTATCCTGCAATACCACTCAGTCGAATGCTGTCTGGCTTGATCCTGGCGCTCGTTCTCTACCAGCCCGGTTCGGGCCAGGCCGGCGAGAGCCGTATCGAACTCAGCGATGGTAGCGT
>JARIBS010000091.1 GCA_029257385.1 Thiorhodococcus sp.
CAGGCAGGCTGCGCCGATTGCCATATCCCCCACGAGGGCTTCGCTTACCTCAAGAAGAAGATAACCAGCGGGGTCAGCGACTTGTATGCCGAGATCACCGGCAGCATCCCCAATGCGCACGCCTACGAGGAAAAACGTGCCGAAATGGCCCGCAAGGTCTGGGCGGAGATGGAAGAGAACGATTCGCGCACCTGCCGCAGTTGTCACAACACCGAGTTCTGGGATCCCTTTGAGCAGAGCGCGAAGGCCGCCACCGCGCACCGCTCTATGGCGCAGAGCGCCCAAACGTGTATCGACTGCCACCGCGGAATCGCCCACTTCCCGCCAGAATTCGGCAACGAGGCGCAGGCTGCTGGCGGCGAACTCAGCCAACTGGCCTCTACCACGCCAGAGGATGCAGATGTGCTCTATCCCATCCGCCAGCGCGAGCTATTTGAAAGCAAGGATGGCACCCAGCAGATCGCGCGCATTTTGCCGAGCACACGGCTGCAGGTGCTTGATCGCGACGGCGACTGGCGCAAGGTCCAAGTCGACGGCTTCCAGCCGCCGGATGTCAAGCAAGTTCTCTACCGCAGCCCCGGCAAGCGCATTATCGCCGCATCGATCGCCGAACCCAAGCAGCTGACCAATGAAACGACCAATAACGATGTCGGTTGGGATCAGTCACGGATCACCGGCTGGGTCAAGGCCGACAACATGATCGCCGACGCACAGCCGATTTGGCACTATGGCGAGGAGCTTAACAACGCCTATTGCGGTAACTGCCATAGCGTGATGGGACCGCAGAACTACACCGCCAATCAGTGGCCAGCAATGGTTGATGCCTATGCCGGACGCACCTCAATCAGCGATGTCGACAAATCGCTGCTGACCTTCTATCTGCAAACCCACGCCAAAGACATGCCCGCGCAGGGGGAAAGTAATGAGTAAACCCTTGAAAATGCAGCGCCGAACCTTCCTGAAAAGCACTAGTGGAATGATCGCCGCCGCGCTCGTATCGCCAATCGGGGCGGTGCGCGCGATCGCACAAACCGCACGCGAGACCGTCATCACGGCCGCGCACTGGGGGCCTTTGTCGGTCACCGTTAAAAATGGTCGGGTCATCGCATCAGGTCCGGCACTGCCCAATCGCCGCGAGAACTATCTGCAGAGCGTGGTGGCCGATCAGATCTACCATCGCGTGCGCGTCAAACAGCCGATGGTGCGCAAGGGTTTTCTCAACAATCTCGACGAGGTCGAACACCCCGACGGGCGGCGCGGCAAGGATGAGTTTGTGCCCGTGAGCTGGGAGCGCGCCTATGATCTTATCGAGCAGCAGCTCAAGCGCGTGCGCCAGCAGCACGGCGCCAAGTCAATCTGGGGCGGGTCTTATGGATGGCGCTCATCGGGCAGTCTGCACACCGCCTTTACGCTCATGCAGCGGTTTTTTTGGCTGACTGGCGGCTATGTTGACGACGTCAACAGCTATTCTACGGGTGCCATCAGCGTGATCATGCCGCACGTCATGGGCAATTCGGAGACTACCGTGCCACAGACGACGTGGCCCGTGATTCTCGAGCATTCGGACGTCGTCGTGATCATGGCCGCCAATCCGATGAACACTCTCAAGATTGCTTGGACCAGCTCCGACGAGGAAGGTCGTAGCTATTTCGAAAAGCTGCGCGATAGCGACAAACGCGTCATCATCATTGATCCGATGCGCTCGGAAACGGCGCGCTTCTTCGGCGACCGGGCCGAATGGATCGCGCCGAACCCGACCACCGACGTGGCGCTGATGCTCGGCATTGCCCACGAGCTGCTGACGACAGAGCGCCACGATCAGGCGTTTCTCGATCAATACACCGTCGGCTTCGATCGCTTTGCCGCCTATCTGCGCGGGGAAACCGATGCCACTGAGAAAACGCCCGAGTGGGCGGCCGCCATCTGTGACGTCCCGGCGGAGAAGATCCGCGAGTTGGCAAAATTATTCGCTGACAATCGCACCATGCTCATGGGCGGCTGGGCCATGCAGCGCGCCGATAAAGGCGAGCAGACCCACTGGACGCTGGTCACGCTGGCCGCCATGCTCGGCCAGATCGGACTACCCGGCGGCGGTTTCGGGTTCTGTTATCACTACTCCAACGGCGGTACTCCGCCCCACGAAGCCGTCGTCGTACCGGGTATCAGCGCCACCCCCGATGCACCGCATCTGGCCGAGCGGGTCGAAGATACGAGCAAGTACACGCTACCAGTGTCGCGTATCGTCCATGCTCTGGAAAACCCTGGCGACCTCATGGACTACAACGGCACGAAAGTGACCCTGGCCGATATCCGCCTGATCTGGTGGTGCGGCGGCAATCCCTTCCATCATCATCAGGACACCAACCGTCTGCGCCGTGCGTGGCAGAAGCCCGAGGTGGTCATCGTCTCCGAGCCTTACTGGACCGCGACCGCCAAGCACGCGGATATCGTGCTGCCGATCACGACCACCTATGAGCGCGACGACATCACCATGACCGGTGATTTCTCCAACATGCACATCGTGCCCATGAAGAAGGTCGTCGAGCCACAGCACGAGGCTCAGGACGATTACGAGGTTTTTCGCGAGCTCTCCGCGCGCTTTGGCGTCGAGCGCGAATACTCCGAGGGCCGGACTCAAATACAGTGGATCAAACACTTCTATGAGCAGGCCAAGCAGGTCGGACGCTACAGACGCGTTCGCATGCCGCGCTTCCAGCAGTTCTGGGAAGCGAACGAGATTTTGAAAAACCCGCCCGATCCGGACCGTGTGAACTGGGTACGCCATGCCGATTTTCGCGCTGACCCGATCCTCAATCCGCTTGGCACCCCATCCGGCAAGATCGAGATCTTTTCTCAGACCATCGACGACATGCACTACGACGACTGTCGTGGCCATGCGTCCTGGCTGGAGCCGGTGGAATATCTCGGCAATGCCACGCCGGACTATCCAGTCCACATGCTGACCCCGCATCTTGCCTATCGTCTGCATTCGCAGCTCAATTACACACGGCTGCGCGAGCAATACGCCGTAGCCAATCGCGAGCCGGTGCTGATCCACCCAGAGGATGCCGCCGAGCGCAATATCAACGACGGCGATCTGGTGCGGGTCTACAATGGACGCGGTCAGATCCTGTGCGGCGCGGTGCTTGATGAGGGGCTCAAGCGGCGCGTGATCGCGGTGCACGAAGGCGCCTGGTACGACCCGACCGACGACGGCGACAACGCGCTCTGCAAAAACGGCAACATGAACGTCCTGGTGATCGATCGCGGCACCTCGAAGCTCGCGCAGGGTAACTGTGGCTATACTGCCCTTGTGCAATTTGAGAAATTCACCGACCCTGCGCCCAAGCTCACCGCCTTCGACCCGCCTACCGGCGCGGCCTAAGTACGATCTCTCCCGCAGCAGGTCGTTACACTACTGCGACTCGCATCGCTTTCATCCGCAATCGACCACAGGAGAGACGAGGTTCATGGATTTGGCCAGCCTACCAAGCAACAAGAAGAGAGTGCCCACGGTGCGCCACTCGCGCGTGCGCGAAGGGACGCCGCATCCGCTCGGGGCGACCTGGGATGGCCGTGGTGTGAACTTCGCGCTGTTCTCGGCCAATGCCACCCGTGTCGAACTCTGTTTGTTCGACAGCGAAGGGCGGCGCGAGCTCGAGCGTATCGTCCTGCCCGAGTATACCGACGAGGTCTGGCACGGCTATCTGCCGGACGCCCGCCCTGGCACCGTCTACGGCTATCGCGTCCATGGCCCTTACGAGCCAACGGCCGGACATCGCTTCAATCCCAACAAGCTGGTGCTCGACCCGTATGCCAAGGCGCTGGTCGGCAAGCTGCACTGGAGCGATGCGCTGTTTGGCTATCGTGTCGACTCGCCCAAGGAGGATCTCTCGTTCGACCGTCGCGACAGCGCCCGCGCCATGCCCAAGTGCAGGGTCATCGATCCGGCCTTTACCTGGGGTAAGGAGCGTCCACCCAATATCCCCTGGGAACGCACCATCATCTACGAGACACACGTGCGCGGCTACACCATGCTGCATCCGCTGGTACCGCCAGCGCATCGCGGCACCTTCGCCGGGATGGCCCAGCATGAGGTCGTCTCCTATATCAAAAGCCTCGGCGTCACTTCGGTGGAGCTGCTGCCGGTGCATGCGTTCATCGACGATCGCAACCTGTGCGAGCAGGGGCTGCGCAATTATTGGGGCTACAACACCATCGGCTTCTTCGCGCCGGACCCGCGCTATATGGCCACCCCGTTCGTCAACGAGTTTAAGGAGATGGTCGCGCGTCTGCACGACGCCGGGCTAGAAGTCATTCTCGACGTGGTCTACAACCACACCGCCGAGGGCAACGAGCGGGGACCGACGCTCTCGTTTAAGGGAATCGACAATGCCTCTTACTATCGCCTGATGCCGGACGACCCACGCTACTACATCAACGATAGCGGCACCGGCAACACCTTTAATCTCAACCATCCGCGCGTGCTCCAGTTGGTGCTCGATAGCCTGCGCTACTGGGCGACCGAGATGCGTGTCGATGGCTTTCGTTTCGATCTCGCCACCATTCTCGGGCGCGAATCGCACGGCTTCGACCCCAGCAGCGGATTCTTCGACGCGGTGCGCCAAGATCCAGTGCTCGCCAACACCAAGCTGATCGCCGAACCCTGGGACATCGGACCCGGTGGCTATCAGGTCGGCAACTTCCCGCCCGGCTGGGCGGAATGGAACGATCACTACCGCGACACCGTGCGCGCCTTCTGGAAGGGCAACGAGGGACAACTGCCCGCGATGGCCGCGCGCATGAGCGCCTCCGGCGACCTTTTCCATCACCGTGGGCGCCGCCCCTGGGTCTCGGTGAACTTCGTCACCGCGCACGACGGCTTCACGCTCGATGACCTGGTGTCCTACAACGACAAACACAACCTGGCCAACGGCGAGGACAATCGCGACGGTCACTCGCACAATCTGAGCTGGAATCACGGTGTCGAAGGTCCAACCTCAGATCCGGCGATCAAGGCTCTGCGCGAGCGCCAGAAGCGCAACTTTCTCGCCACCCTGATGTTCTCGCTGGGAACGCCCATGATCCTCGCGGGCGACGAATTTGGCCGCAGCCAGGACGGCAACAACAACCCCTACTGCCAGGACAATGAAATCAATTGGGTCGACTGGCATGGAATCGACGACGACGGCAAGGCGCTCGCGGAGCTGGTGCGCGAGCTGATCAGCATTCGCCAGTCTTACCCGGTGCTGCATCGCAACCGCTTTCTGACCGGTGAATACGATCCCGAGCTGGATGTTAAAGATGTCACCTGGCTGACGCCGGAGGCCACCGAGATGACGCCCGAGCAATGGGAAGAGGCGCACGGGCGCTGTCTCGGGGCGCTGTTTGACGGGCGCGCGCGCGCCTCGGGAATCAAGCGTGCCGGCGAGGATGCAACCCTGCTGCTGGTCATCAACGCCCATCATGAGAGCGTGCCGTTCAAGCTGCCGGAAGTGGTCGGTGGACGCACCTGGCTGTGCCTGGTCGATACCGCTGCGCCCGAGCGCAACGAACCGCCGAACGTCCAGACCGGCGATTGCTACGAGGCGACCGACCGCTCGCTGTTGCTGTTCGCGCTAAAGCCAGAGCGCCAATCCTGGCGCACCCTGCAATCGCTGGCGGAATTGATGCAGCGCGAGACGCAGGCCCAAGCCAAGAACGCGGCGGGGGCGGATGACGACCCCACTGCCGGCGCGTCGGTGCCTTGAGACCGCGCGGTTGATCGCGGCAACCGCCGCTCATTCCCCAGGCGCGACGACGGCCCGGATCGTCCCGCCAGCGACCTGTGCCTGGATACGGTCGCCGGACTCGACCTGGCTTGGGGCGCGCACGATCTCACCGCCCGGGAGCCTGGTCAGGATGGCATAGCCCCGCGTCAACGTCCCCAATGGACTACGGGCATTCAGCCCCGCCGCAGCGCGCATCAGGCGCTCGTGGCGATGGACGAGCAGCGCTGATTGAGACCGGCTCAAACGCTGACGCAGTCCGCCGAGCAAGAGTCGCGCCCGTTGGAGTCCGCGCTCGGGCGAGCGAGCGGCAAGCCGCTCGGCCAGCGGGCTGAGCCGCTGGCCATTCTGCGCGATGTGCTGCGCCATGAGCGCATTCAGACGCAACGCGGCGCGATCCAGACGCTGGGCCTGCTGCTGGAGCCGTGCTGGCGGGTGCGCAGCAAGGTTGAGCTGACGGCTGGCCGCGCTCAAACGCTGGCGGCTCAGCATGCTCCGGCGTTGCCACGCACCATCCAGGCGCAGCTCAAGCGCACGCAACCGCTCGCGCACCTGCTGCGCGGAGGGCGCCACCAGCTCGGCGGCCGCCGAGGGCGTGGCGGCACGCTGATCGGCGGCCAGATCGGCGATGGTGATGTCGATCTCGTGCCCGACACCACTGACGATGGGAATTGCCGAGGCGCGAATGGCACGCGCTAGCGCCTCGTCGTTGAAGGCGTTGAGATCCTCGCGCGAGCCGCCACCACGGGCCAGGATGAGCACGTCGCACTCGGCACGCGCATTGGCTAGCGCGAGGGCCGCGACCAGCGAGGCCGCAGCGCTCTCGCCCTGGACCTGAGCGGGATAGATCATCACCGACAGCGCGCTGAAGCGTCGCCCGAGGACGGTGAGCAGATCGCGCACGGCCGCCCCGGATGGCGAGGTGATCAGCCCGACCTGACGCGGAAAGGCCGGAATCGCCTGTTTGAGAGCCGTCTCGAACAACCCCTCCTCGGCCAGACGCTGTACGCGCTGCTCAAAGGCCAGCAGCAGCGCGCCCTCGCCATCTGGCTCCAGATGCTCGACGACGAGCTGAAAGTCGCCCCTTGGCTCATAGAGCGTGACCCGCACCCGGGCCAGAACCTGTTGTCCGTTCTCGGGTCGAACGTCCAACAGGATGCGTTTGGCACGGAACATCGCACAACGCACCTGCGCGGCTTCGTCTTTGAGACTGAAGTAGATGTGTCCCGAGGCGGGCCGCGCCAGATTGGAAATCTCCCCGCGCACCCAAAGCAGCGGAAAGCTGCCGTCGAGCACGGCCCGCGCCTCGCTCGCCAGGCGCGCGACGCTGTAGATGTCACGGGAATAATCCAGTGTCCTGCTCATACCGACGCTCGATGGATGGCGCGAATAGCGCCAGCGAGTTTACCGGTTGACATAAAAGTTTTATCCTTATCTGTTAATTTCCAGTCTCTGGAACCGATCCGCGGAGCCGTTGCCCATGCGTCTGATTCAGGAAGCACTCACCTTTGATGATGTCCTGCTCGTTCCCGCCCATTCGAGCGTGCTGCCCAACGAGGTGGATTTCCACACCCAACTCACCCGCGAGATTGAGCTGAGCATCCCGCTCGTCTCAGCGGCTATGGACACCGTGACCGAATCCAGATTCGCCATCACCATGGCGCTCGCGGGCGGTATCGGCATCATCCACAAGAACATGAACATCGAGCACCAGGCGCGCGAAGTGCTGGTGGTCAAGCGCTACGAGAGCGGCATCATCCGCGACCCGATCACCGTCTCGCCGCATGTGAGCATCGGCGAAGTCGTGCAACTGACTCAGGCCAACAATATCTCGGGCGTGCCGGTTACCGAGCACGGCAACCTGGTCGGGATCGTGACCGGGCGCGATCTGCGCTTTGAGACGCGTATGGACGCGCCCGTGTCGACCATCATGACGCCCAAGGAGCGCTTGGTCACAGTGCGCGAGGGGGCAAGCCGCGAGGACGTGCTCAATCTACTCCACAAGCATCGCATCGAGAAAGTGTTGGTGGTCAACGACCGCTTCGAGCTGCGCGGCCTGATCACGGTCAAAGACATCCAGAAGGCGAAGGACTTCCCGCTGGCTTCGCGCGATAACCAGGAGCGCCTGCGCTGCGGCGCTGCGGTCAGCGTCGGCAGGGGCACCGAGGAGCGCATCGACGCGCTGGTCGAGGCCGGGGTGGACGTGGTCGTGGTCGATACCGCGCACGGTCATTCCAAAGGCGTGATCGAGCGCATCAAATGGGTCAAGGCGCATTATCCAGAGCTTCAGGTCATCGGCGGCAACATCGCCACCGCCTCAGCCGCGCTGGCGCTGGCCGAGGCTGGCGCGGACGCGGTCAAGGTCGGCATCGGCCCCGGCTCGATCTGCACGACCCGGATTGTCGCCGGTGTGGGCGTGCCGCAAATCACCGCCGTGGCCAATGTCACCGAGGCCCTGGAGGGCACCGGAGTGCCCCTGATCGCCGATGGCGGCCTGCGTTTCTCGGGCGACATCGCCAAGGCCATCGCCGCAGGCGCGCACACCGTCATGATCGGCGGTCTCTTTGCCGGTGCCGAGGAGGCTCCCGGTGAGATCGAGATCTATCAGGGCCGCTCCTACAAGTCCTATCGCGGTATGGGTTCACTGGGCGCCATGGGCGGATCAGAGGGTTCGAGCGACCGCTACTTCCAAGAAAATACCGCAAAAGAAAAGCTGGTGCCCGAAGGGATCGAGGGCCGAGTGCCCTACAAGGGCGGTGTGCTCAACATCATCCATCAATTGATCGGCGGTTTGGGTTCGAGCATGGGCTACACCGGCTGCGCGACCATCGCCGAGATGCGCACTAAACCTGAGTTCGTCCGGGTCAGTGGGGCCGGGATGCGCGAGTCTCATGTCCACGACGTTCAGATCACCAAAGAAGCCCCGAACTACCGCATCGAAACCTAGCCGCGCACGGCGCGCCCGCACCTCCAGTCGGCTCATCATCAGGCCATCAGAACGTCTGATGATCGCCGCGACTCACACAACGAGACCCATCCGAACCTATGTCCAATCTCCACGCCGACCGCATCCTGATCCTGGACTTCGGATCCCAATACACGCAGTTGATCGCCCGGCGCGTCCGCGAGGCTGGCGTCTATTGCGAGCTGCACCCCTATGACATGGAGGCCCAAGCGATTGCCGATTTCGCCCCCAGCGGCATCATCCTGTCCGGTGGACCGCAGTCGGCGCATGAGCTGGAGACACCGCGCGCCGATGCGCTGATCTTCGATCTCGGGGTGCCGCTGCTTGGCATCTGCTACGGTTTCCAGAGCATGGTCGCCCAGCTCGGCGGCACGGTCGCGCCCGCGACCCATCGCGAATACGGCTACGCTCAGGTGCGCGCGCGCGGACACTCCCGACTGCTGCGTGATATCGAGGACCACACCAGCCCCGAGGGCCATGGCCTGCTCGATGTCTGGATGAGCCACGGCGATCGGGTCGAGTCCCTGCCGCCCGGCTTCCAGGTCATCGCCGAGACCGAGCACGCCCCCTTGGCCGGCATCGCCGACGAGGAACGTCGCTTCTACGGCGTGCAGTTTCATCCCGAGGTGACGCATACCCGTCAGGGCCAGCGCATCATCGAGCGCTTCGTCCACGAGATCTGCGGCTGCGGCAAGCTCTGGACGCCGGACAACATCATCGCCGACAGCATCGCGCGAGTGCGCGCCATGGTCGGCTCGGACCACGTCCTGCTCGGGCTATCGGGCGGGGTCGACTCCAGCGTGGTCGCCGCCCTACTCCACCGCGCCATCGGCGATCAACTGACCTGCGTCTTCGTCGACAACGGTCTGTTGCGTCTCGGCGAGGGCGATGAGGTGATGAGCACCTTCGCGCGCCATATGGGCGTGCGGGTGATCCGGGTAGATGCCGAGGAGCGTTTTCTCGGACGGCTCAAGGGCGTGAGCGATCCCGAACAGAAACGCAAGATTATCGGCAACACTTTCATCGAGGTCTTCGACGACGAGGCAAGCCGGATCGATGCCGTCAAATGGCTGGCCCAGGGGACTATCTATCCCGACGTCATCGAATCCGCCGGCGCCAAGACCGGCAAGGCCAAGGTCATCAAGTCCCATCACAATGTCGGCGGTCTGCCCGAGGAGATGAATCTGGCGCTGGTCGAGCCGCTGCGCGAGCTGTTCAAGGACGAGGTGCGCCGCATCGGCGTCGAGCTTGGCCTGCCCTCTGAGATGGTCTACCGCCACCCCTTCCCCGGCCCTGGTCTGGGCGTGCGCATTCTCGGCGAGGTACGCAGGGAGTATGCCCAAACCCTGCGCCAGGCCGATCACATCTTCATCGAAGAGCTGCGCGCCGCCTCGCTCTATGATCAAGTCTCGCAAGCCTTCGCCGTCTTCCTGCCGGTACGCTCGGTCGGCGTGGTCGGAGACAACCGTCTCTATGCCCACGTCATCGCGCTGCGCGCGGTCGAGACCATCGACTTCATGACCGCGCGCTGGGCACATCTGCCCTACGACTTCCTTGATCGAGTCTGCCGCCGCATCGCCAACGAGGTCGAGGATGTCTCGCGCGTGGTCTACGACATCACCGGCAAGCCGCCGGGGACGATTGAGTGGGAGTGATTGGGTATCTGGTGTCTGGCAATGTCAGGCATTGAATGTCCTCAAAACGCCGCTAATACACGCTAGTGCAAGACTAAGGTTTCCTCGGTTTTTCGCCTTCCAAGGGCAGGGGTTCATGCGACCTGCTGCTCTCCCTGTCGAGGGTTGATCCAGTCCTTGAGAAACTGCATCGGAGAACCTCAATCCAAGGATAAAATTGAAGAAATATTCTCCGGGCAGTTTTGTCCGGGATGCGACAGGTATGTATAGATATCTCACTGGATGGCTATATTAATGTCTTAGACCACGCTAGATTGATGTTGGTCTGTCACCCCAAACGGCTGCAAAGAAGAGGTAAGACATGAAGGGTTATCTGCCATTGGTAATGTTTTGCCTGTTGCTATCTTCAACGTCCTTCGCCCAGTTCACGGGTCCATCGGCAACAGGCCAGGTAAGTACAGTCGAGCAGGCGCGAAGCGCCCCAATGGGCACGTACGTCACCGTCACAGGAAACATCGTTGCCCACCTGCGAGAGGACTATTACACCTTTCGAGACGCGACAGGCGAAATTCGGGTTGAGATCGGAAGCTCAGTCTGGCAAAACCGCAATATCGAACCCGACACAGAAGTGCGGCTGCTTGCCGAGGTTGATCGAAACATATTCGTAATCACCTATCTATGGGTCAAGTCACTCGAAATTGTTGAGTGACTGCGCACAAAAGAATCGCACTGTCTTGCCCAAGGGCATGAGGAGTCGAGTCTCGTCGACGCCCTCGCCACTGCGCTACCTCAATAGGAGCGTCGGGATCTTGGCCGAGCGCAGCAGATCGGACGTCTTGCTGCCGAACAGCAGGGTGCGAATCGGTGAGTGTCCGTAGGCGCCCATGATGAGCATGTCGATCGCCTGCTCCTGCACGGCGCGGGCGATAATGCTTTCGGCATCGCCCGGGATCAGCGCGGTCGGCGCCTCAAGACCGGCGGCTTCGAGCGTCGTTCGCGCCCACTCGAGCTGCTTAATGCCGTCCTTGCGCTCCTTGCCCGACATCAGCAGATGCACTCTCAGCCCGCGAAACAACGGGCTTGTGGCGACCATCTCGACCCCGCGCCGGGTGACACTGCCGCCGTCGAAGGCGATCATGACGCGGCTTGGCTCCTGGAACCCCTCGGTGACGGCGAGGATCGGTTTTTTGAGTGCGCGCACGACACGCTCGACGTTGCGCCCCAGATCGCGCTGCGTCGTCTCGGCCGATTCGCCGCGGCGCCCGAGCACGAACAGACGCACGTCCGGCTGCTGTTCGATCAACACCTCTTCCAGTTCACCATAGCGCTGGCGCACATCCGGCGGGGCGGCCCCGGCGCGGATGGCCCGCTCGCGCTGGCGCATGAGGAATAGCCGACCACTCTCGCGTGCCTCTCTGCTGCGGGCTGCGTCCTGCTCGGAGAGTTTGGTCAGCAGGTGTTGCTGGGCGTTGAAGCCGATTGCGCCGCTGTGATCGCCGCCGTTGGAGACCTCCGGGCGACGATTGATGATGTGCAGCAGCTCCATCGGTGCCAAGGTGCGACGGGCCGCCCAGGCGGCGGCGTCCGTCACGGTGTCGGCAAAGCGCGATTGGTCGACACAGGCCAGAATCTTATCTTCGTTCAACATGCCAGTTCCCCTCTCAGTGATCCATGATCCGCGCGACGGCGTCGGGCTTGTCGTGCACGGCGAAGCGGTCGACTAGGGTCGCGCTCGCCTCGTCGAACCCGTCCACCTCAACCTCAGTGCCTTCGCGGCGGAACTTGATGACCACCTTGTCTAATGCGCTGATGGCGGTGATGTCCCAGAAATGCGCACGGCTGACATCAATGCGCACCCGCTCGATCACCTCCTTGAAATCGAAGGCTGCAACGAACCGGTCCGCCGAGGCGAAGAAGACCTGACCGGTCACCAGATAAGCGCGCATTCGACCCTCGTTCAGCGACAGCGAGTCGATGTGCAAAACCTTGCCGACCTTATTCGCAAAGAAGAAGCCCGACAGCAGCACACCGACCAGCACACCCTTGGCCAGATCATGTGTGAAGACGACCACGATGACAGTCGAGAGCATGACAACATTGGCCTCGAGCGAATGCTCGCGCAGGTTGCGGATTGAGGCCCAGTTGAAGGTGCCGATGGACACCATGATCATGACCGCAACCAGCGCAGCCATTGGGATCTGGGCGACCCAGTCGTTGGCGAAGACGACCATCAGCAGCAGGAAAAGCCCAGCGGCCAAAGTCGAGAGCCGCCCGCGTCCGCCAGATTTTATGTTGATGACCGACTGGCCGATCATGGCGCAGCCGGCCATACCGCCGAAAAAGCCGGTGGTGATGTTGGCCACGCCCTGCCCGACACACTCGCGGTTTTTGTTGCTGGTGGAGTCGGTGAGATCGTCGACGATGGTCGCGGTCATGAGCGATTCGAGTAGTCCAACGGCTGCCAACGTGGCCGAAACCGGGAAGATAATTTGCAGCGTCTCCCAGGTGAGCGGGATATCCGGTATCAGGAAAATCGGCAGGGTGTCGGGCATGTCGCCCATGTCCCCGACCGTGCGGATGTCTAGCCCCAGCGCCAGGGTCACGCCAGTCAGCACCAGGATGGTCACCAGTGGAGATGGGACGGCCTTAGTGAGATAGGGGAAGAGATAGATGATCGCCAGCCCGGCCGCCACCATCGCGTAGACCTGCCAGGTCGCGCCGATCAGCTCAGGCAACTGGGCCATGAAAATGAGAATAGCTAGGGCATTGACGAAACCGGTAATCACCGAGCGCGAGACGAAGCGCATCAGCCCCCCCATCCGCAGCGTGCCCGCTAGGATCTGCAGCAGCCCGGTCAGCACGGTCGCAGCGAGCAGGTATTGCAGCCCGTGGTCTTTGACCAGCGTCACCATCAACAGCGCCATAGCGCCCGTCGCCGCCGAAATCATGCCCGGTCGGCCGCCCAGAAAGGCGGTGACGGTGGCGATACAGAACGAGGCGTAGAGTCCGACCTTGGGGTCGACGCCCGCGATGATGGAGAAGGCGATGGCCTCGGGGATGAGCGCCAGCGCGACGACCAGACCGGCAAGCAAATCGTTGCGAACGTTGGGGAACCATTCCTGGCGTAAGGCTTTCATCGTCGGTGGATACTCTTGCTGAGCCAGACCGCTGGAGCGAACGGATGCGCTGGCGACCGCGCCGGACGAATGGATGGCGTCGGGGCGATCTGGCGGCGTTTGTTCGAAAAAGAAAAAGCCGATCCCGGCGGTGCCGGAAACGGCCTTTTTATTTGGATCTGATGGTGAGTCTGGGATCGAGCTGGAGAATGCTGCCGGGTGAAGGCAGTGATCCAGCTAGATCGAGAAATATGGAGGCTGAACCCGGAATCGAACCGGGGTGCACGGCTTTGCAGGCCGCTGCATAACCACTCTGCCATTCAGCCTAGAACCAGCCATTATAGTGGTTAATTTTGAGCCTGTCATGGACAATTTGCAGCCGTCTGCTGGCGGTCAGCACAACACGAGATTATCCCGATGGATCAACTCCGCATCGTTGAGATAGCCGAGGATGGACTCGAAACTGGCTGACGGTTTGCCTTTGATCCGCAGGGTCTCATTGGCATCGTAGTTGATCAGACCGCGCGCAACCTCGCGTCCGGTCTCATCGACGCAGGCCACGACCTCACCGCGAATGAAACTTCCGCGCACGTCTCTGACGCCGACTGCAAGTAGGCTGGTGCCGCGCTCGCGAACGGCCTTGACCGCGCCGGCATCCAGGACAAGGCGCCCGCGCACCTGCAACTGACCGGCGAGCCATTGCTTGCGCGCGGCCTGAGGCCCCTGAAATGGAATCAGGAGCGTGCCGATCGGCTCGCCCCGCCCGATACGGCTCAGCACCTGATCGCCCCGCCCAGGTGCGATGATGGTTGGCGTACCCGAGCGCGCGGCCAAGCGTGCGGCGCGCACTTTGGTCACCATACCGCCCGTCCCAAACGCGCTCACACTGCCGCTGGCGACGAGATCGAGCTGTGGATCGTCGACCCAGGTTTCGGGGATCAGACGTGCGTGTGGGTTGTTTCTGGGATCTTGATCGAAAAGACCGTCCTGATCGGTCAGCAAGATCAGCAGATCCGCTTCGATTAGATTGGCGACCAGGGCCGCGAGCGTGTCGTTGTCGCCGAAGCGCAGCTCGTCGGTCGCGACCGTGTCATTCTCGTTGATAACCGGAATCACGCCGAGTTTGAGCAGGGTGCGCAGCGTGCTGCGTGCATTGAGATAACGTGCTCGGTTGGCGAGATCGTCGCGGGTCAGCAGAACCTGGGCGGTGTGCAGACCATGCGCCTGGAAGCAGTCCTCATAGGCGCGCACCAAACCCATCTGACCGATGGCGGCGGCGGCTTGGAGTTCGTGGAGCATTCTGGGTCGTCGCTGCCACCCCATCCGCGCCATGCCCTCAGAGACTGCCCCGGAAGACACCAGCACCACATCACTGCCGCCCGTGCGGCGCTGGGCCATTTGCTCGACCCAGTGCGCAAGCATGTCACGCGCCAGCCCATGGCCATCATTTGTCAGCAGCGCACTGCCGATCTTTACGACCCAGCGGCGTGTGGTGGGAATCTTGTCGCGGGAGATCATAGCAAGCGTGACGGGTAATCAATCGAGTGGATGCCAGCCGCCCCCGTCATCCAAGTCAGAGGCGTCGGTCTCGTCGGAGGCAAGAGGCGCGGCGGCCGCATCGGTCTTGAGCGTTTCGAGCCGCGACATCAGATCGCCGGTCAGCCTCCTGGTCCCGTCGCCGGTGAGGGCCGAGATATCGTAGACGGGCGCATCCCACCCGAGCTGTTGGAGCAAGCGGGTGCGTCGCTCCTGATAGACCTCGGGATCGAGCAGATCGATCTTGTTCAGCACCAGCCACCGCTCTTTGTCCATGAGGGCATCATCGAAGGCCGCCAGCTCTCGCTCGATCTTGCGCACCTCCCCGGCGGGGTCATGCGCTTCGTCGAGCGGGGCCATGTCGACCAGATGCAACAGCAGGCGCGTGCGCGAGAGATGCTTGAGGAACTGGACGCCCAGCCCGGCACCCTCCGCCGCGCCCTCGATGAGACCGGGAATATCAGCGACCACGAAGCTGCGACTGCGACCGACACGCACCACACCCAGATTCGGATAGAGCGTGGTGAAAGGATAGTCAGCCACTTTAGGCTGTGCGCTCGAGACCTGGCGGATGAAAGAGGACTTGCCGGCATTGGGGAAGCCAAGCAGGCCGACATCGGCCAGCAGAATCAGCTCCAGAAAGAGGTCGCGACGCTCGCCAGGCGTTCCTGGCTTGGATTGGCGGGGCGCGCGGTTGGTGCTGGACTTGTAGCGCAGGTTGCCGATGCCGTGAAAGCCGCCTTGCGCGACCAACAGACGTTGCCCCGGCTCCAGCAGTTCACCGATCAATTCATCGGTTTCCCGATCGATCACACGGGTGCCGACCGGGACGGTAATCGTCAGATCATCGCCACCGCGACCGGTCATCTGCCGCCCCCGGCCATTCTCACCGCGCCCGGCGCGATGCATGCGCTGAAAGCGCAGATCGACCAGGGTATTGACGTTGTTGTCGGCGCGCAGGAAGACACTCCCGCCATCGCCGCCGTCGCCGCCGTCCGGGCCGCCTTTGGGGATGTATTTTTCGCGGCGAAAGCTCACGCAGCCGTTGCCGCCATCGCCGGCCTCGACACGAATGAATGCTTCGTCGACGAATTTCATGACTTGATTCCAGCGCAGCCAGCGGCCCGCGCGCCAAATGAAAAAGCCCCGTCCCAGGAACGAGGCTTAGAGCCTTACATCAGCACCTGACGGCCTGCGCCGATACGCGGATCAGGCGTTATCGACGGTGACGAACTTGCGGCTCTGCGGACCCTTGACGACAAACTTCACGACGCCATCGGAGAGTGCAAACAGGGTGTGATCCTTGCCGCAGCCGACGTTCTCACCATTGTGAAACTTGGTCCCGCGCTGACGCACGATGATGCTGCCGGCTGAGACCTTTTGCCCGCCGAACACCTTCACGCCGAGCCGTTTGGATTCGGAATCGCGACCGTTGCGGGTACTGCCGCCTGCCTTTTTGTGTGCCATTGCTCTCTACTCCTCAACCGGCGCTGATACTGGTGATTTTGAGCGCCGTGAATGACTGGCGGTGCCCTTGGCGCTTCAGATGATGCTTGCGCCGACGGAATTTGATGATCTTGACCTTCTTGGCGCGGCCATGTGACTCGACCGTTGCGGTGACCTTGCCGCCCGCGACATAAGGTGCGCCAATCTGGATGGCATCACCATCGGCCACCATCAAGACGCGATCGATATCGATGCTCGCGCCTTCTTCGGCAGCGAGTTTCTCGACCTTGACCGTGTCGCCTTCGGAAACCCGGTATTGCTTTCCACCGGTTTGAATGACCGCGTACATGTCTGAAGATCCCCAGGAGTGTTCGGTTGTGACCGACGCTCCGCGCCGGAACAAAAACAAAGAAGCGGAATTCTATCTAACAACTACGTACTGAGTCAATACCAATGAAGCTGTGCTGAATGACGGGTGCGCGTGGCGCGAAAGTTTTGGCCTCGAGCGTATCGAGTCGTCGCAGGCCTCGACCAGGAGGCCCAAAATGGCGTACTCTTATGGATTGGCAGTCACCCTGGCCGTTGGCTTGACAGCATCCAGCCCCAATCCTAGCATCCGCCGCCACCATCGATAGATCCCACACCAGTATGGACCTCTCCACGATTCGACACCCTGTCGCAGAGGATTCGAAGGCCGTGGACGCCTTGATCCTGCGCCGACTTCAATCCGACGTTGTACTGATCAATCAGATTGGTCACTACATCGTCAACAGCGGCGGCAAGCGACTGCGTCCCTTGTCCCTTCTGCTCTCCGCGCGCGCCTGCGGCTACACCGGGGCGCAGCATATCGACCTCGCGGCCGTGATCGAATTCATCCACACCTCCACGCTCCTGCATGACGATGTGGTCGACAACTCCAAGTTGCGGCGCAATCGCGAGACTGCCAACGTCGTCTGGGGCAACGACGCCAGCGTCCTAGTCGGGGATTTCCTCTACTCGCGCGCCTTCGAGATGATGGTCGAGGTCGGCAGCATGCGCGTAATGGACATTCTCTCCCACGCGACCAATCGCATCGCCGAAGGCGAGGTGCTGCAACTGCTCAACACCCGTGATCCCGACACCGACGAGTCGCGCTACATGGAGGTCATCACGCGCAAGACGGCGACCCTCTTTGAGGCGGGTATCCAGCTTGGCGCAGTGCTCGCCGAATCGCCTCCGGAAATTGAGAACGCGGCCAAGGAATACGGACTCTGTCTGGGCGTGGCCTTTCAGTTGATCGATGACGCACTCGACTACAGTGTCGCCAATAACGCACTCGACAAAAATGTCGGCGATGATCTCGATGAAGGCAAGCCCACCCTGCCGATCATCCGCGCTATGGCGGTCGGCACGAGTGCGCAGCGTACGTTGTTGCGAAACGCCATTGAGCATGGCGGGCGCGACCAGATCGAGGCGGTCACCGAGGCGATTGTGTCCACCGACGCGATCACCTATACTGCCGCGCTCGCGCAGTCATACGCGACTCGGGCAAAAACGGCCACACGTGCCATGCCTGACTCTGCTGCGACCGACGCACTCGCGATGCTTGCCGATTTCGCTGTCAGTCGCACACATTAGAACTATCTTAAGTTTACGGGGTGTAGCTCAGCTTGGTAGAGTGCTGTCTTCGGGAGGCAGAAGTCGCAGGTTCAAATCCTGTCGCCCCGACCAAATTACCCGATATCAATCAGCCGCTTAACAGCGGCTTTTTTGTGCCTTGCGCACATGCGTGCCGGGCAGGCTACACTGCTACACAGGCGGATTGCCCTGGTTCCGCGCTTCATATCGCGGCGCTTTTGCGGAGAACATGTCGATGACATTGCTTGAGCGTTTGCAGCTCACTTACCCGATCATCCAAGCGCCGATGGCGGGTGTGTCGACGCCTGAGCTGGCGGCAAACGTTTCCAATGCGGGCGGCCTCGGTTCAATCGGTGTTGGCGCGACTGATGCCAACGGTGCGCGGGCAATGATTGAAGACTTACGCGCCCGAACACAGCGACCTTTCAACGTCAACCTTTTCGTGCATTCCGCCCCACGACCAGATCGACAGCGGGAAGCCGAATGGCTGACGATTCTGAAGCCTTTATTTACAGAATTCGGTGCTGAAACTCCAAAATCGCTTCGAGTGATCTACCAAAGCTTCGCCGATGATGACGCGATGCTCGCTACACTCGTTGACCTTGCTCCGCCCGTGGTCAGTTTCCATTTTGGCTTGCCCTCACCCGAGCGCATCGCGGCGCTCAAGGATGCCGGATGCGTTTTACTATCAACAGCGACCAACCTTGCCGAGGCAAAACTCGCCAAGGCGGCTGGCATGGACGCGGTTGTCGCTCAGGGCTTTGAAGCCGGCGGCCATCGCGGGATGTTCGACCCCACCGCACTGGACGACTGTCTGGGCACTCTGGCGCTGACACGGTTGCTGGTGGAGCATGCTGGCTTACCGGTCATCGCTGCGGGCGGGATTATGGACGGACGCGCGATTGCCGCTGTGCTCGACCTTGGCGCGGTCGCCGCCCAGCTCGGCACGGCCTTCATCGGTTGCCCAGAGAGTAGCGCGAATGATGCTTATCGTCAGGCGCTCCAGGGGGAAGGTGCGCTTCATACGGTGATGACCAAGGCCATTTCCGGGCGATCGGCCCGTTGTTTGCCGAATCGTTTTGTCGCATGGGCGCAGCAGCATGGCGATACCGACTGCCCTGATTACCCGATCACCTATGACGCTGGAAAGGCGCTCAACCAGGCTGCTCAAGCACGGGGTGAAAGCGGATTTGGCGCACAGTGGGCAGGCCAGGGTGCGGCGCTTTCGCGCTCCATGGCCGCAACCGATCTCATAGAAACTCTCGTCACTGAGATGATGGCACTATCCGGCCAGGATTGAGCGGCCGAAACGTGCTCGAAGCAGAGCCATTTGCCGCATGGCACCTTTTGACTGCAACAATGGCCCGCAGGAGTTGCAATAAGTCGATGGCTTCAATCGCCAAGGCGAGGATTGCATCAAGAGTGATTCAGATCGGCGCTGCCTCAAAATCCGCGAATAGCGCGTTTAGCCTCTCGGTATCACGATCAGTCCACGCCTGCGGCTCGGTCACCTCAATCCAGCCCTTGATATAGTCAAGGGCGTCGTAAGTATGGCCATAGCCCGAAGGGGTGGAGGTCGCCATTGGCACATCAAATCCGACTTGCAGGAATGTCACGAGCGGATACCAATTGAAATATTCTGAGACATCCCTGCCGCGCGTCTCACCGAGCCAATCAGGACGGTTGAAAGCCAGGTTGGGTGAGAAAAAGACCATCGGGTCACTGGCGTATTGTAAATACAAAAGCCGCATTGCCCCCCATTCCGCCCCTTGGGGCGAGGCCACACCATTCTGGTTCATAAAACGGATCAGCTCTCCCCCTCGAAACTCCGGCAACCATGCGGGTGATCCCGCGTTACGGTGAGCTGTAACATCGGCCCAGATGGTGCTGGCAAAGGGTGGACCGCTCCAAAATGCGCCATCGATGGGGTCGGCAAACATTGACACAAGATCAACCGAGGCTTCAGACCCAAGCGCCCCGAGGCTTAAGCCGAACAGGTAAAAAGCGGGTCGGCTGTCTTTTGGCAAGGCCGTCCAATAGGCAAAAATCGCATCGAACAACGCCCGCGCGGCCAGCCGTGACCTGTCCGGTTCCACCAAGATCGATAGCCAGCTTGGCACATAGGTATATTGAGCCGCCACAATGGCCAGATTGCCGCCATGCAGATAGGCGACCGGCTCTACCGCGGCAGGATCGAGCCAACCGGTGCCGGTGGGGATGGCGACAATTAGGACGGACCGATCAAACCCGCCTAAATTGATCAGATCCTCAAGCGCGACAGCGGCGCGTTGTTCAAAGTCATCGCCGGATCCATAGCCCGCATACACTCGCACGGGTTCCATCGCGTCGCGGCCAGTAAAGGCGGCGATCTCGGCCTGGTTCGGGCCGCGTGTCAGAAAAGCCTTGCCGTTGGTGCCGATGTCACCCCACGCCACGACAGAGCCTGGCCCGCCAGAGGCAAATGCATGCGTCGGTGCGCTGACTCCTTCATCAACGGCCTGATCGACAGCCGCAAAAACAGTGTCGGCGGCCCGTAATGCCTTTTGAATGATGAAATCGTTTACCAGCGTATAGACCAGCACTGTCACGATAACAGCGCCCAGGGCAATCGCTGTTCGCCGTGGCAGCAAGCGCGCCAGGACTGCGCTGGTCAACGCCGACAGTCGCATAATCACGCGTACAATCATGATCAGAACGAATGCCACGACCAGCGCGATGCCAGCCACCATCCAAGGGTAGGCGCTCTCGACATCTGGCATTTCCATCTGTTGACGGATGGAGTTTTGCCAAACCGCACTGCGGTTGAACGTGTAAATCGTCAAACAGCCCGACAGGATCAGCATGATCCAAACGGCAACCTGTTTGGCTCGACCTGAAAGGTCTTTAAACTCCAACAGCCACCACAAAAAATGCAACCCCTTGCCCACACCATAGCCAACCGCAAAGGCAAAGCCGCACAAGAGGCCCTGGACTGCCGGCACCCTTGGCAAAAGAGAAGGGGTCAGAGCGCCGCACAGGAACAAAACCCCCATGAATAGACCAAGAGCGGAGAAAGACGCGAAGAGATTTTTAAGCATGGATCGGGGTATCGTGCGTTGTGCGAGGCTGTGCGGTCGTTGGCTTAATGTCGGTGTGGTGAGGAGTGCGGCGCTTGTGTTTAGATCCGGCTCAACGCCTCTTCGATCTTCGTCGCTGCGTCTGTATTCTGGCAGCTTCCATGGACGATCAGCAACCTGGCGGGCCGATAGCTCGACACGCTCCGATGCGCACCGTTCGCCGGTCTGCGCTGACGGCAGGGGGCGAGGTGCCGGCACCGCTCGAACCAACCGCGTCGTCGGCCCAACTCAAGGAACCCAGCATGCCATCGCTCCATTTCCTCAAAGGCAAGCGCGGCGAGTATCTCGTCGCGCTGCAATTCGTGCTCATCATCGTGTTCATCTTCGCGCCGGTGTGGAGTCCGTTCATCGGCGAGCGCATGCTGGACGCACTCGCCCCGGTGCGCTGGAGCGCACTGGTGGTCTTCGGCACGGTCGCGATCATCTTCGCCGCCTTGGGTTCGTTTAACATCCGCGAATATCTGACGCCGCTGCCCTACCCGGTCGATCATAACCAGCTCGTCCAGCACGGCATCTACGCTTGGGTGCGCCATCCACTCTATAGCAGCCAGCTCTTCGCAGCCTTGGGCTGGGCGCTCTACACGCTGAGCCTCAGCCATCTGCTGATCCTGGCGCTCGGCTTCGTCTTCTTCGATTACAAAGCGGGCAAGGAGGAAGCCTGGCTGAGCGAGCGTCACCCAGAATATGCCGAGTATGCGCACCGGGTACGCAAGTTCATTCCTTGGATCTACTAAACTCCGACACGCCGAGCTAACGCCAGTGCACATGTCGCAGAGGCGGTCTGCGAGTATCGGTTCTGATAGTCTTGGATAGACAGTCTCTCCCCCAATCGGAAAGCTACATGAAGACTCAGCCACTCATCCTGCGCAAAGACCAGGAGCGTCGTCTGCTCGCCGGTCACTGCTGGATCTACAGCAACGAGATCGATATCCAGTCGACCCCTTTGAAAACGCTCGAGCCTGGACAGCCGGTGGCGATATTGAGTCGTCAAGAGCGCTGGATCGGGCACGGTTACGTCAATCCGCGCGCCCTGCTGTGCGCACGCATTGTCAGCCGCGACCCCGATCAACCGCTCAGTCCAGCCCTCTGGCTCAAGCGCATTCACGATGCGCTGAGTCTGCGCGAGCGACTCTATGAGCGTCCTTTCTACCGCCTCATTTTCGGCGAGAGCGACGGTTTACCGGGCCTGATTGTCGACCGCTACCAGGATCTGCTAGCGGTGCAGATCACCACCGCCGGGATGGAGCGCGTACGCGCAGAGATTCTCGCCGCGCTTGAGCAGGTGATTCGCCCTAAAGCGATTGTGCTGCGCAACGACACCGCCGTGCGCGAACTGGAAGGTCTCGATCAGGGCGTCGAGACGATCCTGGGTTCGCCGGAGGATGACACGATACTGCTTGAGCACGGGCTGGAGTTTAGCGTCTCGCCGCTGAGCGGACAGAAGACCGGCTGGTTCTTCGATCAGGCCGAGAACCGCGCCCGGCTCGCCCGCTATGGCGTCGGCGAGCGGGTGCTTGATGTGTGCAGCTACATCGGCGCCTGGGGCTTAAGGGCCGCAGCACTGGGCGCCTCGCAAGTGACCTGTGTCGACAGCTCTCACGCTGTTCTGGAGCGCGTCGCAGACAATGCCGCGCGCAATCAGCTCGACCAGCGGGTCGGCTGTTTACAGGGCGATGCTTTTGAGGTCTTGCGCTCGCTGCGTGATAAGGATCAGCGTTTCGACACCATCATTCTCGACCCGCCCGCCTTCATCAAGCGCCGTAAAGACGAAACCGACGGCACGCAAGCCTATCAGCGCCTCAATCGCCTCGCGATGGAACTGCTGGAGCCGGGCGGACTGCTGGTGACCTCCTCGTGCTCCTTTCACATGGGCCGGGACGTCTTTCTGCGCACCGTGCAACAGGCTGCGCGCCGTGCCGGGCGCAGTCTCCAATTACTGGAAGTCGGCCAGCAAGGCCCAGATCATCCGGTGCACCCGGCGATCCCCGAGACCGCCTATCTCAAGACGCTGTTCCTGCGTGTACTGCCTAGCTTTTGAGCGCGACATGGGCCGCAAGAGCGCAAGGTGCCGCTGTCGCTTCGTACTGCGGCGTCCGCCGGACGCCTGAGTCAGTCAGTATCGAGGTCAAATCAAAGATAGATTTTTCTCATGTGCTTACATAAACTTTCTGACGTTGATTGCGAACAGCTTTATCGCTAATACGTTTGGTTGCACCGCCCACATGCCACGACGGGAACGCCGCAACTAGACCCATGCTTTAGGACTTGGCCCATGACCTTCGACACGCAACACGCACAACCTTCTGGATCGACCTTCACGGCGTCATTGTCGCCATCACGAACAGGCCGTCTATTGGCCCTCGCCCTGGCCAGCGTCTTAGGACTCAGCGCCTGCGCGAGCGCTCCGCCAACGGCCAAGGTCGTCAACAACGGTCCGGTCGACCGGGTGGTTCTGAAGAAGTCTCAACGCAAGCTCGAACTGATGAGCGCCGGTCAGGTGGTGCGCGAATACCGCGTCGCGCTTGGCGGTTCACCAGTCGGTCACAAATTCCGTGAGGGCGATCAGCGCACGCCCGAAGGGAGTTATCAGCTGAGCTGGCGCAATCCAAGAAGCAATTTCTACAAGGCGATCCACATCTCCTATCCCAACGCCCGTGACCGCCAAGTCAGCCAACAGTTAGGCTACAAACCAGGCGGTATGATCATGATTCACGGCATGCCCGGCTACGTCCAATCCGAAAGCATGCGCCGTCAGTATGTCGGCCGCGACTGGACACAGGGTTGCGTGGCCGTACAGGACCACGAAATGGATGAGATCTGGGGCCTGGTGCGCGATGGCACCACCATTCAGATCACGCCCTGACTTGACTGGACACACCATTAAAGCGCCTTTTTTCGCTTTAATGGTGACCGCCAACCCCGCGTGACACCGCCGCGCGGTGTCACGCGGGGTTGGCGCCCCATCCACCACCGCCCAGCTTGAAAAACCCGGCGAATCCTGAACAATCTGAGTAAGTCCTGTCTATCCTCAGACTCAAGGGGCGCGAGATGCCGGAGGACATTCTTGGTCATTGCTGGAACTGCGCGCGCGCGCTGAGCAAGCTCGACTACGGGCGAGAATCCACCTGCCTGGGCTGCGACAAGCCGACGCATTGCTGCCGCAACTGCCGCCATTACGCCCCCGGCCGGGCGGCCGAGTGCATGGAGCCGGGGGTCGAGCGGATCGTCGAAAAGGCCCGCGCGAACTTCTGCGAGCTGTTTGAGCCGACCACGCCGATCGGCGGCGAGAAGGCCACTCCAGCAGATTCCAACGCCCTGCTGCAGGCCGCCGAATCGCTCTTCAAATAGGCTGCCCCGATGATCCTTCCGTCTCATTTGGAGGACCGAACACATGCTTGATCGAGACCATCGATCGACGCTCCGCGCGGCCATCCTGGCCGCGTGCCTACTCACCCTGGTCGGCTCCATCCCGGCCTGTGCATCGGACAACGACATGACTGAAGAACGCAACCAGTTGATCAATCAGATCCAGGCCGGCGTCCACGCCACTGCGCGCGAACTGGGCTTCTCTGCGCTCGACCCCAAGGTCGAGCAGGCGCTGCGCGAGGTTCCCCGGCACGCTTTCGTTCCCGAGCACGAGCGCGCATTCGCCTACCGTGACTCACCGCTCCCGATCGGTGCGGGCCAGACCATCTCGCAGCCCTATATCGTCGCCATCATGAGCCAACTGCTCGCGCTCAGCCCTGGCGACCGTGTGTTCGAGCTGGGAACCGGCTCGGGCTATCAAGCCGCCGTCCTCGCGGCCATGGGCGTGGAGGTCTACTCAGTCGAGATTGTCCCCGAGTTGGCCGAGCGGGCAGCCCTGGCACTTGCAACCCTCGGCTATGATCGCGCGCATGTCCGCTCGGGCGACGGCTGGCTCGGCTGGCCGGAGGCGGCGCCCTTCGATGGGATCATTCTCACGGCTGCGGCGCCGCACATTCCACGGCAACTGATCGATCAGCTCGCCCCAGACGGGCGCCTGGTCATGCCCGTGGGCAGTGCGGACAGCGTTCAGCAGCTCGCGCTGTTCACCAAGGACGCGAACGGCGAACTGGTCCGGCGCGATCTCTTGCCGGTGCGCTTTGTCCCCGTCACCGGATCGATGACACCTTGAGAGCACCGGCGTCTCCGCGCGCAGGTCTCGATCGCGCGCTGTCGCCGGTGTCCTTGCGCCGGCTGCTGGTGGATGCGCGCCGCACCAACCATCGTCTGACGATACTCCTGAGCGGCGATACGACCTGGACCCGAGACGCCGCACGCCACATGCTCGCCGCGCTCCCCGAGCTGTCGCCGATCTGGCTCGGCGGTGACGAGTCGGCACCGGCCATGCTCGCGCTACGGGCCGCGGCCCAACTGCTCGGACGCGATCTGGATCTGCTCGTCTACGACGCCCACGGCGGTTTCGATCCAGACGCTTTTGGTGCTGCAGCCGGCGCGATCAAGGGTGGCGGCCTCCTGATACTTGTGACACCGCCCCTGGCCGACTGGCCCGCTCTGCCCGATCCCCAAACCGAGCGTATCGCCGTCTGGCCACATGCACCCGAGTCCTTGAGCGGACATTTTCTCGCACGCCTGGTCCGGGTGCTCGAACAAGATCGGAACATACTCAGGATCGAGCAGCACTCAGACGACTGCGCCGATCGCTTAGACCTCGCGGACCAGCCTCCCGAAACTCGGCAGAACCCAACCGATCTCTCCACGCCCGATCAGCGTCGCGCCGTCGACCTCATCCTCAAGACGGCGCATGGGCGTGCGCGTCGACCGCTGGTCCTCAGCGCCCATCGTGGGCGCGGCAAAAGCGCGGCCTTGGGACTCGCCGCCGGGCGGCTCTTGCTCGAAGGCCAACGGCGGATTCTAGTCACCGCACCTGCCCGCGTGTCGGTCGATGCACTCTATCGACACGCCGAGCGTGTCTTGACGGAGTCCAGACGCGCGGGCATCGAGACGGACCGGACGCTCAGCGATCTGCAATTCTGGTCTCCGGCCGAGCTGGTCGATGCGCGCCCGCCCGCCGATCTACTGCTGGTCGACGAGGCTGCGGGCATCCCGGCGCCGCTCCTGGAATCCATGCTCGCGGACTACGGGCGCATCGTCTTCGCGACGACGGTCCATGGCTATGAAGGCACCGGGCGGGGCTTTGACATCCGCTTCCGGGCCACGCTCGATCGCACCACCCCGGACTGGCGCGCACTGACCCTGGAGCAGCCGATCCGTTGGGCGTCAGACGATCCGCTGGAGTCGCTGACCTTCCGCGCCCTGCTGCTCGATGCCGCACCCGCGCCAGACAGCGCCAGCACCGCCGCCGAGCCAGCGCGATGCACGTGCGAGCGCATCCAACAGTCGGCGCTGGCGCACGACGAGGCGACCCTCAGCGAGCTGTTCGGCCTGCTCGTGCAGGCTCACTATCAGACCCGGCCCATGGATCTGCGCATCCTGCTCGACGGGGCCAATGTGCGCATTCTGGCACTGCGCCACCAGGGGCATATCGTCGCGACCCTGTTGGCCGCCGAGGAAGGCGGAATGAACGACAGCGCATTGCGCGAGGCCATCTATCGCGGACAGCGGCGACCGCGTGGGCACCTCCTGCCGCAGACCCTCTCGGCACATGCCGGGCTTTTACAGGCACCCGCCTATCGCTATCTGCGGGTCATTCGGATCGCCGTCCATCCAACCGCTCGGGGACGCGGTCTCGGACGCATGCTGCTCGCGGCGCTCGTTGAAGATGCCTATGCGGGCGGATTCGACCTGGTCGGTGCGAGCTTCGGCGCGACGCCAGAGCTGCTGGCGTTCTGGGGCGCCTGCGGCCATGTCCCGGTCCAGATCGGTGCCAGCCGCAACGCCGCGAGCGGGGAGCATGCGGTGGTCGTGCTCGCAGCGACCAGTCCCGCCGGGGAGCGTTTTCTGGACGCCGCGCGACGTCGACTCCGGTCACGCCTGGTGACGCTCCTGGCCGGACCGCTGCGCGCGCTTGATCCGGCGCTTGCGGTTGCGCTCATCGCGCGGCTGCCGGACGCTAACGACATCGATGACGGTGAGGATCTGCACGAACTCAACGCCTTCACCGAAGGCCATCGCGGACTGGAGACCACTCTGCCACTCCTGGCCGAGCTGTGCCGCCGCTACCTCGGCGCGCGACTGCGCTCGGGCGTCATCCCGACACATGACGCCGCGCTCCTGGTCGCTGCAGGGCATCAATTTCGCTCCACCAGCGAGCTGGCGCGCCTGTTCGGATGCGGCGGCCGCAACGAGATTCTGCACTGGCTCCGGGCAGCGGCGCGCGGCCTGCCGCCGACGACCGAAACCCACACTTGCGCTTGCCATGATGCGTTGTAGTCTGTTCGCATCGACTGACCACTGACCACTGACCACTGACCACTCCGGAATTCACCCAACGAGAACGCAACGCACATGACGATCGATCAGGATTCCAGCCCCAGCGATGCCTTGCTGACCCCAATCGAGGCCCGCGTCGTCGGTTGTCTCATGGAGAAGCAGCGCACTACGCCGGACCAGTATCCACTCACGCTCAACGGTCTGGTCAGCGCCTGCAATCAGAAGAGCGCACGCCAGCCGGTGATGAACCTGACCCCAGGCGAGGTCGGGCATACCCTTAACCAACTACGCGACAAAGGGCTAGTGCATGCGAGCTTCAGCGGTCGTACCGAGCGCTACGACCACAAACTCGTCGGGACCTTCTTTCTCAGCCGCGAGGAGCAGGCAGTTTTGTGCGTTCTTATGCTACGCGGGGCGCAGACGCCGGGGGAGCTGCGCACCAATGGCGCGCGTCTGGCAGAGTTTCGTGATCTCGACGCCGTCGCCAGCACGCTCCAAGGTCTGATCGAGCGCAACCCTGCACTGGCAGTCGAGCTGCCGCGCCCACCCGGCAGGCGCGAGCAACGCTTCGCCCACCTGCTCTGCGGTAAACCGGCCCCAGAAGTGCTCGAAGCCCTTGCTGCTGCGCCGGTTGGACGCTCGCGCGAGACGCCCCCGCCCCAGAACGATCGCATCGTGGTGCTGGAGACCGAGGTCGCCGCGCTGCGCGCCGAGCTGGAGCAACTCTGGACACTGACAGGACTGGCGGATCAGCGCCGGGACTGAGGCAGCGATTTATGACTACTGTTGCGCGCGGACTTGTTAGCCACGAAACTGCATGAGAATAATTTTTGGTTAGACAATCCTATTATTGCCGCCTTTACTGGAAGCGCCATGTCATGTCACAGCTCTCAATCGCTCGCGCTGCGATTTCAACGGTGCCTTGCGCATCGTCAAGCATTTCGGCTCGCCCCCGCCCATGATTCCAGAGCGCTATAGCAAGAACGCGCCTGATGGCGTCTCGGACGATGACGCCTTCACGATTGCCTTGGCCGGCATCGACGATGCCGGACGCATCACCTTCGTCAACCACACATTGCTGCGACTCTGGGGATTTGCCGACGACCGGCAATTGGGGGGTATGCCGATCGCGCAACTGTGGGAGGACACCGACGCGCTGACAGCGATCATGCCCTCGCTGGCGCGCATGCCGCAATGGAGCGGAACGCTGACCGCGCGCTTGGCCGATGGCCGGCTCAAGCGCCTCATGGTGTTCGCCGAACCCATGCTGCACGGGAGTGAGACGATGACCGGCTACACGCTGGCCTGCATCGACACCCGCAGCCTGAGTCTCCAGCAGCATGCCTCCTACAGAATCTTGGCCATGGCGGACGTCGCAGTGATCGCGGTCACCGACGTAGGCACCATCATCGAGGCGAACCGTCGCACTGGCGAAATCTTTGGTTATCGCATGCAAGAGATCATCGGCCGATCGATCCACGATCTCGTGCCGTCGGAATTTCGCAAGCAGCATGTCGATCAGTTGCGGGGATTCTTGGAAGGCTCGGAGACTGAGCGCCGCATGGGAATACGCAGCGATGTCGCTGGAGTGCGCAAGGACGGCTCAAGGTTCCCTGCAGAGGTCTCGATCTCGCGCTTCAAGAGTGGCGAAGAGTGGATCCTGGTCGCGACACTGCGTGACATCACCGACCGCAAGATGGTCGAGAACGAACTGCTCTGGCGCGCCTCACACGATTCACTCACCGGGCTGCCCAACCGCACCATGATCCACGAGCGGCTTACTCGCGCACTGCAGCGCTCCACGATTCAAGGGCACAGCGTCGCCCTGCTGTTCGTCGATCTCGACGGATTCAAGCTCGTCAACGATAGCTATGGACATGCCACGGGCGACGAACTGCTCAAGGACGTCGCCAAGCGTCTGCTCGAACAGGTGCGCCCCGGCGATACCGTCGGGCGCCTCGGCGGCGACGAGTTTGTGATCCTGTGCGATCAGGTCGACTCGCCCTCAGACATCACCGTCTTGGCCGAGCGCATCATCGGCATGCTGCGCGCACCTTTTGAGCTTCAGAGCCATCGGCTGCTGATGGCCGCGAGTATCGGATTGGCCATGGGCAATGGCATTACGCACAGCGCCGATGATCTACTGCGCGATGCCGATGCGGCAATGTACAACGCCAAGGAACAAGGACGCGACGGCTGGCGATTCTTCTACAATGAAATCAATACCCAAGTCCTTCAGCGCCACGACATCGCCAAGGGATTGCGTCTAGCGCTCACACGCGAAGAGTTTCAGGCGTTTTTTCAGCCGATCCTCGATACGCAGAACCGGCAGATCCGCGGTGCCGAGCTGTTGCTGCGCTGGCATCCTCCTACGGGCGAAATCGCCCCGGCAGACTTCATCCCGATTGCCGAGATGACGGGCTCCATCATTGCGATTGGCAGGTGGGTGTTCCGTCAGGCCTGTCTGGCTCAAGCAGCCTGGATGGCCCGGCACGGCGATCAGGCACCCTATGTGAGCGTCAATATTTCGGCGCGTCAGCTCAATGACGAGACACTGGTGGATAGCTGCAAGGCGGATCTGGCCGATACCGGTGCCGATCCGGCCCGTGTCCTGCTGGAACTGACCGAAACCTCGCTGATGAGCGATGTGGCCGTGAGTCTGCGCATTTTGAATCAATTAGCCGAGCTGGGATTGCGCGTCGCCGTGGATGATTTCGGAACCGGCTATTCTTCGCTCTCGCAGTTGCTGCGCATCCCGGTACGCACACTCAAGATCGATCGCGAGTTCATCAGCGGTATCGACTCAAGCCACGACAGCAAGGCGATCGTCTCAGCCGTCAGCAGTATGGCCCGCGCCATGAAGCTCGAGGTGGTCGCCGAAGGTGTCGAGAACGAGTGCCAGCTCGCCTATCTGCGCGATATCGGCTGCGATTGCGTACAGGGCTTTCTGTTACACCGTCCGATGCCTGCCGAGGACTTCTTGCAGTTGCTCGATAAGCAGGCCACGAATCCGCCTTCCGAGATGCAGGGCCGACTCTACACCATCCTCTATGTAAGCCTCGCCACTCATCCCATGAATCAGGACGAACTGAGCCAGTTGCTCAAGCACTCACGCACCTACAACCGCGAGTGGGGCATCACCGGCTTTCTGCTCTATCTCAACGGCTCGTTCATGCAGATGCTGGAAGGCCAACAACCGCAGATTCAGAGCCTGGTCGAACGCATCGAGCGAGACCCTCGCCATCACAGTATCCGCACCGTCTACCAAGGCCAGATCAGCACGCGCGTCTTTGCCGACTGGAGCATGGGCTTTCGTGATATGGAGCACATCGATCAGGGTTACGATTTCCAGGCGTGGCAGGGGCGGACCCTGAATTTCCTCGATATGTCCGAGGACGCCCGCATCTGCTACAGCCTCATCGCGGCCTTCGCCAGATAGCCGCGACACCCATCGGCGCCGGCGTAGCGCCCGATTTTATGTTACAGGTCACGCATGACGGCAACGCTTGGGCTTAGTGCGCCAAACCGGGGTTTCTCAGGGCCTCGACTGCGAGTACCTGAGACTGCGCCTGCTCAATCAGGTCGAGCAGCATCACGGGTGCGATGTCGAGACTGGCCAATGCGTCTGGCTCTATCGGCGGGGCGTCGCGCAGATCGCGTGAATCGAGCTCGGCGAGATGCGCGAGTGAATTGGCTACGTGGACCAGCGCGACCGGTATGCGCAAGGCTTGCGGGGCCTGTGCCGGCGCGTGATGGTAGCGCAAGCACACGCACAGGCTCTCGGGCAGCCCCCAGTGCTCGGCCAGGGCGCCGCCCAGCTCAGCATGATCGAACCCCAGCTCCGCGCGCTCGGCGTCCTGCGGGGAGCAGAAACCCGGATCGCTCAAGCTGCGCAGAAAGGCAGTGTGCGAGGCGTCCGGCGCTTGTGTAAACAGGATCAGCAGACCGAGATCATGCAGCAGACCGCCGAGAAAGACGGTTGCGGCATACTCTGGCGCGCGTTGCTCGGCGAGCAGTCGCGCCAGGGTCGCGCAATAGGCGCAATGACGCCAGAATAGTTCCAGCGGCAGCAGGGTTTGGGTTGGCAGGCGCTCGCAGGCTTGAGTTACCGCGCCGGCAATCAGGAGTCGGCGCAGTGGGTCGCGGCCCAGCAACATGAGGGCCCGCTCAACCGAATCGACGCTGCGGGCTGGGGCAAATGCCGCGCTGTTGGCCAGGCGTAGCACAATGGCGACCAGAGCCGGATCCTGCCCCAGGAGTTTGGCGATCTTAGCTTGGGCGCTATTGGGATCGTCTAGCAGGCGCAGCACCTCGCCGACCACGCGCGGCATCGCCAGCAAGCGGTCGGCCTGCTTGATCAGCGTTGCGAGAGTTGGCGATGTCACGCCTTAATGCTCCTTGTCGCGGTACCGATAAACCCTGATCGAAATAGCAATGCCGCACCGTGCGTGTCCATCATGCGCTAAACATGGATTTTAGCGATTTGAGTGCTTCAGCGCTGTCGGCCAGCATGGCAATCGGTTCACCTGGCGCGGGCGGGTCGATGCCGAGCGTTGCGAAAGCCGCCACCTCTGCGGCATCCGGATGAGGGCCGCCCTCATCGTGCAGGAGCGCCCAGCGCGCGACCATCGCGATACTCGCATAGTCGGGCGCTGCGGCGCGATACGCCCAGTCGTTCTGATGCTCGGCGACCGCGACCAGATCATCGCCGAGCCCCCAATAGTTGATGACCAAGACTCCGGTAATATCGGAGAGTTTCGCCACCAGCATCTTGATCGACTCCGGAGTTGGGTGCGTATCGCGCATCTCGATAAACTCAATGATGGGAACCGCGCCGATGTCAGCAATCAATCCAGCCAGGAGCGCACGCTCGCGATCTAGCACTTTGAGACGATCGGCGATGATGTAGCTGTAGGCCGAACGGAGCACCGCGTGCGCCCAGACTGTCTCCATGGCCTCGCGTGTCACTGCATGATTGGCCTTGAACGTCTGGCGTAGCGCCAGATTGACCGCCAGCATGCGCGTGTTGCGAAAGCCCAACCTGACCACTGCGTCGCGAATCGACTTGATCTCCTTGGCGGCGCGAAACAGCGGGCTGTTGGTGGCATGCAGCAAGGCCCCGGCGATGGTGCCATCGGCCTGAATGATCTCGGTCAGTGCCTCGATTCCGGTATCGGGATCGTTGGTCAACTCCTGGATCTTCAGCGCGACCTCGGGTCTGGCCGGCAGCGTCAGCAGATTGTTGTTGATGAGCTGATAGAGTTCGGAGAGAAAATCCCCTTCGGTCGCGTCGAGTTCGATATCGCTGACCTCAAGGCCGCTCGACAGTGCATCGGCGAGCGCGGCGGTGTCAATCCGCAGCAGGGTGCAAGGCGTCTCGGTGACGCAGCAATCCTGCGGCCCAGCGCTGTCACCAAACAGATCGACAGGCTCGCTCAGCCCCCGAAAGGACTGTAAGCGCTCACCCACACCATGCGACAGACGCACAGCATGGCCGTCGACGAGAAACAACCGATCGGTGCGCGAGTCGGAGACATTAAAGCGCTTCTTGGTGGCGATATCTTCAAGCCGACAATGGCTGGCGAGTTCAGTGCGTGCGGCGTCGGTTAGATCGCGCGTCAGTTCCAGTTCGGCCAGTAACGCCAATTCCTCAGAGATGTGCTGCATCGTTTGCTTCCGTGACAGGTTTGAGCTATCGGCAATGCGGGCGAGCGCGCCACCGTGATCGTCGCAGGCCGTTCAAAACGCAATAGGCATCTAGTCTAGCAGCATCGATGGGCACGTCGGCTGGCATCGCGCCGCGCGCTGTCAAGTCTGTGAGCGAACCGACATCTTGGCCTCAGCAATCGGATTTTAGCGTCTCCCCCGCCCGCTGCGGAGTGGACAGACAGTCACTCGGAGGCGCGCTCGCACCCGAGCAGGCACCGAGGAGCGCGTTGGTTCAAAGAGGCAGACGGCAACCCCACAGTCCGAAGAGACGGTCCCTCAGAACCCGGCACTGTCCACAAACCGGACCGCCACGCCTTCAACGGTGTGACGCACGACCGCCGCTTTAACCATAGGGGGGCATTCGCCACCTACGAATCCGCACACACGCACCTGAACCATCGTACCGATCGCTGGACGGTCGGGTTCTTCGAGCAACAGCATCACCCCGCCATGGCTGAGATCTTCGGTACGGGCGAGGCACATCGGAACGCCCGATCGGTACAACTCGACCTCAACCTCTAAGGGTAACCTTGGATGGAGCCGTCTATCGGATACTGTATTCGTGCCCATAGTCGTGTCGCTCACTCAAGCGTCGAGTGAATCATCCATCCAGCGTGGGACGACTGAAGTCTCCCAGTGCCCAGAACGCAATGCCGCGCAGAAACCCCGCTTCGATCGCATGAGCCAGCGCGCTCGGCCGACCCTTGCGATCACGTTCGATGACCCACTGATCCGGAAGATCATCGAGCAGATGGCCGTCGAGCAACCCGCACAGTCTCACCTCACCAGTCTCGCGATGACGGAACGCTGGCAGAAAACCCGCCGTCAGTCCGGACAGGGTCAAGCGCCTGGAGGCGTCTTCATGCGTGTTGGAGAGCGCTGCGGTTCCACGCGCATCATTGATATCCCGATTGCCTTGCATTGATGCCTCTCCTGGGTGTGTGAATGCACTAACGGCACGGGTTTCAAAAACTTTAGGGCAGAGGGATGCTGGCCGTTCCTGCATCCGATCGCACAGAGCCAGACGCAAGAGCCGGGTCGGTGCGGAAAAACCCAGCAATGGATCTATCATTGATGCGTCGAATCGTCAGGTTCGTGTCTTCAGGGCAATGACTCGCGAACTGAGCCAATGGTGCGAATCCAGGGGCCATTCTCGCGTACTGCCTGGGGCAGCTCTGGCAGGAGCGCCGAGGCCAGCGCCCGGCTGGGGAAACTGCCTAACAGGGCGATGACATAGCTGCGGGTCTTGATGTAGTGGATACCACTCAGATCGTGGCGTGCGAGAAATGTCTGTGCGGTTTCCAGATCGCGCGCGGCGACGAGCTGGATCGTGAAGCGCTCGGGGGCCTGGCGGGTGAGCCAAGCGAGATCGTCCTGCATCGGGGAGGCGTCTTTGGGCGGCGCGATGATCGCCTCCGGCGCCGACGGCGTGGCACGCCTGGATGGCCCATCCACGCTCGGCTCGGGCATGTCATCCGCGTTTTGAGCAAGCGCTGGCTCGGTCGGCGAGCGATCGACAATGGGTTCGCTCACCGCTTGCGACGGCAGCCCGGGCCGCGCTTGCGCAGTCTCTAGCGTATCCGTCACCCGCGGTGCTTTTATCGCGCCCTCTGGCACTCCACCGGATGGGCGGCCAATGAGCTGAAATCCCACCGGAAGCCCGATAGACAACACGACGATAACGAGGATGAGCGGGATGAGCCAGGGTCGGTTCCAGCCAGAAACCTGAGCGGTTGGCGGATCGGCAGTCGGTGTCGGTGTCGGTGTCGGTGTTTGACTCAACTGATGGCTGCGTACTCGTGCAAGGATCTGCTGGAAGTTTTCATGCTCTTGCAGCGCATCCTCTCCGAGCAGAAATCGTGCGAGTTGCGGATCGTCATCAGGCTTGCTCTCTAGCTCCAAAATCCCTTCCGGCAGCTCCACGCCAGCATCGACCAGCGTCCGAAGCGGATCATCCGGGGGTTCATCAACGCGCGACGTGCTCGTCTTGGCACCCACTACCCCAACGAGTTTGCCAGCAACATTGTGTGCAAAACTACCGACGCGGCGACACCGGCGTGCCAGCCAGACGTTAGCGTTTTTGTTGAGCGCATCTGGTAGACCCTTGCTGTTGGTCTGGAGTACGGCGATATCACCCGATGTCAGAAAAGCCTCGGGATCGTCGATGCCGGCGATGCGCAGTCGATGACGCAGATAGGCACCGGCTTGCTCCAGATTGAAGGGGCGTAGATTCAAGCGCACCACTTGCGCATCGTCGAACGGATCGGGTAGCGGCAGGCTAGCGCGGCTGAAGGACGGATCACCGATCAAGATCAGACGCAGCCCCTGCCCTCCGGACTCAAGGATTTGGCCACGGATGCGCAATAGCTGGCGGATACTCTCGCCGCCGATGAGGTGGGCATCATCGATGGCGAGCACCACAGGGTGCGCAAGGGCCGCGAGCAGGTCGGCCAATGAGCGCTGTGCACTCTCCAATCCCCCGGCGCGCAGGTGGTTGCGAATCGTGGCATCAATGACATCGAAGGCGATGTTGGGGCGACCACGAAAAGCAATCAGCTCAAAACCGTCATCAAGTGCGCCGAGCAGCTGCATCAACTGAATGCTGCGTCCCGACCCTGAAGCCCCGGCCAGCACGACGATTGCGCCCGGCGACATCAGCGCACGCGAGGCCGTCTCGATCAGACTCTCGAGCAGGGGATCGCTGTAGAGAAACGCCTCACTCGGAACGTCATCGAAAGGTTGCTGACGTAATTTGAGCTGGGCCAGACAATCAGGATCCAGAGGCATGATTTCTTGTGTTGCACTCAAGCGGGTTGCACATTCCAGCACGCTGTGAATTCAAGCGTCGTGCGTTCAGGCGCGTTGGCTGGGTGCTTCAGGTTCTGACAGACAGCCCGCTGAGACAAGGACTGGCGTCGCAGTCGGCGACGCCAGTTGGGAAAGTCAGGCGTTCAACGGGCGAGTGCGTAGGGCGCGCGCTCGAGTGACTCTTCGTCGTGCACGGCTGGCTCGGACTGTAGCGTGTTCTGAAAGGCGTTATTCACGCGATCCCTAAGCTCTTTGCCGGGCTTGAAGTGCGGTACGTACTTGCCGGCGAGCGCGACGGAGTCGCCCGTCTTGGGATTGCGCCCAATGCGTGGTGGACGGTAATGCAGTGAAAAACTTCCGAATCCGCGAATCTCGATCCGCTCACCGGATGCAAGCGCGGTGCTCATGCGTTCGAGAACCTTTCTGACGGCCTCTTCGACATCTTTGTAGGGAAGATGATCTTGCTCAGCGGCCAGAATGTCGATCAGCTCCGATTTTGTCATCAGTTCCTCCGCGAGAAACCCCGTCCTTCAGGTCGGGGAGGAATAGCGGCTGCGACAACGCAGCCGCCGGAAATAAGTGCAGGCTTTCCACTTGCTGGGCCGTGAGGCTCTGCCCGTAAGGGCCTGGTGATCAGTTTCGACTCCTGGAAAAAATCATCGGGATCCGACCAGTGTCGGATCCCGTATCTTTATCAGGCTGGTCGCCTGTCAGTTTCCGCGCTGTGCCTCTTCCATCTGCTCTTTGAGGATGTCACCAAGCGTGGCGGTCCCACTGGAGGCGTCACGCGAGTAGCCCTTCATCGCCGTCTGCTCTTCCTCATGATCCTTGGCCTTCATGGAAAGCGACAGCGTACGGTTCTTGCGATCCACACCCATGAACTTGGCTTCGATCTCCTCCCCGGACTTGAGCACGGCGCGGGCGTCCTCGACGCGGTCGCGCGAGATATCGGAGGCGCGCAGATAGCCCTCGACACCTTCGCCCAGGGTCACCGTAGCGCCCTTGGCATCGACCTCGGCGATCACGCCGGTGACGATGCTGCCCTTATCGTGCAGGGCCACGAAGCTCGAGAAAGGATCCTTGTCGAGCTGCTTGACGCCCAGCGAGATGCGCTCGCGCTCGGGATCGACCGAGAGGACGACGGTTTCGAGTTCATCGCCCTTCTTGTAGCGACGCAGTGCCTGCTCGCCGCCCTCGTCCCAGGAAATGTCGGAGAGATGGACCAGGCCGTCGATACCCCCGTCGAGACCGATGAAGATGCCGAAATCGGTGATCGACTTGATCTTGCCGGAGACGTGATCGCCCTTTTTGTGGGTGACGGCGAACTCGTCCCAGGGATTCATGGCGCACTGCTTGATGCCGAGCGAGATGCGGCGGCGCTCCTCGTCGATATCCAGCACCATGACCTCGATCGTGTCGCCCAGCGCCACGATCTTGCTCGGGTGGATGTTCTTGTTGGTCCAATCCATCTCGGAGACGTGAACCAGACCCTCGACACCCTCCTCGATCTCGACGAAGCAGCCGTAGTCGGCGATGTTGGTGACTTTGCCGAAGACGCGGGTGCTCTCGGGATAGCGCCGCGAGATATTGACCCAGGGATCCTCGCCCATCTGCTTGAGACCGAGCGAGACGCGTTGGCGCTCACGGTCGAACTTGAGCACCTTGACGGTGATCTCGTCGCCGATCTCGACCACTTCGGACGGATGCTTGACGCGACGCCAGGCCATGTCGGTGATGTGCAGCAGACCGTCGATACCACCGAGATCCAGGAACGCGCCATAGTCGGTCAGGTTCTTGACGATACCCTTGAGCTCCATGCCCTCTTCGAGATTCTTGAGCAGGTTTTCACGCTCGGCGCTGTATTCTTCCTCAACCACCGCGCGGCGGGAGACGACAACGTTGTTGCGCTTGCGGTCGAGCTTGATGACCTTGAATTCCTGCTCCTTGCCTTCGAGGTAAGTGGTGTCACGCACCGGGCGCACATCGACCAGCGAACCCGGCAGGAAGGCTCGCACGGTGCCCAGATCGACAGTGAAACCGCCCTTGACCTTGCCGTTGATCATACCCTTGACAGTATCGGCTTTCTCGAAGGCCTTCTCCAGATAGTCCCACGCGGCGAAACGCTTTGCCTTCTCGCGAGACAGCCGCGTCACGCCGTAGCCGTCTTCGACGGCGTCCAGGGCCACATCCACTTCATCGCCGACAGCGACTTCCAGCACGCCTTCAGGGCTGATGAATTGGACGCGCGGGACGATGCCCTCGGACTTGAGCCCCGCATTGATCACGACGTTGTCGGCGGTGATCTCGATCACGGTACCGACAACGATGGACCCTGGTTGGAGCTGGGTGGTGGTCAGACTCTGTTCAAATAGTTCGGCAAAGCTTTCGGTCATGAGATCCAATTATCCTGAAGAACGGCGCGCTCACCCGCCCCATCCGGAGCGAGGGGTATGAATGAAATGAAAAGGCCGGAGCATTCCGCGCCGACCCCCTGTTGAAGCAAGCCCGCCGCGCTGCCCGAAACGACGACAGCGCGGCGATCTTACTCGCGATCCCTACACGACCAGCTCCGGAAAGACGCGCCTCACCTCTTCCAGGACCCGATCAAATACCTCAGCGATGGACATGTCGGTGGAATCCACCAAGACGGCATCCTCGGCGGCCCGCAGTGGAGCGGCCGACCGGGAGCGATCACGCGCATCACGCTCGCGAATGTCCGCGACAAGTTGCGGGAGGTTAGCATCCAATCCCTTTGCCATCAACTGTTTATATCGACGCTCAGCGCGGATTCCAGGACTTGCGTCGAGAAAAATCTTCAGCGCGGCGTGCGGAAAAACAACGCTGCCCATGTCCCGCCCGTCGGCGACTAGGCCAGGCTCGCAGGCCATGCAACGCTGCCACTGAAGCAACGCCGCACGCACCGACGTATGGGCCGCCACCCGCGAGGCGGCCATCCCAGCCGCTTCGCTGCGAATGGCCTCGCTGACGTCCTCTCCGGCCAGCAAGACTTTCCCGGAGTCGAAGCGCAAGGGCAGCGTCTCGGCGAGCGGCTGCAGGCTCGACGGGTTGTCTAGAGACAACCCGCGACGCTCTGCGGCAAGTCCCAGCGCGCGATAAATGGCACCGCTGTCGAGCAGATGCCAGCCAAGGTGACGCGCGATTAGTGCCGCGAGTGTGCCCTTACCCGTCCCGGACGGCCCGTCGATTGCGATGACTGGACTCACCCGCGCAGCTCCTCGATGCCAAGACCGGCCCGAGCGGCCAACGCGGCGAAGCCAGGAAACGAAGTCTCGACATTGATGCAGTCGTGGATCTCGATGCCTCCCCGCGCCAGGAGAGCGGCCATCGCAAAGGACATGGCGATGCGGTGATCGCCATGAGCATCGATGGCGCCGTGGCGCTCGGTCGAGTCGATTTGACCGCCACAGATGCGGATGCCGTCCGGGCGCGGCTCGGCCACGATGCCCAGTCGCGTCAACCCGTCGGCCATCACCTGGATACGGTCGCTTTCTTTCACCCGCAGTTCTGCGGCCCCGGTGAGGATGGTCTCGCCCTCGGCACAGGCTGCGGCGATGAACAGCGCGGGGAACTCATCGATCGCCAACGCAACCTGATCGAGCGGAATATGAATCCCCCGCAGGCGCGCCGATTTGACTCGAATATCGGCGACCGGCTCGCCACCCGAGGTGCGGCGGTCGATCAGCGCGATATTCGCGCCCATGGCGCGCAGGATATTGATAACGCCGACCCGAGTCGGGTTGATACCAACGTTCTCCAGCAGCAGATCCGAGCCTTCGGCGATACTGGCTCCAACCAGGAAAAAAGCCGCCGATGAGATGTCTGCCGGAATGTCCAGCCGACCACCCACCAGACGCCCGCCGCCGCTCAGACAGACACGCTGACCGACGCGGCGCACTGGATAACCGAAGGTGCTCAGCATGCGCTCGGTATGATCCCGCGTGGGCGCCGTCTCGGTGATGCAGGTTTCTCCTTCGGCGTAGAGCCCTGCCAGCATCAGACAGGATTTCACCTGCGCACTGGCCATCGGCAGGTGATAGTCGATTCCCGTAAGCTGGGAGACCGGCTCAATGGTCAGCGGTGCCGTGCCATGCGCGCTCGTGAGGATGCGCGCGCCCATCTCGGCGAGCGGTGCCGTGACCCGCTGCATGGGGCGCCGAGTCAGCGAGGCATCCCCAATCAACGTGGTCGAGAATGACTGTCCGGCGAGCAGCCCCGAGAGCAAACGCATGGCGGTGCCGGAATTGCCCATGTCGAGCGGCCCTTCGGCTGCGCGCAGACCGCGCAGACCGACGCCCTGCACGCTCAAACAGCCCTCGGTGGGTCCGTCGATCTCGACGCCCATGCGACGGAAGGCCGCGAGGGTGGCGAGCGCATCGGCCCCCTCGAGAAAGCCGCTGATGCGTGTCTCGCCCTCGGCGATGGCGGCGAGCATAATGGCGCGGTGCGAGATCGATTTATCGCCAGGCACCCGCACACGCCCCGTCAGGGCGCCGCCGGGGGTGGTCGAATAACTGAGTTCGGTTGCTGTGCTCAAAAGATCTCCGGCGCGGGCGCGTTCGAGCAGATCAAAAACGCGGCATTTTAGTCGCGCTTGAGCGCGCGGTAAACCACTGATGTCTCGAATACTTCAGCATTGGTCTTGGGCGGCGATCACCGCAGCAGGATAGAATGCGACCGATCACGGGTTTCGCCACCCCGCCAGCCATCTTAATCTGAGGAGAGCATCGTGTCAGAACGTACCGTCGACGTCGCCATCATCGGCTCTGGAACCGCTGGGCTGAATGCCATGGCTCAGGCCCGCCGCGCCGGGAAATCTTTCGTCCTCGTCAATGGCGGAGAGCCGGGAACCACCTGCGCGCGGGTCGGCTGCATGCCTTCAAAGGCCATGATCCAGGTCGCCGAGGACTACCATCGACGCACCCATTTCGACAAGTTCGGTATCGACGGACAAACAGCCCTGACGCTTGATGTGCCCGAAGCGCTAGAGCACGTCCAGGACTTGCGCGATACTTTCGTCGACCGGGTGCTTAGCAGCAGCACCGATGATCTGCCCGAAGATGTCTTTATTCAGGACCATGCCCGCTTCCTCGAACCGACCCTGATCGAGGTCGCCGGCGAGCGCATCCGCGCCGGTGCGGTGGTCATCGCCACCGGCTCGCGCCCCGTGTTGCCGGAGGCCTGGAAGGCGTTTGGTGAGCGCGTCATCACCACCGACGACATCTTCGAGCTTACCGACCTGCCCGCGTCCATGGCGGTGATCGGACTCGGCACCATCGGACTCGAGCTGGGCCAGAGCCTGTCGCGGCTGGGTGTGACGATCACCGGATTCGACCAGCTCGAACAGATCGCCGGGGCACAGGACCCAGAGGTCAACCAGGCCGCGATCGCGATCATCGGCAAGGAATTCCCGATCCATCTGGGCCAGGCGGCTGAGATCGCCGAGGAGAACGGAGGTCTGCGCGTCAGCGCCGGAGAGCACAGCGTCGTGGTCGACAGGGTGCTGTGCAGCATCGGGCGCCGGCCCAATGTCGAAACGCTGGATCTGGAAAAGCTCGGCGTACCGCTCGATGCGCACGGCATCCCCAGCTTCGACCCAAACAGCATGCAGATCGCTGACTTGCCGGTGTTCCTGGCCGGAGACGTCACCGGCGAGCGTGCCGTGCTGCACGAAGCTGGCGACGAGGGCAAAATCGCCGGCTACAATGCCGCCCACGGTAAAGCCCAAGGGTTTCGCCGCAAGACACCTCTGCTCATCAACTTCTGCGATCCGAATATCTGTGCCGTCGGACAGCGCTGGAATACGCTCGACCCGCAGACCACCGCAGTCGGCCAGATCAAGCTCGCACCCGTCGGGCGCGCCCTCATCATGGGCAAGAACAGGGGCATCATCCGCGTCTACGCGGACAAGGCGAGCGGCAAACTCCTCGGCGGCGAGATGATCAGCCCACGCGGTGAACACCTGGCGCATCTGCTGTGCTGGTGCATCCAGCAGGGGCTGACGGTCGAGCAAGTACTGCGCATGCCCTTCTATCATCCAGTCATTGAGGAGGCCCTGCAGGCCGCACTCAATGATCTTCATGGCAAGATCGACGCACAGGACACGGGCGCTCTGAGAGGGCTCGAGCAACTCCCCGAGTCGCACTGAGCATCACCGCCCGCATTTATTTAGGATTTAGAGCACCGACATGCCCATCACTGACAAACAAAAACGCTGGCTCAAGACACAGGTGCACCATCTCAAACCGGTGGTCATCGTCGGTCAGCACGGCATTACCGAACCCGTCCTCGCCGAGATCGAGGTCGCACTCGTCCATCACGAACTCATCAAGGTCCGTGTCAATGCCGGTGACCGCGATGAACGTGAGACTTCCATCGAACTGATCCGCGAACGCACCCAGGCAGACCTCATCAACCGCATCGGCAATGTCGCCGCCTATTACCGGCATAATCCCAAAAAGCGTGATCCGATGCAGATCCCCACTCTCTGAGTGGCTCTGACACCGGGAGAACTCAGGTCTGGCTGATTAGACCAAGCGTGCGGCACAGCGCCAGACCTGTCGCTTTATCATGACAGCGCAGGATGGCCATCCGATCGGTCGAATGCGGGTCTGGATGCAACTCGACGCCAGCATCGGCGATGATCGCGCGTCGCGTTGCGTCGAGTTCGCCCTCACCGAAGATCGAGATCACCAATCCGCCAGGGACCGGCGGTGGGATTTCGTATGGCTCGCCGTCCACCAACGCCACCCAGGCAGGCAGGAAATCCGGTCCGTAGAAATCGAAAAAGCCGTTGGAACCCCGCAGATGCACCTCGATCGGCCGACCGCCGATCAGCTCGATGTTGCACAAACCGGTATAGCCTTGCAGATGTTCCGCGATCCAGGCGCCGAGTCGGGTCTCCAGCTCAGGCGCTTCGACGCCAATCTCCCAGTAGACTGAGCGCTCCGCGTCTTTTTCCTCGGCGCCACGGGTGTGGGCGAACCAGATCGCTCGACCCTCCTCAACCAGTGCATCGCTGCTGGTATGCACGCCCCGCAGACGCTCGCACCAGAAACTGCCGGGTTCGACCGGAACGCGATCGGCGCTCAGCGCCCGTGCGCCGAGCGCCATTCCCGCAAGATTCATGATCGGCTTGACGAAGACCTGATCTTCGGGCGCGAAACCGAAATCGCACGGGTCGACCCCGCAGGGCGCGGCGCGCAGCCCCGCACCGAGCGCCAGATCCAGCTTGTTGTAGAGATGACGATGGCGGGGGTTCAAGCGCCAGGCCGCGGCATCGCTGACGCCGACCTCGGTCTTAGGATGCGGTACGAACAGCTGCGTGCGCTCTGGCAGGACTCCGATAAATGGCATGGTCTCAAGTGCTCCGCGAGTCAATCTGCATCCTGGATCGAGTGTTTTCTGGACATCTTGCCTCCTCACGATGCAGGGCAACCGACGCATCCCTTCGGGCGCATCGGAAGCCGTGTGTCTGGGTGGCTGCCGGGTAGGTTCCCGACATGTCTCATCAGTCTTCGACGCCGAGCTCTTCCTGAACGTCACGCACGATGCGCTTATCGATCTGCAACAGTTCATCGCGTCGATCCGGATAATCGACCTGACTCAGGAGATGACGAAACGCATTGATGCGCGCACGTTTTTTATCGTCTGACTTGATGATGGTCCAGGGACAGTCAGCGGTGGATGTGAAGAAGAACATATCCTCCTTGGCGCGGGTGTACTCATGCCATTTGTCTTGGGACGCCTGATCGACCGGGCTGAGCTTCCATTGACGCAGTGAGTCCTCGATGCGCTTACCAAAACGGCGCGCCTGAGCCTCCTGGCTAACCGAGTAGTAAAACTTGAACACCAGGATCCCTGAGCGGATCAGCATCCGTTCCAGCTCGGGCACTGAGCGCAGGAACTCCTTGACCTCGGCGCCAGAGCAAAAGTCCATCACCCGCTCGACCATGGCGCGGTTGTACCAACTGCGATCGAAGAACACGATTTCCCCGCCCGTGGGCAGATGTGCGATGTAGCGCTGGAAATACCACTGGGTGCGCTCGCGGTCGCTTGGCTTGTCCAAGGCCACCACCCGCGCACCACGCGGATTGATGTGCTCGACAAAGCGTTTGATGGTGCCGCCCTTGCCGGCGGCATCGCGCCCCTCGTTAATGACCAGTATGCGCAGATCCTGCTCCTTGACCCAGTTCTGCATCTTGAGCATCTCAGCGTGCAGCGGCATGATCAGCTCCAGATAGTCGGCATCGCTGAGCTTGCCGATTGGACCCGTGCGATCATCCGCCGGACCCTTGCGCTTGGAGCTTTTCTTGGCTTTTTTGAGCTTGTACGCCTCCGCGTCCGGCCCGCTGGGTAAAATAACGCTCCCGCCTGAGTGCTGCGCGTCGGATTTGGGTGCGCTTTTTTTGTCTGCTCGGACGCGATGCGTGTTAGTCGTTGATGCTTCTTTCACTGAGGAGTCATCAGCCTGAGCGGACCGGGGCAGATCGTCATGCTCGGCAATCTGGGCGGTATTGTCTTGCTGTTTCGTCATTCTTGATGGGCCTTTTGTTGGTGGGTCGGTGAGCGTGAAAAGATCACGGGGTCAGGCCGGTACGCTGCCAATACAGGTGGCGTCTAGCCGTGCCGCCATAAACGTGCGACAACTGCGGTCCCTGCAACTCCGTTTGGGGCAGGATGAGGAAGGAAGTCCGAAGCGCCTGCCACGCTACATTCTGTTAGATCGGCGATCGAGTGTACGGCAGCGCTACAGTGCCGCTCATTGGCCTGACAAGCCGCACGCCGCAGGATGAATGATAGAAGCAACTGGGTTGTAACGAAGGCAAAATGTTACTTAAAGATTACTATGCTGTGACGCAATAATGGCAACACCGATATGAAATACAAGCCAACTGAAGGCATACAGTCCCGGGTCATGGCGCGGATACGCTGTCTGCGCTCATTACCAGGGTCGGATGAAATACCCTAAACCTGAGCTAATTCAGCCGCAGTTCTTGTGTATACTCCACCCTGCAAAGATAACCTCTTCCCCCAACTATGCGCGGGTGGCACGGCGTCTCCCGCCAAGCGGTGATTGATTAGTGTCATCCAAGCCCAAATCTTCGCCTCCCGTTCACGCAGACCAAACTGCAAGCCAAGCGTTTGCATGCATTCTGCGGCACAATTTCGACTATCTACTGACCTGGCAGGACCCCGCGCGCGACTGGGAGAACATCGAAGGCGTCCACCAACTGCGCGTGGCCGTGAGGCGCATGCGCTCGGCATTGAATCTGTTTCGCGACGCTGTGCCCAGAGAGGCCAGCGACCCCTGGAACAAGGAGCTGCGCTGGATCGGCGGTCAGCTCGGTCTAGCGCGTGATCTGGACGTCTTCATCAGCGAGGGCCTCATCACCGTCGGCAAAGTATTGATCCTGCCTGGACAAGCCGAACTGAGAACACTCGCCGAGACACGCCGCGCCCAAGTCTACGAGCAGCAGGTTCGGCCATTGCTCGACAGCGAACGCTGGCAACGCTTCTGCGATGAATTCCCCACCTGGATTGAACGCCGTGCCTGGGAGAAGTCAGGCGCCACCAAAAAGCAGACCAAACGTCTGGCATCGGGCGTTTGCGCCTACTCACGTCGGCTCCTCGACAAGCAGGAGCGCAGAGTGCTCACGGTCGGAACCGGTGTCGAGCGCGAGGATCAAAACGAACTGCACCAACTGCGTATCGAGTGTAAGAAGCTGCGCTATGCCGCAGAGTTTTTTCGGCCCATCGTCAATAACATGGACGAGTTTATCCATCACATGAAGGGCATCCAGGACCTACTCGGCGTCATGAACGACGTCTCTGTGACGCGTCAATTACTCGCGGACTTATTTCCGGCCAATGACGACGATGATGTATTGCTCTATGCAGGCGCCATACTCGGTTGGCGCACCTGCGAATACTGTCATCTGCTTGGAAAGTTCGACGACTACTGGGAAGAGCTGGTCAGCGCCAAGCACCCCTGGTGGAAAAAGAGTTAGATCGCCGCAGCTCAAGCGGCAGACGTCACGATGCCTGCGTTGATCTCAACAAAGCCGATGTCTTCTAGGCGGGATAACGCACTTACCCTGTGACCCGTGTGTTTTTTTTGTGTTGAATAGACGATTATAGACCCGCCATAGAGGCTCGACCGGATAACGTAGCGGGATCAAACGCTTGTCCGCGCATGTGATGACGCCTACCTGTGTGGTGGCTGCGCTGAACACGATATGATGATGCTCGATACCGCATGCGTTCAGCCAATAGGTCGCATCGGCCGAAAGCGGTGTATGCCCGACGATGAACGGCGTATCCGAAGCGAGTCCAAAACGCTTGCGAAAACGCTTGACATCACCGTTGCCATAACCGCCTGGGGTATTGGGTTTTCGAATACGCCCATGCGCCAGTTGGTGCTCCAGCTTTGGATGCTCACGTGCGTGGATCAGGTCGTCACGGCTGACCTTCATGGTCGGAGCTGCGGCATGGCAAGCAATGAAGCTCGCTGACAACGCAATGTAGGGCAAGACATCATACAAGCGCTGCATTGCATCACGGTAGCGCGCTCCCCGACACTCCAGCAGCGCCTTCTCCCAGACCAGCCCCTGAGGTACGCCGCCCTTGCTGATCGCCTCAGAAAAGCTATCGTGATTACCACGCAAATAAAATATTTGCTTTGGAAATAAAACCTTGAGACGGAGTATGAGATCCATCAGGATCATCGATGTCTCCATCTCGTCTTCTTGACCAGGCGCATCTGGATGCACTGCGTCACCGAGGATAATCAGCGCGCCGCTGCCATCCTGCAGCGATTTAAGGAATCCGTTCTGCGTTAGGATCACGAGCAGATTGTCGATACAGGCGTGCAGATCGCCGACGAAAATTGGGGTTACGTGGTCTGGCAACTGGAGTACAGCGCCAGGGCGCCCGTCGCGCATCGGCAGCCTAAAGGGCTCGCACTCCATCACCGTGATGGCCTGCTCGAGTAGGCTTAGCGCATCCTCAGGAGAGAGTAGCTCAATGGGTGCTTCCAGCACCTGTGACAGGCGTTTGATATTCGCGCGTCGCCAGGCAATCCGTCGAGCTGTGAGGGTTTGGTCGTCAATGGGTTCGATGAGTGTCGTATGAGTCAACGACTTGCGCTGAAAACTCAGCTGATCGTGCGTGAGCTTTACGCACAGGTGCTGCGCATCGACACACTGGGGATACTCAAGGAGCGCCTGCTGGAAAGCGTCATCCCTGCCCAGACTCAGGGTCTCCCCGGGGGCCAAGCGCAGAAAGCCGTTGATACCCGAGAAAAACCGCTCCGGGTCGAACAACAGATAATCCTTACCGCGCTCGAAGGCACCGTTGGCACCAATAACGATTTCGGATGCCAGGTTCAGCCGATGAGAGACACTACAGCCAAGCTCCAATCGCAATGCCGATGCCGGCAGGGGCACACGGACCTTACTCTGCTCAAGCCGTACCGGGCCGTGTAACCCGCAATCCTCATAAGCATGCAAATCTTCCGAGAGCATGCCAAGCAGGCTGAGAATGCTGCTGCGCATCGTGCTGGTGAGATAAGGCATCGAGAACCACCTTTCCGCCGCCGCGACAATCGTAGCAAGCCAGACAGTCCATTGATCACGATATCGGGCAGTGAGTAATTATTTAGTTATTAAGCAGCAACTCCTCTGTAACAAGTTTAGACGCTTCCGTCGTTCGACGCGAGCACTATTCGACTCAATTGTGGACAGGAAACGGTGCCATTGCTGCGGCCACCAGCGCCTGCTCTTTCGCTTGGGTATGTATCTTAATCGGCCCGACTCGGGGTTGCCCGGCCATGGCGTTCGGTAGATTAAGTTTCGCATCCTGGATGATGGCATCCCTAAAAAGCGCTATCCAGATTGCAACTCCTGTGCGCTGCTAAATGGCATGTGAGCGCTCCCGCGTAGCTCAAAGCACTTTCGTCACCAGCTTGATTGCCAGGTCCTGGGGGTCGGTCTCGATACGGAAACCGAGCGATTTGACCAGCGCCAGCATGCGTGTGTTGGCGGTCAGCACCTCGCCATCCATGATACGAAACCCGCGCGAGCGGGCATTCTGCATGAGCGAGCGCATCAAACGCGCACCGATGCCAAGATTGCGCCAGTGATCTGAAACAACGATGGCGAACTCACAAGCCTGTCCGCCTGGACGCGCCATGTAACGCGCCACGCCGAGCGCGATTGTGCTCGCTTTGTGTTCAATCACGCCGATCAGGGCCATCTCGCGGTCGTAGTCGATCTGCGTGAAGCGCACCAGCATCTCCGGCGTCAGCTCCTTGATCGCCTGCATGAAGCGGAAATACTTGGTCTGCTCGGAGAGACTACGCACGAACTCCTGCTCCATCTCGGCGTCTTCCGGGCGGATCGGGCGGATGATGAAATCGCGACCATCGGGGAGCTGGACCTGCTCGATAAGCTGGCTCGGATAGGGATGAATCGCCATGTGACCATAGGTCGGCTGCTGCGAGGGGCGGTAGTCGACCTTGATGCGCACATCGACTGCGATGACCTCCTTGTCGTTGCCGATCAGCGGATTGATGTCCATGGAGATGATTTCGGGCAGCTCGCAGACCATCTCCGAGACCCGTTGCAGGATCTTGGCCAGCGCCACCCGATTCATCGGCGGCATGTTCTGGAAGGCGCCCATGAGCCGCGCGATGCGGGTTCGGTCGATCATCGTCTCGATGATGAAAGCGTTGAGCGGCGGCAGACCCAAGGCGCGATCGCCGAGCACCTCGACCTGGGTGCCGCCGGCGCCAAAGAGGATCACCGGGCCGAAGATTTTGTCGCGGAAGACCCCGATCATCAGCTCGCGTGCGTAGCGCGTGGAGACCATGTGCTCGACAGTGATGCCCTCCAGACGGGCGTCCGGGCGCAGTCGCTTGGCGCGATCGAGAATCTCGGTGAAGGTACGGCGCACCGATTGAGCGTCGTCGATATTGAGCTTGACTCCATCGACATCGGTCTTGCGCTCTAGATCCGGCGAGTTGATTTTCATCACGACCGGAAAACCGAGCGCTTCGGCGGCCATCAGCGCCTCGTTGGGCGTATGCGTCAACACCGCCTGCATGGTCGGGATGCGAAAGGCCGATAGGATCGCCTTGGCCTCGATGGTGCCGAGCACCTTGCGTCCCTCGGCCATCACGCCCTCGATGATGAGTCGCGCGCCCTCCACATCCGGCGGGTTCTCGTAAGACAGTGGCGCCGGGGACTGTATCAGCAGCTTCTGGTTCTGTTGATGGGTGGCCATAAACGAGAATGCCTCAACGGCGGCCTCGGGGCTGGCGAAGTTCGGCACGTCATGCTCTGAGAGTAGCGCTTGCGCCTCGGCAACGCGCTGCCCGCCCATCCAGCAGGTGAGCACCGGCTTGCGGCTGTCTTTGCTGGCCTCAATCACGTGCTGCGCGGTCGCCATCGGATCGCAGAACAACAGCGGGGCGAGGATGCAGATCACGCCATCGACATCGGGGTCGGCGAGACAGGCATCGAGCGCGGCACGATAGCGCTCTGGAGGGGCGTCGCCAATGATGTCGACGGGATTGCCATGCGACCAGTAGTCCGGGAGGGCCTGCTCGAGCGCCTGGCGGGTTGTATCGCCGAGTTGTGCCAAGGTCAGGCGGAGATCAACGGCTCGATCGGCTGCCAGAATGCCGGGGCCGCCCCCGTTGGTGATGATCGCGATACGCTCGCCGCTGAGTCGTCGCCGAGTGCCGAACACTTGCGCCGCGGCGAAGAGCTGCTCGAGATTGGCCACCTGAACCACCCCTGCACGTTCGGTCACGGCACGGAATACATCGGCCATGCCAACGAGACCGCCGGTATGCGACTTGATCGCGCGTGTACCGGCTGGATGGCGTCCGGCCTTGACGACGATGACAGGTTTCAGGCGCGCTGCGGCGCGCAGACCGCTCATGAAATGCCGCGCGTTGCGCACGCCTTCGACATACAACAGAATGCACTGGGTTTGAGTGTCGAGCGCTAGGTAGTCGAGGATATCACCAAAGTCCAGATCGGCCGCCGCGCCGAGCGACACCACCGCCGAGAAGCCGATCCCGCAAGACTCCGCCCAGTCAATCATAACGGTACAGATCGCGCCCGACTGCGACACCAACGCCACATTGCCGCGCCGTGGGAGCACCTCGCCAACGCTGGCATTGAGTCCATGCTGCGGGCGCATCACACCTAAACAGTTCGGCCCCAGCACGCGAATGCGGTTGCGCCACGCAGCCTCGACCATCTTCTCCTGGAGCGCGACCCCGCGATCACCGTGCTCGCCAAAGCCGGCCGAGTGCACGACCGCCGCCTTGACGCCGAAACTGCCGCACTGATCAAGGATCGCCGGCACGCATTGCGCCGGAGTGGCGATCAAGGCCAGATCAATTTGTTTGTCCAGTTCTTTCAGCGAGCTGTAACAAGGTTCGCCGGCCACCTGGTCATATTTGGGATTGATCGCATAACACTGGCCTTTGAACCCGCCCGTCAGCAGATTATGGAAGACCATGCCACCGATCGAACCCTCATTGTCGCTCGCGCCAAAAACAGCGACAGCGCCGGGTGTGAAAAGCGGGTCGATATCGGTCAAACGCATGGGGTCTGCCCTCTGAGGCAAAAAAGGAGTTAATCTCTTATATAGCCGCTTGAGCGCGGTGCTCGCGGATATAGAAAGCCAATTTAGAACAAAGCCTACGGAGACCTTCATAGGTTATCTGTTGTGACTGAACCTTGAGAGGACCCGCCATGAACCTTGCCTTCATCTCCCATCAGTCCTGTCTGGAGCACAAGATGGGCGACTATCACCCCGAATGCCCAGAGCGTCTCTTCGCAATCCAGGACCGCATGATCGCCTCAGGCATTGAAATGCTTGTTACCCATCTTGAGGCCCCCAAAGCAACGCCAGAGCAGCTGGCTCTCGTACACGATCGAAGCTATATACAGAGGGTCTTTGACACCGCACCCTGTACCGCCAACGCCTTGACCTGGATCGATGGCGACACGGCGATGAACAGCCACACACTCGAAGCCGCTCTGCACTCGGCGGGGGCGGCGATCCTGGCCGTGGATCTGGTCATGAACGACGAGCATCGTGCCGCCTTCTGCTGCGTTCGTCCTCCCGGCCATCATGCCGGGCGCGCTCGGGCGAGCGGGTTTTGCATTTTCAACAACGTCGCGATCGGCGCTGCCCATGCGCTCAAGCATTATGGACTCGAGCGCATCGCCATCGTGGACTTCGATGTCCACCACGGTGATGGAACCGAGGAAATCTTCATCGGCGATGAGCGGGTACTCTTCTGCTCCAGTTTTCAGCATCCCTTCTACCCCGGCACGGGCGCGGATACTGATGCTCCTAACATCATCAATCTGCCGTTGCCGCGCCTAACTGACGGAGAGGCGTTCAAGCGCGCTGTGGAGACCGCTTGGCTGCCGCGTATCGATGCCTTCGCGCCGCAGTTGATCATGATCTCGGCGGGCTTCGACGGCCATCTCGAAGACGACATGGCCCAGTTCAATCTGCGCGAGGCGGACTATGCCTGGATCACTCGCGAACTCCACAAGTTGGCACACAAGCATAGCCGGGAACGCGTGGTGTCTTTTCTAGAAGGTGGTTACAACCTCTCGGCACTGGGGCGCTGCGTCAGCGTCCATCTCGACGAGCTGATCGGGCGGAAGTGAGAAGTGAGGAGTAATCGCCCCATGCTGCAATGCAACACAAGCATAGACTCAGCCCACCTGGCTTGCAATCGTTCATCGCCAGACATACGACGTTCTGCCATGTTCTGGCCGCCGAGCGCTCAGGAGCAGTAATGACCGCCATCCTTTGGCTGAGACGCGACCTGCGGTTGGACGACAATCCAGCTCTCCAGCGTGCCTTAGATGGCGGCGCGCTCCTGCCACTCTACATCCACGCGCCCGACGAGGAGGCGCCCTGGGCGCCCGGCGGCGCCAGCCGCTGGTGGCTGCATCGCAGTCTTGCCGCGCTTGAGGCGGCACTGCGCCAGCGCGGCAGCCGACTGCGCATCGAGCGCGGCGAGAGTCTCGGCGTCTTGCGCCGCATCATTGCCGAGACCGGCGCCACCGAGGTGCATTGGAACCGGCTCTACGATCCCGCCACGCGCGCACGCGACAGCCGTATCAAACAGGCGCTGCGCAGCGACGGTCTGCGCTGCGAAAGCCACAACGCCGCGCTGCTCTTTGAGCCGTGGGAGATCGCCAACACCGACCGTCAGCCCTACCGGGTCTTCAGCGCCTTCTGGCGTGCCTGCCTGCGGTCGCTGGAGCGGCCAGCCCCCATCGCGGCACCGCATACACTGCCCCCGGCCCCAGGCCCGAGCCAAGGGCTTGAGCTTGCGGCATTGGATCTACTCCCGCAGATCAACTGGGATCAGGGACTCACCGACACCTGGACGCCCGGTGAGCCAGCGGCGCTGGAGCTGGCCCAGTCCTTCCTGCACGAGCGGGTGGCCGACTATGCCGAGGCTCGCGATCTGCCAGGCAGCGCGGGCACCTCGCGTCTGTCGCCCCATCTGCATTTTGGCGAGATCGGCCCACGACGCATCCTGCGCATGGTCATGGACGCCTATGGAGAGCCGACAGCGGATGCCGTCGGACCCTTCGTGCGCGAGATCGGCTGGCGTGAATTCGCCCATCATCTGCTCTATCACTTCCCCACCACGCCCAGCGAGCCGCTCGATGGGCGTTTCGCGGACTTTCCCTGGGCCACGGGTGATGTCGAGGAGCAACTGCGTGCCTGGCAGCGGGGCGAGACCGGCATCCCGCTGGTCGACGCGGGCATGCGCGAACTCTGGCACCAGGGCTGGATGCACAACCGGGTGAGGATGGTTGTCGCCTCCCTGCTCACCAAGAATCTGCTCATCCCCTGGCAGACCGGCGCGCGCTGGTTCTGGGATACCCTGGTCGACGCCGATCTGGCCAACAACACGCTCGGCTGGCAGTGGACGGCCGGCTGCGGGGCAGACGCGGCGCCTTACTTCCGGGTCTTCAATCCGGTCCGTCAGGGCGAGCGCTTCGATGCCGAGGGCGCTTATATCCGGCGCTGGTGCCCGGAACTCGCGCGTCTCGAAGACACGCATCTACACCAACTCTGGAACGCACCACAAGCCACGCTGCGCGCGGCTGGCATCAGGCTCGGCGACAACTACCCCGCACCGATTGTCGATCTGGCAGAATCCCGTCGGCTGGCGCTCACGGCCTGGGAGCAGATCAGACATCGACCCTGAGTCGATCGTCGCGCTTGACCCGCCCCCGGCAAGAACCGTCTAATGCGCGGCTTGATCTTTCGGTGTCCGACGGGCCTCTCGCCCGACGGGTTAAACGGGAAGCCGGTGCGCGAGTCCCATTGGGAACGCAAACCCGGCGCTGCCCCCGCAACGGTAGACGAGTCAAGACGCGACACACAGCCACTGTGAGCACGCTTCATGGGAAGGCGTCGCGTTGGGACCAGCATCCCGCTCGTGAGTCCGGAGACCGGCCTGAAGATCTGGAGCCATAAGACTGATCCGAACCGATATCGCAAGATGCATTGAGCATTCGCCGCGATTGGGTTCGACTCGGTCATGGTTCCACGACCGGGGTTGCAAAGGGTGCCCGCCGGGACGCCGACGGGGTTTCACGCTCCTGCTTTAGCGCCCGCTCGATCGCCCCAGCAATTCCTCCTCGTGTCGATCCTCGCGGGTGAGCGCGGATCACAGCCGGAGTCGCATTCATGAAACACCCCTTGATACTGGCGGCAGTGTCCCTGCCGCTGGCCGTCGTTGCCCTGGCCGATGAGCCAGCCACCCTGCTGGAACCGGTGGTCGTCACGGCCACCCGCACGCCCCAACCGCAAAACGAGACGCTGGCCTCGGTCACGGTCATCGACCGCGCCGAGATCGAGCGCCGACAGGCCCGCTCGGTGCCCGACCTGCTACGCGGCGTGCCCGGCGTGGCGGTCACCCAGACCGGCGGGAGAGGCCAAACGGCCTCGATTTTCATGCGTGGCACCAATTCCGACCATGTCCTGGTCCTGATCGATGGCGTCAAGATCGGCTCGGCCACCAGCGGTCGAACACCGTTCGAGGATATCCCAATCGAGCAGATCGAACGCATTGAGGTGGTGCGCGGACCACGCTCGAGCCTCTACGGCTCGGAGGCGATCGGCGGCGTCATCCAGATCTTCACCAGACGCGGCGGCGGTCCGCTGGCCCCGCGCATCAGCGTCGGCGGCGGCACACTCAATACCATGGAGGTCTCGGCCGGACTCTCGGGCGGTGGCGATCGGGGCTGGTTTGACTTGGGCGCCAATCTGGATCGCACCGATGGTATCAACGCCTGCAGAGGCCGCTCGAGCCCGAGCGCCGGTTGTCGGGTCGAGCAGTTCGATCGCGACCGCGCCCGCAATTTGGGCCTGAGCATGCGCGCCGGTTATGCCTTCAGCGACGCGATTGAGCTGGATGTACATCTGCTGCGCTCGGAAAACCGCTCGGATTTCGACGGCTCGAAATTCGCCGGCAACGTCTCACGCTCCGAACAGCAAGTGCTGGGTACGACCGCGACGCTCCAACCGCTCGAACCCTGGACGCTGATCCTCTCCGGCGGACGCAGCTGGGACCAGTACCGCGTCTTCTTCGACGATCCCGAGACCAACGTCAACACCTACTTCCTCGACCGCTTCGATACCGAACGCGACACGCTTTCGGTGCAGAACAACGTCGCCATTGCCGAGGGACAGTTGCTCACTCTGGGGGCGGACTATCAGGACGACCGGGTCGACGGTACGGTCAACTACGCTGAGAACTCACGCGACAACCTCGGCGTCTTCGGCGAGTACCAGGGTCGTTTTGGCGCCTCGGATCTCACGCTCAGTCTGCGCCAGGACGACAACGAACAATTTGGCAAACACGCCACCGGCAGCGCGGCTATCGGCTATCTCTTCCAAAACGCTATCCAAGTCTCCCTGTCCTATGGAACGGCATTCAAGGCGCCCTCTTTCAACGATCTCTATTACCCCGATTACGGCAACCCCGATCTGGACCCGGAGCAATCCCGCAGCCTGGAGTTCGGGGTCAAGGGTCTGCTACCGCTCGGGCCAGAGGCGACCGGGCGCTGGGATCTGAGCCTCTACCAAACGGAGATCGACGATCTTATTGCCTACGACTCGGCCATCATGGGCGCGGCAAATGTCCAGGAGGCACGCATCCGTGGGTTTGAGGCATCTGGTGAGGCGCGTTATCGCGACTGGAGCCTCCAGACCAATCTGACCCTGCTGGAGCCAGAGAACCGCTCCAGCAGCGCCGCGCGTGGCAATCTCTTGCCGCGACGACCCGAGCAGTCCTTTAAAATCGATCTCGATCGCCAATTCGACCGCTGGTCCGCCGGTGCCTCGCTCTTCGTCGCCGGCAGACGCTTCGACGACCTGGCCAACAAGGTCCGGCTCGACGGCTATACCCTGGTGGATCTACGCGCGGAGTACGACATCACCGACGAGCTACGCCTCCAGGCTCGACTCGAAAACGCCTTCGACGAAGACTACGAGACCGCCTATCTGTATAACCAACCTGGCAGGGCCTTTTATCTGACGCTGCGTTACACGCCGACTCTGCCCTGACACGCCTGCGACCGCCTTGGCGGCGCCCGCCGGAGACCCGTAAACCGTATGGCCTTGATCAACGCAACCGTTCGTCCATCCTGCCCCTTGGCGCACTGGTCAGGCTCCAGCCTCAGGCGCGACGGGTCATGAGCGCCGCGCTCGCCTGGCTCGACGCACCCTGTCAGCCCCTGGATGAGACGGCCTCGGCGGCGGCCCGCAAGCGCCAGGACCAGCTCACCAAGCCGTTTGGTTCGCTGGGCCGTCTGGAAGCGATGGCGATCGAACTCGCCGGCATGCAGGGCACTGAGACGCCCTCTCCCGATCCGGTCCAGATCCTACAATTCGTGTCCGATCATGGAGTGGCGGCCGAGGGCGTTTCGCGCTTTCCCCAGAAAGTCACCCTCCAGATGCTCCACAACATCGCCAGCGGCGGCGCCGCCGTTTCGGTCATGGCGCAGTCACTCGGCGCGCGCATGGAGATCTTCGACCTGGGCATGGTCACGGATCCCGGCCCCGTTGCGGGCGTGCGCTCGGAGCGTCTCGGCACCGGTACCGGCAACATCGCCCGAGAACCGGCGATGACCGAAAGCCAAGTCGCCGCCGCGCTCAATCTGGGTCGGGCGGCGGTCGAACGGGCCATCGACACCGGGGCCAGACTCCTCATCTGCGGCGAGATGGGCATCGCCAACACCACGCCCGCCACGGCGCTCGCCTGTGCGCTGCTCGCTCTGGCGCCCAGCGCCCTGGTCGGTCCGGGTACCGGACTCGACAGCGCCGGGATCGAGCGCAAGACGCAGGTGATCACCCGCGCCCTAGCGCTCCATGCCGCGCCCGGGCACTCGCCGCTGGAGCTGCTGCGCCGGCTCGGTGGCTTCGATATCGCCGCCAGCGTGGGGGCCTTTATCACCGCCGCCCAGCGCGGGCTGCCAATTCTGGTGGACGGGTTCATCATCAGCGCGGCCGCTCTGGCCGCCGCGCGGCTCAATCCCGCGACACGCCATTGGATGCTGTTCTCACACAATTCAGCCGAACCTGGACACCGACACATGATGGAGGCGCTCGAGGCCCATCCTTATCTGGATCTGGGTATGCGACTCGGCGAGGCCACTGGCGGCTTGGCGGCGGTTGCGCTCCTGCGTCTGGCCTGCACCGTCCATCGCGACATGGCGACCTTCAGTGAAGCTGGCGTCAGCGAGGATTGATCAGGTGTCAGAACGCTATCTGGATTTGTTACGACACGGAGAGGTTGAGGGCGGCGTGCGCTTCCGTGGTCATTGCGACACCCCCTTGAGCGAGCAGGGCTGGTCGCAGATGAGTCAGGCGCTGACTGATGCGCCGACCTGGAGCGCGATCGTCAGCTCGCCGATACGCCGATGCGCAGAGTTTGCGACGTGCTGCGCCGAGACTCATGGCGTTGCGCTGACGTTCATGGACGCGCTCAAGGAGCGCGATTTCGGAAGCTGGAACGGGCGCACGACGCAGGAGATCGCGCCTAAGGATCTCGAAAGCTTCTGGAGCGATCCGGTCGGTTTCACGCCGCCGGACGCGGAGCCTTTCGGCGATTTTCAAGCGCGCGTCCTAGACGGCTGGCGCAAGATCCTGACGCATCCAGACCCGCACACGCTGCTCATCACCCATGGCGGGGTCATTCGTCTGATTATCGCAGAGGTGCTGATGATGCCCGATCAGGCAACGCTGTTGCTCGAGGTGCCTTACGCCAGCCGTACCCGTCTGCACCTCTACCCGCCGCCCGGGCGGCCCAGCCTGGTCTTTCATCACGGTGGCTAAGTGAGCGCGCGCCCGCTGTGGATCGCCGGGCGTTTTCTCACCCGCCTGCCCTTCCCTGCTACCGGCGCTGTCACCACGGCTGAAACCGGCCGCTCGGTGCCGTGGTATCCCTTCGTCGGGTTCGTGCTCGGCGCGCTGATTGCGTTGGGCGCAGCCGTCTGCGCTGAAGCCGCTCCGGTGCTCGGTGCCTCACTGGTGCTGATTCTCTGGGCCTGGTCAAGCGGCGGTCTGCATCTGGACGGACTCGCCGACAGCACCGATGCCTGGATCGGCGGGCTGGGCAGTCGCGAGCGCACGCTCGAGATCATGAAAGACCCGCGCAGCGGCCCGGCGGCGGTGACGGCCATCGGGCTGGTGCTGATCGCCAAGTGGTCAGGGCTTCAGGTGCTGATAGAGTCACACGCATACTGGCTGCTGCTCGCTGTGCCGATGCTGGCGCGGGCGCAACTGCCGCTAGTGCTGCTGACCATGCGGTATGCCCGCACCCACGGCATGGCGGCCGATCAGTTCAACCACCTCCCACGGCGCGCTGCATGGCTGGCGATTCTGATGGCCTGTTGCGCAACCGTGGTGATCGGCAGTTGGTTGGGGCTGGTGCTGGTCGGCGCGGCGCTCGTGCTCTATGCGCTCGCCCGACGCACCATGCACGCACGCATCGGCGGTTTTACTGGCGATACTGCCGGTGCGCTGGTCGAGATCACCGAGACGGTCCTGCTGCTGATCTGCGCCCTCATGGTTTGATCAGCGCCGGGTCGTCTGGCCGATGAGTCCAGAGACGCGCGGAGTGCGCACGCCAACTGCGCGGATCCTCGATCAACCCTTGCGGCCCTAGACGCAGCTCAATTGCACCAGCGCTCGCCGTGCTCATCATGTCGGACCCGAAGGCTGCGACCCGGTCGACCACCTCGGCGACCGGAAATCCAAACTGATTGCCGTAACCGGACGCGAACAGCACCCAATCAGGCGCGACGGCTTGCAGGAATTCCGCCGCAGTCGAGGTCGCGCTGCCGTGATGTCCGGCGACCAAAATATCCGCACGCAGCTCGGCACCAAATCGCGCGACCAGCGCCCGCTCGATGCGCTTGTCGACATCACCTGTCAGCAGAATGGCCCCGCCATTCGTTGCGATCCGCAACACACATGAAGCATTGTTGCCCTCTTCACGGGCGTCATCGGGGTGCAGGAAGCGAAAACTCACCCCCGACCAGTCCCAGCCCGTACCAGCCCGGCAAAAATCAGCCGTCAGCGATGTCAGCTCACCAGGTTCACCGCTCTGGACAGACCCGATCGCGACCGCGCCGAGTAGTCCGACGATGCCCCCGGCATGATCGCGATCAGCATGGCTGATAACCAGTCGGTCGATCCGCTCAATCCCAGCAGCCTTCAGAAAAGGCACTAGCACCCGCTCGCCCGTGTTGAATCCGCTCGGATAGCCGGGACCGGCATCGTAGACCAGTGTGCCGGCGCGGGTCTGCACGACCGCCGACAGTCCCTGCCCGACATCGAGCAGAGTGAACCACGCCTCGCCCGGTGCCGGAAGTGGCGCACGCACAGCCACCAGCGGCAGCAGCATGACCAGACCCAGCCAGCGCCCCGGCAGACCACGCGGGGCCAGCAGCAGGCCGACCCCGAGAAATGCAGCGACCCAGACCCAGGTCGGACGCGCTGGCAACTGACCAGCGGCCCAGGGCTGCGCGGCGATCCAGCTCAGACCGCTCACACACCAGTCGAGCAGCGCCCCGGCCTGCTCCAAAGGCCAGGCGAGACCCGGAATGAAACTCAGCAGACTGCTGATCAGCACCAACGGCAGCAGCACCAGACTGAAGACTGGGACGGCGACCAGATTGACCAGCGGCGCGACCAACGAAGCTTGCCCGAAGAACAGCAACAGCAACGGCAGCAGCCCCAGCCCGATGGCCCATTGCGCCCGGCCCCAGCGGGTCCAGAGGTGTCGGCTGGGCAGGCGTTGACCGAGATTAAATAACAGCACGGCGACCGCACCGAAGGAGAGCCAGAATCCGTAGGCGAGCACGGCCAGCGGATCCCAGAACAAAACGGCGACCAGGGCGAGCACCAGGGCATGATAAGGGCGCAAGGTGCGCTGTAAAAAAAGCGCACCGAGCACGACGGCAAGCATGATGAGTGCGCGCTGTGTCGAGACCGAGAAACCGGCCAAGCCAGCATAGGCAAGTGCTGCCAGAGCGCCTGCGATGGCCGCTGCGCGCGGCGCGGCCATCAGCCGTATGGCACCGGCGCTGCTGGCCCACAGACGACGCACCAGCATGAGCACCCCGCCGGCGACCAGCCCCACATGCAGCCCCGAGATCGCCACCAGATGATTGGTCCCGGTACCCGTCAGCGCAGCCCATAGACTGGGATCGAGCGCGGAGCGCTCGCCGATCGTCAGGGCCTGGATCAGCCCGAGCCCGGGGGAATCGCCAAGGGTGCGCGCCAGATGCTCCCCCAGCACCTGACGCCATCGGGTCAGCCAGTAGCGCCCGGCCCCGGCATCGAGGCGTTCGGCGCGCTCCGGGCGCAACAGATGCCCGGTTGCCTGAATGCCCTGCTCGAATAGCCAGCGTTCGTAATCAATGCCGCCCGGATTGGTGTAACCATGGCGTGGCTTGAGCCGCACCAGCAAGCGCCAGCGCTCACCGGCACGCGGGGTCGGACAGTCGCGATAACACGACAAGCGCACCAAACCCCGAAACGCCAGCGGTTGGTCATCCAGCTCGGTTCGCTCGACGGCAAAGTTGAAACGTCTGCCAGCATCTTTGATTGCCGGAATGGAGGCGATGCGGCCTTCGATGACCAAGACCTCGCGCAGCAGCGTTTCCGGGAAGGACGCATGGAGCGGTAAAGACAGATGTGCCTGAGCCCAGAAAGCGCCCAGACAGACGGCGAATATCAGTCTCGCCCACGGCAGACGCCAGGCAAGCAGCGCACCGGCCGATATCAGGAGCGCACTCAGCCAGAGCGGAGGCAAGCCCGACGATGTATACAGCAGCGCGACCCCAAGCGCAAAGGCCAATCCGGCGCGTATCATCGCCGTCTCAGTACACCACGACGCGCGCCTGCAGAGTCGGCGAGCGTAGATAAAACCCGCTGATCGAGCACGCCTCTGACCTATACTCCCGCCTTGCCGATACGCCCGAAAACCAGTGAGCCTGCAGCGTGAAGAAATGGCTTAAACGCACTATGCCGACCCCCGAGTCAATCCATGAGAGCCGTTATCTTGGCATCTTCGGCAAGCTGCTGCACGACCCCAACCTCTGGCGCCTCAATCGACACTCGGTCTCCGGGGCCTTCGCAGTCGGGCTCTTCGTGATGTATCTGCCGCCCCTAGGGCAGGTCTTTATCGCCGGCGCCCTAGCTATTTATTTCAGGGTCAACCTGCCGATCTCGGCAACGCTGGTGTGGATCTCCAATCCGCTCACCATCCCGCCGATGTTCTATTTCGCCTATCTCGTGGGTTGCTGGATTCTCGGTATCCCGGCGGCGGGCTTCAAGGTCCAGTTTTGGCTCGACTGGCACAACTGGCTGTCGGTCCTTGGCCCACTGATGCTCGGCTCGGTCATTTGCGGCGCGATTTGCTCCATCATAGGGTATCTGACGATTCAGATTCTCTGGCGCTGGAGTCTGGTGCGCCAGATCCGCCGTCGCAGGGAGCGCTATCGGGCGATGGTCGAGTCCCGGCTCAAGACACCGTCGTCCAACCGCCAGACATGACGCATGCGCCCGGCCAGCTCGTGGTCGTGGGTGACGATCACCAAGCTGGTGCCGATCTCGCGATTGAGCTCCAGCATCAGCTCGTAGACGCCGGCTGCGGTGGCGCGGTCGAGATTGCCGGTCGGCTCGTCGGCCAGCAGACAGGCCGGGCGCGTGACCAGTGCGCGGGCGACGGCGGCGCGCTGGCGCTCACCGCCCGAGAGCTCGCCCGGCTTGTGCGTGCCACGATGCCCCAGGCCCACGCGCTCCAAGATAGCCGCCGCCCGGGTCTTGGCCTCGGTCGGTGCGGCGCCGCCAATGAGCAGCGGCAGGGCGACGTTCTCCAGCGCGGTGAACTCGGGAAGCAGATGATGGAACTGGTAGACGAATCCGAGATGACGGTTGCGCAACAGGCCCAGCTTGGTCTGTGACAATCGCCCGACATCTTCGCCGAGCCAGCGCACCGTACCGGCGCTCGGGCGGTCGAGTCCGCCCACACAGTGCAATAGCGTACTTTTGCCTGAGCCGGAGGCCCCGATGATGGCGATCAGCGCGCCAGGCTCTACTTTGAAGCTGACCCCGCGCAAAACCTGCACGTCCTGCGGACCTTGGCTGAAGGTCTTGACGAGTCCGCGCACTGCGATGACCGGCTCGACCTCACTCATAGCGCAGCGCCTCCGCCGGTTGTGTCTTCGAGGCGCGCCAGGCCGGATAGAGCGTTGCGAGCACCGACATGAGGAAGGCCCCGCCGCCGATCGACAGGACATCCGACAGATGGACGTCGGATGGCAGCGCATTGATGTAATAAATGCTCGGGTCGAGGAAATGGACGCCGAAGACCGACTCGATCGTCGCGACGACCGGCTCGACGTTCAACGCCAAGATCACGCCCGCGATCATGCCGAGCAGGGTTCCGATCAGACCGATCGCGGTTCCCTGAACCATGAAGATCCCCATCACCCGTGCGGGCGAGACGCCCAAGGTGCGCATGACCGCAATATCCGACTGCTTATCGGTGACCACCATGACCAGGGTCGAGACGATATTGAAGGCGGCCACCGCCACGATCAGGAACAAGATGATGCCCATCATTCGCTTCTCCATCGCCAAAGCGCTGAAGAAGTTGGCATGCATCTGGGTCCAGTCGACCAGACGATAGACACCGCCGAGATCGTAGGCGATCTCGCGCGCCAGACGCGGTGCCTGCCACATATCATCGAGCTTGAGACGCACACCTGAGACGGCCTCGCCCAGGCTCAGCAGTTTGGCCGCATCGTGCATCTCGATGAAAGCGGCGTTGCGATCGTAATCGGCCATACCGACCGTTAGGATGCCGCTGACGGTAAACTGCTTGAGCCGCGGCATGATACCGATCGGCGTGGCGCTGACCTGCGGAGTCACGACCGTGACCTTGTCGCCCGGCCCGACACCCAGAAAGGCCGCCAGGTCGCGACCGAGGATGATGTTGAACTCGTTGGCGACCAGATCATCGATCGATCCGCTGGTCATCTCACCGCGGATATCGGCGACCTGATCTTCCTCTCTCGGCAAGATGCCCCGGATGAGCGCACCGCTGACCTGCCCACCGTTGACCAGCATTCCCTGCACCTCGACGAAAGGCGCGGCACCGACCACTTCGGGATGTGCGCGCACTTGCTCCAGAACCTCGGGCCAATTGGCCATACCGCCGATGGGCTCGGTCAGGGTCGCGTGCGAGGCCATGCTCAGGATGCGCTGCTGAATCTCTTTGTGAAAGCCGTTCATGACCGACAGCACCACGATCAGGGCGACGATACCCAGCGTGATACCGACCATCGATGTGCCGGAGATAAAAGAGATGAAATGATTACGGCGCTTCGCACGCGTATAACGCAGGCCGATATAGAGAGGGAGTGGATGATACATAAGCGCGGCATTTAATCACAAAGTCGAGTGTGCCGCGCAGATTCCGCAGCGACACCGCAGCGTTTCAAGAGGACACAGCGCACCGCGCTGCAGCTAAGCGGTCCAGGAAGCTATTTCGCACGAATCGCCTAAGCTGTTAGCTGTTAGCTGTTAGCTGTTAGCTGTTAGCTGTTAGCCTAAACAAATCATGGCATCACATAACGACGGCGTAATGCGTGGAGAAATTGATGAAAAAAATCCAGGAACTACTCAACGAGAAGGGCAGCCGTGTCTGGTCGATCAGCCCTGACGCGACGGTGTATGAAGCCCTGAAGCTGATGGCCAAGCAGCGTATCGGCGCCCTGCTGGTGATCGACAACACCGGCGCGGTCGGGCTCATCTCCGAGCGCGACTACGCCCGCGAAGGGATTCTGCAAGGACGCGCATCCAGAGAGACGTCAGTCAGTGACATCATGACACGGCGGGTCGTCTGCACCACACCAGGTCAGTCACTGGAGGATGCGATGATTCTCATGACCGAAAAGCGCGTGCGCCATCTCCCGGTGCTCGACGACGGTCAAGTGCTCGGGTTAGTGTCCATCGGGGATCTAGTCAAGTCCATCATTTCCGAGCAGAAATTCACCATCGAGCAGTTGGAGCATTACATTAACGGATGAGCTGGCCGCGCCATCAGAGCTTATTTGCAGCCGCCGGGTAAACCCTGCATGGCGACTCTGCGGATGGCATCGCGATTGGTCCAGGAACCCGTCAGCGCGACCGCATTCTGAGCTGAGAGCCAGCGGTATTCGAGGTGCTCGCGGGGATTAAGTCGCACCCGCCGGCGCGAATCCAGCACCAGCGCGAACCAGTATTCCCGATTAAAAAAGACATTGTGCGCATAGCGTTTGCGCCAAGCGTGGATGATGGGAAAGAGCACCGATTGGCGCAGGTCGATGAGGGCGCCGCCGACCCGCAGACCGGTCTCCTCCAGCACCTCGCGAGCGGCGGCCAGACGGGGCGACTCGCCGGGGGCGAGACTGCCGGTCACCGACTGCCAGAAATCCGCCGGGCGCGCACGGCGCATCAGCAAAAACTCACCACCGCGCGTACAGATGACCACCAGCACCGATTGCGGGCGTTTGCGTTCAGGATCAGACAGCGTCTCCGCGTCCGTGTCGATTGCCTTGACGAGCCTGTCCTCGAGCGCACCTGCAAACGTCTCCTCCGGATCGACGTCTAAGGCGAGCGTCATGTTTGAATTGGCTTCGGCTTGCATCCCAGGGTCTCAAGCCCGCGCCCGGATGCGCAGCGACAGCTCTTTGAGCTGGCTCTCGTCCACGACCGAGGGGGCATCGGTCAGCAGACAGGCGGCCGTCTGGGTTTTGGGGAAGGCCATGACGTCGCGGATCGAACTTGCACCGGTCATCAGCATCACCAGCCGATCCAGACCAAACGCGATGCCACCGTGTGGCGGACAACCGAACTTGAGCGCCTTGAGCAGAAAGCCGAAGCGATCCTCGGCCTGTTCGTCGCTGATATTGAGGAGTTCGAAGACGCGCCGCTGGATGGTCTCGCGGTGGATACGCATTGAGCCGCCGCCGATCTCGGTGCCGTTCAGAACCATGTCGTAGGCGCGCGACAGACAGGCGCCGGGGTCCTGCTCCAGCGAGGCGATCTGGTCCTCCTTGGGCGCCGTGAAGGGGTGGTGCAGCGCGACCCAGCGGTTGGTGTTTGCGTCCCGCTCGAACATCGGGAAATCCACGACCCAGAGCGGATGCCAGCCCGCTTGCATCAGACCGAGATCCTGGCCGAGCTTCACCCGCAGCGCGCCGATCGACTCGTTGACCACCCGCGTCTTGTCTGCGCCGAAGAAGATCAGATCGCCGTCCTCGGCCCCGGTGCGCTCCATGATGCCCGCGACCGTCACATCGGGCAGGAACTTCAGGATCGGCGATTGCAGCCCCTCGCGCCCCTTGGCCGACCAGTCGTTGACCTTGATATAGGCCAGCCCCTTGGCCCCGTAGATGCCGACGAACTGGGTGTAGCCATCAATCTCTTTGCGCGTCAGCGCGCCGCCGCCGGGCAGACGCAGCGCAGCCACCCGCCCATCGGGGTCTTGGGCCGGTCCGGCGAAGACCTTAAAATCGACGCCATCCATCAGATCGGCGACATCAATCAGCTCCAGCGGCACCCGCAGATCCGGGCGGTCGGAGCCGAAGCGACGCATGGACTCAGCATAAGACAGGCGCGGGATGGGATCGGGCAGCTCCACGCCGCTGACCTCACGGAACAGCGTGCGGATCATCTCTTCCATCAGCTCCATGAGCGCGTCCTCGCGCATGAAGGAGACCTCGATATCGAGCTGGGTGAACTCGGGCTGGCGATCCGCGCGCAGATCCTCGTCGCGAAAACAGCGCGCGATCTGATAGTAACGGTCCATCCCGGACATCATCAGCAACTGCTTGAAGAGCTGCGGCGACTGCGGCAGAGCGAAGAACTCGCCCGGATGGGTGCGGCTGGGCACCAGATAATCGCGCGCACCCTCGGGGGTGGACTTGGTGAGAATTGGGGTCTCGACATCCAGGAATCCCTGGCTATCGAGAAAGCCGCGCATGACTTGCGTCACCTGGGCGCGGGTGCGCAGACGGGCCTGCATCTCCGGGCGCCGCAAATCGATGTAGCGGTAACGCAGTCGGTTCTCCTCGGAGACGTCTGCGGTATGGGTGTCGAGCTGGATGGGCGGGGTTTCAGAGGCGTTGAGGATCTCCAGCTCCAACCCCAGGATCTCGATCGCCCCAGTCGGCAGATCCGGATTGACGGTGCCTTCCGGGCGCGGGCGCACCCGTCCATGGATGCGCAGCACGTATTCGCTGCGCACCTGCTCGGCCAGTTCGAAGACCTCGGCGCGGTCCGGGTCGAAGACCACCTGAACCAGCCCCTCGCGGTCGCGCAGATCAATGAAGATGACGCCGCCGTGGTCGCGTCGCCGGTGAACCCAGCCGCACAGAACGACCTCCTGACCATCATGGCTGTCGCTCAGTTCCCCACAGTAATGCGTGCGCATCGCTCTCTCTCGCCCCATTGTCGAAAATAGACAGATCGCGCGCCGCTCGGGGCCGAATCCGTCGTAAAAAAGTGCCGAACCGTAGCGTACGGGGATTGCTCGCGCAAGACCGCGAGCAGGATCGCCGCCTCAGACGGCTGGTTTGCTCTCCGCTGGCTTGGAGGCCACCGGTTTCGCAGGACTACTCTTGGCGGAGTCGCTCTTCTCAGTGCCGCTCTTGGCCCCTTTCCCATCCGAGCCTTCCGACTTCGGCGACTCCTTTTTGTCTCCGCTGTCGTGCAGATTCTTCTGGTTGGACTTCTTGAAATCGGTCTCATACCAGCCGCTGCCCTTGAGCCGAAAGCCAGCGGCGGAGATCAACTTCTTCAGCGCCGACTTGCCGCACGCCGGACATTCGCTCAGCGGCGCGTCGCTGATCTTCTGTATTTTCTCCAGCTCATGGCCACACTCATCGCAGCGATACTCGTAGATTGGCATCTATCGTTCCTCGGGATCACATTATTCAGCAACAGGGCACTCCATCACAAACGGCCCTATCGAAAGCACAGCATTCAAGATAAACCGGGTTGCGGCGGGCACTGAGATTGGCGTTAATGGCGTCCAAACTCTCCCAGCCAAGGCCTTCAGACACCCATGAGTACGCGCACCGCCCCGTCGATTCTCATCACCGGCTGCTCCAGCGGAATCGGTCGTCACTGCGCGCTCGGTCTTGCCCAGCGCGGCTGGACCGTCATCGCCTCCGCCCGCAAGCAGGAGGACGTCGCACAACTCGCGCTGGAGGGTCTGAGCGCGATCCGCCTGGACCTGAACGATCCAGACAGCATCCGCGACGCGCTCGAGCAAACGCTGGAACTGACCGGCGGGCGTCTGGACGCACTCTTCAACAACGGGGCCTACGGGCAGCCGGGGGCGGTTGAAGATCTCAGTCGCGCCGTGCTACGCGCCCAACTGGAAACCAACCTGCTCGGCTGGCACGATCTGACCTGCCGGGTGATCCCGATCATGCGTCGCCAGGGTCACGGGCGCATCGTTCAAAACAGCTCAATCCTCGGTTTCATCCCGCTGCCCTATCGCGGCGCCTATGTCGCCAGCAAATATGCCCTCGAAGGACTGACCGACACGCTGCGACTGGAGCTGCGCGGGAGCGGTATCAAGGTGTCATTGATCGAACCCGGCCCGATCAGCAGCCGCTTTCGCGCCAATTCCCGCCAGGTCTTTCGCGACAACATCGACATTGAGCACAGTGCGCATCGCGATGCCTACCGGCGCGCCGAAGCGCGGCTGAGCAAGCAGGGCGCGGCCCAGCCGTTCACGCTGCCGCCGGATGCCGTGCTGAAGAAGCTGCTCCACGCACTGGAAAGCCCGCGTCCCAAGGCGCGGTATTATGTCACTCTTCCGACCTATCTGCTCGGCACGCTCAAACGGCTCCTGCCAACCAGTGCAATGGATTGGGTCATGGCGCAGGTGTCGCGTGGTGGCGGGGGTTAGGCCGAAGAAGCGCCGTACATCCTGGCGGCGCGCTCTGGCTTAAAGATACTGCACTTGCAGAATCTCGAACTCGCGAATCCCACCTGGGGCATCGACCGAGGCGATATCGCCCTCGCTCTTGCCAATCAGGCAGCGGGCGATGGGCGAGCCGACCGAGATCATGCCCTGCTTGAGGTCGGCCTCGTCCTCACCGACGATCTGGTAGCAGAGTTCTTCGTCCTTATCGAGTTCGAGCACACGCACGGTCGCACCGAATACGACCCGTCCATTCGCCTGTAACGTGGTCACGTCGATGATCTGGGCGTTGGAGAGCTTGCCTTCAATCTCCTGAATGCGACCCTCGACGAACCCCTGCTGCTCGCGTGCGGCGTGGTACTCGGCGTTCTCCTTTAGATCGCCGTGGGCGCGCGCATCGGCGATCGCCTCAATGATCTGTGGCCGCTCGATCCGTTTGAGTTGATCGAGTTCTTCGCGCAATTTTTCAGCGCCTCTGGTGGTCAGAGGGACCTTGCTCATCGGTGATGTCCTCACATAAAGACGCAAAGACGCCGCGATGTGTGTGATATCGCGGCGTTTCGGACCCATTGCGGACCCGACTTAAACAAACGCGGGCGCTTGGAAGCGCCCGCAAATGATTATTTAGTGGAGATCTTGTAACCGATTCACGCTGACGATGTCCAGTTGTTTCAAGGCCAGACAGGTGGCTTCGGCACCCGAAATGGTCGTGGTATAGGTGACCTTGCGCTGGATTGCGGCGCGGCGGATAGCGGCCGAGTCGGCGATCGCCTTGGCCCCCTCGGTAGTGTTGACGATAAAATCGATCTCGTCATTTTTGATCATATCGACGATGTGCGGGCGGCCCTCGGCGACCTTGTTGACGCTGACACAGTCAAGCCCGGCCGCGCGCACTGCCGCAGCCGTGCCATGGGTTGCGTAGAGGGTGAACCTGGACTGGACCAGATCGCGCGCGACACGGATGAGGCGTGCCTTGTCGGCCTCACGGACACTGAGCAGCGCCCGCCCGCCCTTGCGCGGCAGCAGGCTCCCCGCGCCTTCCTGGGCCTTGGCATAGGCCTCGCCGAAGGTCTCGCCGATGCCCATCACCTCGCCGGTGGACTTCATCTCGGGTCCAAGCAACGTGTCGACGCCAGGGAACTTGATGAAGGGGAAAACCGCCTCCTTGACGAAGTAGTGCTTGGGTCGCGCCTCGCGCCTGAGTCCCTGAGCCTTAAGTGTCGTGCCGGCCATGCAGCGTGCAGCAACCTTGGCGAGCGGGACCCCAATGGCCTTGGAGACGAACGGCACGGTGCGCGAGGCTCTGGGATTGACCTCAAGGATGTAGACATCCTCGCCTTGGATGGCGAACTGCGCGTTCATCAGGCCCACCACGTTCAGCGCCCGGGCCATCATGGCCATCTGCTCGCGCATCCGGTCCTGGATCTGAGCCGACAGGGTGTAGGGCGGCAACGAGCAGGCCGAATCGCCCGAGTGGACGCCGGCTTGCTCGATGTGCTCCATGATGCCGCCGATGAGCACATCGGTGCCGTCGCAGATGGCGTCGACATCGACTTCGATAGCGTCGTCGAGGAAACGATCGAGCAAGACCGGCGAGTCATTGGAAACCCGCACCGCCTCGCGCATGTAGCGCTTCAATTCGTGCTCGTCGTAGACGATTTCCATCGCCCGGCCGCCGAGCACATAGGACGGGCGCACCACCAGCGGATAGCCGATGCCGGCGGCTAGCGCAACCGCGTCGGTCTCACTGCGAGCCGTCGCATTGGGAGGCTGGCGCAGTCCCAATTGCTGGATCAATTTCTGAAAACGCTCGCGATCCTCGGCCAGGTCGATGCTGTCGGGCGTAGTGCCGATGATGGGCACACCCGCAGCCTCCAGATCGCGCGCCAGCTTCAGCGGTGTTTGTCCGCCGTACTGGACGATCACGCCGAAAGGCTGCTCCTTGGCGACGATCTCCAGGACGTCTTCCAGTGTCAACGGCTCGAAATAGAGTCGGTCGGAGGTGTCGTAGTCGGTCGAGACGGTCTCGGGGTTACAGTTGACCATGATGGTCTCGAAGCCGTCCTCGCGCAGGGCGAATGCGGCATGGACACAGCAGTAGTCGAACTCGATGCCCTGCCCGATACGATTTGGCCCGCCGCCGAGCACCATGATCTTGCGCCGGTCGGTCGGCTCGGCCTCGCATTCTTCCTCGTAGGTGGAATACAGATAGGCGGTCGTGGAAGCAAACTCCGCCGCGCAGCTATCGACCCGCTTGAAGACCGGGCGCAGGCCCCAGTCATGACGCAGCGCGCGGATCTCGGACTCTGCGACGTCGAGCAGACGCGCAATCCGCCGATCCGCGAAGCCCTTGCGCTTGAGCGCGTACAGCAGACTTTGATCCAGCCCGGCGCGGCCGACCTCACGCAACGCGTCTTCGCTACGCACCAGATCCTCGATCTGGGCGAGAAACCAGGGATCGATCCGGCTGAGTCCGTGGATCTCATCGAGCGTCATCCCGACCCGGAAGGCATCGGCGACGTAGAAGATGCGCTCGGCGCCGGTCTGGCGCACTTCGAGGCGGATCGTCTCGGCAGCCTCGGGGTCGTTTGGATCGACGATTTCATCGAGACCGTCACAGTCGATCTCCAGCCCGCGCAGGGCTTTTTGTAGCGACTCCTGGAAGGTGCGTCCGATGGCCATGACCTCACCGACCGATTTCATCTGGGTGGTCAGACGGGCATCGGCCAGAGGGAACTTCTCGAAGGCAAAGCGCGGGATCTTGGTCACCACGTAGTCGATGCTCGGCTCGAAGGAGGCCGGGGTGGCACCGCCGGTGATTTCGTTACTGAGCTCATCGAGCGTGTAGCCAACCGCGAGCTTGGCCGCAACCTTGGCGATCGGAAAGCCGGTGGCCTTCGAGGCCAGGGCCGAGGAGCGCGAGACACGCGGGTTCATCTCGATGATGATCATATGCCCGTTCTCGGGATTGACCGCGAACTGGACGTTCGATCCACCACTATCGACGCCGATCTCGCGCAGCACCGCCAGCGAGGCGTTGCGCATGATCTGGTATTCCCTGTCGGTCAGGGTTTGGGCGGGCGCGACCGTGATGGAATCTCCAGTGTGCACGCCCATAGGGTCGAAGTTCTCGATTGAGCAGATGATGATGCAATTGTCCGCGCGATCGCGCACCACCTCCATCTCGTACTCCTTCCAGCCGAGCACGGACTCCTCGATCAGCAGCTCTTTGGTCGGCGAGAGATCCAGACCGCGCCGGCAAATCTCCTCGAATTCCTCCTGGTTATAGGCGATGCCACCGCCGCTGCCGCCCATGGTAAAAGACGGACGAATGATTGCCGGGAAACCGATCGACGCCTGGACCTGGACCGCCTCTTCCAGAGAGTGGGCAATCGCCGAGCGCGGCATATCCAGCCCGATTCGGCGCATCGCCTGACGGAAGAGATCGCGATCCTCGGCCTTGTCGATGGCCTCGCGCGAGGCGCCGATCATCTCCACGCCGAATTTCTCCAGCACCCCTTCGCGTACCAGGTCGAGTGCGCAATTGAGCGCGGTCTGCCCACCCATGGTCGGCAGCAGGGCGTCGGGGCGTTCCTTTTCGATGATGGCGGCCAGGACGCGCCAGGTGACCGGCTCGATGTAGGTCGCGTCGGCCATCTCCGGGTCAGTCATGATGGTGGCCGGATTGGAGTTCACCAGCACCACTCGATAGCCCTCCTCGCGCAGCGCCTTACAGGCTTGAGCACCTGAGTAGTCGAACTCGCACGCCTGACCGATCACAATGGGTCCGGAGCCGATGATGAGGATGCTGTGGATGTCTGTACGCTTGGGCATTGAGTGTCACGCGATGGTTCAGCAGGATGAAAAAGGCCGCCCGTGAGGGCGGGACCTTCTCGGAGACGGTAATCGGTTGCAACCCGGACGTAACCAGCCCGGAGCCGCCTCCATTTCAGACAACGGCTATGTCGGCGACGCTGCCGCGGCGGACGCCTTGCGCTCACGCATCAGATCGATGAAGTGATTGAACAGGTGTGCCACGTCATGCGGACCCGGAATGGCCTCGGGATGCCCCTGAAAGCTGAACGCCGGGCGCTGACGATGATGAAGGCCCTGGAGCGAACCATCGAACAGCGAGCGGTGCGTCGCCTTGAGCGTCTCCGGCAGGCTCTGCTCATCGATGGCGAACCCGTGGTTTTGGCTGCTGATCAGGACCGCGCCGCTGGCCAGATCCTGAACCGGATGATTGGCGCCGTGATGGCCGAACTTCATCTTGAGCGTGCGTGCGCCGCAGGCAAGACCCAGCAATTGATGCCCCAGACAGATGCCAAACAGTGGCATATCCGCCTCAAGCAGCTCGCCGATCGCTGCGACCGCATAGTCGCACGGCTCGGGATCGCCCGGACCATTGGAGAGGAAGACGCCGTCGGGCCGCAACTCCAGGACGTCCGCCGCAGGCATCTGTGCCGGCACGACCGTGACGCGACAACCGCGATCGACCAGCATGCGCAGGATATTGCGTTTGATCCCATAGTCGTAGGCGACAACGTGATAAGTCAGCGCATCATCCGTCGGCATCAGCGGCTCGGGCAGTCCGCCCTCTAAAGTCCAACTGCCCTGTATCCAGGAATAGGGCTCTTGCGTGGAGGCTTGGCACGCCAGATCCATGCCCTGGAGTCCAGGGAAGGCACACGCCTGCGCGAGCGCAGCGGCCTCGTCGATGGCATCCCCCGCCTGAATGCAGCCGTTTTGAGCGCCCTGCTCACGCAGCATCCGTGTCAGACGGCGGGTGTCGATATCGGCGATGGCGACCACCCCCTGGCGTCGCAGATAGGCATCGAGCGACTCATGCATCCGAAAGTTGCTCGGGCGGATGGGCAGATCACGGATGATCAGCCCAGCGGCCTGAATGCCATCGGATTCCTCGTCCTCGGGATTGACACCGACGTTGCCGATATGCGGATAGGTCAGGGTGACGAGCTGTCTCAGATAGGACGGGTCGGTGAGGATTTCCTGGTAGCCGGACATGGAGGTGTTGAAGACGACTTCACCGACGCTCGTGCCATCGGCGCCGATCGATGTTCCGCGAAAGACCGAGCCATCTTCCAGAACCAGAACCGCAGGTTTTCTCAAAAGTATCTCCGAATCCAGGCGAGGAGGCGCGCATGCCGCAACGGGCATGTAGACAACGACATAAAACATACAGCTGGGTTGAGCGGCGCACGAGGCACTTAACCGGGCGCATTCTAAAGAACGTCTGCCAGACTGTCCATGCGTCTAGCGCGCGAAGTTCTAGAGATGGCGTCGCGCCCAGGCAATGATGCCGCCGGCATCCATGGCGCCGGCCTGGCGGGCGATCTCGTGTCCGCCACGCAAGAGCATCAAGGTCGGGATGCTGCGAATCCCCAATCTTGTGGCAAGCGCCTGGGCCTCTTCGGTGTTGATCTTGATCAGCCTGACCGAGGGTTCGAGCTGCACTGCGGCGGACTCGAACGCCGGGGCCATCATCCGGCAGGGTCCGCACCAGGGCGCCCAGAAATCGACCAGCAACGCTAGATCGCTGCGTGCCAGATGACGCGCAAATCGCGCCTCATCCAGCCCGAGCGGCTTGCCGGAAAACAGCGGCGCGTGACATTGACCACACTTGGGTGCGGCGGACAACCGCTCGCGCGCAAGCCGATTGACGGCATCGCACACCGGGCAGACGACATGGAGATTTTGTGACATGGATATGCACTCCCGTGTAAAGCTCAGTTCAACGTTAAAACCTGCGGTCGACGGCGAGAAAATCATCACCGGCCCAGAGCGCCGCAGACAACCCTGGGCTTGAATCGAGTGAACACCGTGGTTATTTTGACCGCCAACCGAAGCTTCTTGAATTGAGACTGATATGACGCATTCACCGCACGTCGTCACCGTGACCGCAGAGAACTTCCAATCCGTCGTTATCGAAGGCTCTTTCGAGCGTCCGGTGCTGGTGGACTTCTGGGCCGACTGGTGCGCGCCCTGCAAGATGCTGATGCCCATGCTCGCGCAGCTCGCCGATAGCTATGGCGGGCGTTTCCTGCTCGCCAAGGTCGATACCGAGGCCGAGCAGGAACTCGCCGCTCAGTTTGGCATTCGCAGTCTGCCCACGGTGCAGCTGTTCAAGGACGGCAACGCCGTCGATCAATTCATGGGGGCACTGCCCGAATCACAGGTGCGCGAGTTCCTCGAACGCCACCTCCCCCGCGCCTCCGACGGTCTGTTGGAGCAGGCCCAGAGCCTGATGGCGGGCGGCGACCTACAGGAGGCGCGCGCGCTGCTTGAGCAGGCCCGGGAGGAAGACCCCGATAATGCACGGCTACATCTGGCAGAGGTGCAATTGACGGCCGCGCAGGGCGATACCACCAAGGCGCTGGCCGACATCGCCAGCCTACCCATTGAACTCGCCAGCGATCCCGAGGTGCTTGCGCTGCTCGGGCGGTTGCGCTTCGCCAGCGCGGCGCAGGAGGCGCTGTCAGAGGCAGAACTCAGTGCGCGTCTGGCCGCCGACCCCAAAGACAGCCAGGCGCGCTATCAGCTCGCCGCCCACAAGGTGCTTGGGGGCGACTACGCCAGTGCACTCGAACACCTCCTGGAACTCATGAAACGCGATCGTGCCTACGAGGACGACGCCGCACGCAAAGGCATGCTCGCCATCTTCGATCTGCCCGAGGTCAGCAATGAGCTGATTGCACACTACCGGGCCAAGATGATGAGCGCGCTTTATTGATCGATCGGCTGCTCAATGCGAAGCGTCTCGTGCAGCCTCTCCATCCAGCCCCATGGATGGCCGATCCAGCGCAGATCGCCATCCGGCATGTCTCCGATAGGCTGAGCACAGACGCATACCCCGGCAATCGCGATTAAGTTCCCGTCCTTGAAAATAAAGGGAATAAAGTTTCTGAGCCAGGACGGCACTCCAGCTTCCTGAAACAGATTTTTCAGCGAGCGCCGACGCCCGGCGCGCTTGGGCCTGCACCACTGACCGATCTGACCGAAGCGGATCTCCAGATCCAGACCGACCGCCTCGCCCCCTGTGGCACCATGCCAGCACCACTCCAAACGCCCCAGCCCAGGCGGTAGATCCAATCGCGTCGGCTGCGCACCGATCCGCCAGCGAATGCACAAGTCCGTCGATGGCGGATCCGGCAGTGGTTCAATGCAGCAGAGATCCTCGCGGTAGCGGCGCACCTCGCAGCCTGCCCAGGCGACCAGTGGGTTGGCGTCCGGGCGCGCGGGCAGCACCTCATCGAGGATGCGTTCGAGATGGCGGGTATCGGGCAGCGCGAAGCCGCCCCATCGCAGCCAGGTGCGCAGCACCGCCTTGGCCAGCGACCGCTCGAGCTGCTCGAGCAGCGGGAGATGGATGGCGCCGGGCAGCGCGCCGGTGATCTGCATCAGCGTCTGCTCGGCTAGCCCGTCGACCAGTGCGGCGGTTTCGGCGCAATGACGCGCGCTGCGCGCGAGCGTCGCAGACAGCGCGGGCCAGCGCTCGCGCGCCAAGGGCAGCAGCCGCTGGCGCAGGAAGTTGCGGTCCATGGCAGTCTCGGCATTGCTGGGGTCTTCGATCCACTCAAGCCCGCGTCGTGCGGCATAGTCGGCCAGCTCCGAGCGCCGATAACCGAGCAGCGGGCGCACCAGGCGCCCCCTGCCGAGCCGCGTCGAGAATGGCATGGCCGCCAGGCCGTGGACTCCGCTACCGCGCAGCAGCGCAAGCAACAGCGTCTCGGCCTGATCGTCCTCATGGTGAGCGGTCAGCAGCAGGTCGTCAGCTTCCAGCAGTTCGATGAAGACGCCACGACGGGCCTCTCGGGCAACCGCCTCCACGCTCTCGCCCGGTTGCGGGGCCAGATCCAGGTGGCGAATGACAATCGGAATGGCGCGCGCCAGACAAAAGGCGCTGCATTGCTCGGCCCAGCGACGCGCCTCGGGCTGCAGTCCATGATCGACATGCACCGCGCGAAGCTCGCCGGGCAACTGTTGGCGCACCTCGGCAGCGGCTTCGAGCAGGACCATCGAGTCCATGCCTCCACTGAAGGCGACCCAGCATCGGCGGGCCGGTGAGAGAGGCGCAAGCAACTCGGCCAGGCGCCAGGCATCGAACACAGGCACGCGGTCAGCCCCTGCCGCGCCCAAGCATCACTCCTTGAACCGACCGAAGGCCATGATGCGCTTGTAGCGCGCCGTGATCAGGGCCTCTGGATCAGTGCCCTCTAGGGCGTCCAGACGTTCCAACAGCGTGTCTTTGATCCGCTTGGCCATCGTGTCCGGGTCGCGGTGCGCGCCGCCGAGCGGCTCGGGGATGACCTGATCGACCAACCCCTGCTCGGTGAGCTTCTCGGAGGTGATCGCCATGGCCTCGGCGGCCAGCTGCGCCTTGTCGGCGCTCTTCCAGAGGATCGAGGCGCAGCCCTCGGGCGAGATGACGGAGTAGGTGCTAAATTGCAGCATCCCGAGCCAGTCACCGACACCGATCGCCAAGGCTCCACCCGAGCCGCCCTCGCCCACCACGGTGCAGAGGATGGGTGTACGCAGACGCGACATCTCGCGCAGATTGCGCGCAATCGCCTCGCTCTGACCACGCTCCTCGGCGCCAACGCCGGGATAGGCGCCCGGGGTGTCGATGAAGGTCAGGATCGGCATGCGAAAGCGCTCGGCCATCTCCATGAGCCGCAGCGCCTTGCGATAGCCCTCGGGACGCGGCATTCCGAAGTTGCGCAGGATCTTCTCTTTGGTATCGCGGCCTTTCTGATGCCCGATGACCATCACGGGACGGCCATCGATGCGCGCCAGACCGCCGACGATGGCGCGGTCATCGGCATAGGCGCGATCGCCATGGAGTTCGTGGAACTCGTCGAAGATGCGCCGCACGTAGTCGAGCAGATAGGGACGTTGCGGATGGCGCGAGAGCTGGGAAATCTGCCAGGGCGTCAGGGACGAGAAGATCGACTCGGTGCGCGCTACGCACTTGGTGTGCAGGCGCTCGATCTCTTCTTGGATGTTGAGCTCGTTGTCGTCGCCGACCAGGCGCAGCTCTTCGATCTTTGCCTCGAGTTCGGCGATCGGCTGTTCAAAATCGAGAAAGTTAAGATCCATAATCCCGAGTTCGTCGTTGAGTAAGAAGGGCGGCGAACGCGCGGCGGTCAGACACCGCCAGACCGAGCCGACCCGAATCGTTCGATCATCTTACGCGGGAACATGGTCGCAGGCAGCGCGGTCATCGTAGGTCAATGGCCGGACAATCTAGCGCACCAGGCCCTTTGAGTACAGTCTGTACTGACCGCCCAAGACACACTGGATGCGCGCGCTCAAACCAGATCGAGCAGGTGCCCCATCCGCGACCACCAGTCGCTCATTTGCGCCAGGCCCCAGTGCAGACCACGCTCGATGTGCACCAGAACGGCGTCTAGATCCAGCAGCCAATCCGCCTCGACCCTGGCCAGAAGACTGTCCGGGGACGGCGCAAGCCAAGCCAGGACCACAACCACCGCCAGCATCGCGAGACTGGCCAAGGGCGACCTCGGGCTGAAGGGCTTGAGCGCCGTGCCGAATGAACGTTTGACCTTGGCGTTGAAGAGATCGACGCTAAAGAGTTCGTCGAGCACGAGATGCGTCAGATAGCCGATCCCGACCATCAACCCAGCGATCCAGGCCGGCTCCGGCGACTGGTCCCACATCCAGTAGGCGAGATTGGTGGTCGCCAACAGCGCTGCAGCGATCCCCAGCCAGGAGTGCCAGATGCCCCGGTGGACGGTCAATCGCGTAAAGATTTCAAAGAACCCATAGCGCACGCAGAAATAGACGCCAACCCAGATGCCCGCCAACTCCAGGGGCGTAAAGCGGGCCGTCAGCGGTAGCGTCATAGCGAAGGCGATGCCCACGCCGAGCACGCTGAAGAGCGCGCGCACCGGCTTGGAGCAATCCGAGTCGATATCGGGCAGCAGGCTGCCGACGACACCGAGGGTGAAGAGCGGGATAATGTGTCCATCCTGGACGAAACCGGTCATCTGCAGCGAGAGCGTGATCGCCGCGCTCACGACGATACCGCCGTTGAGATGTGTCTGGAAATTGGCCATGCGGAGCTAGCGTATCGATCGACTCTGGCACCACGATCCAAACCGCGACCGTGGGTGAGAGGCGATCTTACCAGCAATCCAACCCCCGGCATCCCGCCAGAGAGCAGGCGGCGAATGGGTCGCGAAAAATACGCTCAACAATGAAATTATCTTGTCGAACTAAAACTTGCGCAATACTGACCACTGAACACTGGCATCTAATATCCACCGATTCGGAGACTATCGCATGCACATCGCTTTGTTTGGCGCAACCGGCGGGACTGGTCGGCAGGTACTCGCGCAAGCCCTTGAGCAGGGTCATAGCATCAGCGCGCTGGCGCGCGATCCGTCGCAGCTCGCTCCCGCCGATGGCTTGAGAATCATCGCCGGGGACGTCCTCGACCCCGCGCCCGTGACAGACTGCATCCAGGGCGCGGATGCCGTCATCTGCACGCTTGGCTCTCACGGCGGGAAGGACCCGGTCGAGGCGCGAGGCACGGAGCGCATCCTGGAGGCGATGAAGGCGTGCGGCGTGCGCCGGATCCTCGTGGTGACCTCGCTCGGCGTCGGCGACAGCCGCGAACAGGTCCAGTTATTGTTTCGCACCTTCATGGACATGACCCTAAAACACGTCATGGCCGCGAAAGAGGAGCAGGAAGTGCGCGTCAAGGCGAGCGGACTGGACTGGACCATCGTGCGTCCAGGCGGACTCACCGACGGACCCAAAACCGGGACCTATCAATTTGGGACCGACCGGACCATCAAGGCAGGCCGCATCGCCCGCGCCGATGTTGCGGATTTTTTACTGAAACAACTAACAGACGAGAGCTTCATTCACCAGACCCCAGCAGTCACTTGAGCCGACGGGTCTTCGCCAACGCGCTCGACGGTGTGTCCATGCCAGGGCCAATCGGTGGATAATAGCGGCCCATCGCAACCCGGAGGCCAGATTCCATGTCCCGCTCGTCCTTGAGCCTTGCGCTCATTCAACACGCAGACCAGGGCAGCACAGCGGCGAACCTTGATGACTGCGAGGCCGCCATCCGCACGGCGGCGATCCACGGCTGCGGGCTGGTTCTGCTCCAGGAGCTGCACAACGGTCCCTATTTTTGCCAGACCGAGGATCCCAATCTGTTTGACCTGGCCGAGCCAATCCCCGGCCCCACCACCGAGCGTCTGAGCACGCTGGCGCGCGAGCTGCAACTGGTCATCGTCGGCTCGCTGTTCGAGCGCCGCGCC
>JARIBS010000102.1 GCA_029257385.1 Thiorhodococcus sp.
TCGACATCATGCCAGCCGCGATTTCATCCTCACCAGGCGCGTCACTCATGAATATATCCCCGCGCTCGCACAGTACCCGCACGGTCGCCGCCCGTATCGGTCTCGTCAGTCTCGGCTGTCCCAAAGCCACGGTCGATTCCGAGCGTATCCTCACCCAGCTTCGCGTCGAGGGCTATGCGTTACAGACGGATTATGTGGGCGCCGATCTGGTCATCGTCAATACCTGCGGTTTTATCGATGCGGCGGTGGAGGAGTCGCTCGGGGCGATCGGCGAGGCGTTGGCCGAGAATGGCCGGGTGGTGGTGACCGGATGCCTAGGCGCACGTGCCGAGGTGGTACGCCAGGCACATCCCGAGGTGCTGGCGATCACCGGGCCGCATGCGCTCGATGAGGTCATGGCCGCCGTGCACGCCCATCTACCCGCGCCTCACGATCCCTTCACCAGCCTGATCCCCGATCAGGGCGTGAAGCTCACCCCGCGCCATTATGCCTACCTGAAGATCTCCGAGGGCTGTAACCACCGCTGCAGCTTCTGCATCATTCCTAGTCTGCGCGGCGATCTAGTCAGTCGCGGCATCGGCGAAGTGCTCGACGAGGCGGGACGTCTCGTCGAATCCGGCGTTCGGGAGCTGCTCATCATCTCCCAGGACACCAGCGCCTATGGTCTGGATCTGCGCCACCGCCCGGACTTCTGGGGTGGGCGTCCGCTGAGAACGCATATCACCGATCTGGCGCGGGCCTTGGGCGATCTGCCCGCCTGGGTGCGCATGCACTATGTCTACCCGTACCCGCATGTAGACGAGTTGATTCCGCTGATGCGCGACGGGCTCATCCTGCCCTACCTGGATATGCCGCTACAGCATGGCAGCGAGCGCGTGCTCAAGGCGATGCGCCGCCCGGCGGCGACCGAAAAGGTGCTGGAGCGTCTGAGCCGCTGGCGCGCGCAGTGTCCCGAGCTGGTGCTGCGCAGCACCTTCATCGTCGGATTCCCCGGCGAGACCGAGGCCGATTTCGAGCGGCTACTGGAGTTTCTGCGTGAGGCGCGGCTGGATCGGGTGGGCTGCTTTGCCTATTCGGCGGTGTCTGGCGCAGCGGCCAATGCGCTGGCGGACCCGGTGCCGGAGACCATCAAGGAAGAACGGCGAGAGCGGTTTATGACGGTGCAGGCGCAAATCAGTCGCGAGAAGCTGGCCGCACGAATCGGACAGCGGCTCACGGTGTTAGTCGATGCAGTGGAGGATGAGGCCATCATCGCGCGCAGCTATGCCGATGCGCCCGAGATCGATGGCGAGGTGATCATCCCCGGTGCTTGGGAGATCGACGCAGGGGATTTCATCGAGGTCGAGATCACCGACAGCGGCGATCACGACCTTTGGGCGCAGCCGGTGGACGACTGAAACCGCTCGCTAGAATGCCGCTCCAGTCTCACGGCCCAGCTTCTTCAGGATCGTCGCCAGAGGGCAAAAACCGGTGAAGGCGGACTGGAAGAGATTGGCGCCAATGAATACCGTGAACCACAACCAGTAGGGGCTGAAGAAATAGGCCAGCACGACCGACAGGACGATGAAGGCGCCGGCGACGGCAAAGACGATACGTTCGATTGTCATAGAATGAAATTCACTACACTGAACTAAGGGTATAAGGCATAAGTTTACGCTTCGATCTTACTCGGCTTAGGTCGCTTTGTTCAACACAGCCAGCCCCCGCCGGATGAGCAGCTTCCGGCGTCGGGGCATCAGGGATGGGCTGTTTGCTGGTCAATCAGGCTGCATGGGGTGCCAGTACCATGGAAACCGACGCTTTTCCGCGCTTGATCGAAGGGCTGATGCGCCCCGACGCCTATCCGCACGCTGCCGCCCCGGTCGCGCACATCGAGACGCATATCTCGCATGTGTTTCTTGCCGGTGAGTTCGCCTACAAGTTCAAAAAACCAGTGAATCTAGAGTTTCTGGATTTCTCAACCCTGGCGCTTCGACACCACTTCTGCGAAGAAGAACTCAGGCTCAATCGCCGGTTGGCCCCCGACCTCTACCTGGACGTGATCGCGGTCACCGGCACGCCCTCGCAACCGCGCGTGCAGGGCGACGGCGAGTGTCTGGAGTATGCGGTGAAGATGCGCCGCTTCCCGCAGGAGGCGTTGCTCGATCGCCAGGCGCTGTCGGGCGAACTGATGGGGCGTCTGGCCGAGTTGGTCGCTGATTTCCATGCCCGCATCCCGGTTGCCGACGCGCAGTCGCACTACGGTGATCCGGTGGCCGTACTCGCGCCCATGCGCGATAACCTGCGCCAGATCCGCGCCTGTTCAGTTTTGCCCGAGCACCTGTTAATGCTGCTCGACCACCTGGATGACTGGACGCACAAACGTTTCGCCGAGTTGACTGCGGTGCTCGAACAGCGCCGCGATGAGGGTTACGTGCGCGAGTGTCACGGTGACATGCATCGTGGCAATATCGCCTTGGTCGATGGCGAAATCCGCATCTTCGACGGTATCGAGTTCAGCCCCGCACTGCGCTGGATCGATACCGCAAGCGAGATCGCCTTTCTGATCATGGATCTTGAGCAAGCCGACAAGCAGGCCCACGCCCAGTGCTTTCTCAATCGCTATCTCGAACGCAGCGGCGACTACGGCGCACTGGTCGTGCTCGACTTCTACAAAGTCTATCGCGCCATGGTCAGGGCCAAGGTGCTGGCGATCCGTCTCGGACAGGGCGACCTCGATCCGGCCGAACGCGCCGAGACGCACCGGCGCTGCAGTCACTATCTCCAACAGGCGCATACTTATACGCATGCGCGTCGGGCGAATCTGCTAATTGCCTGCGGTCTGTCCGGCTCGGGCAAAAGCTGGCTCTCCGAGCGATTGCGTCTGGTATTGCCGATGATCCATCTACGCTCGGATCTGGAGCGCAAACGTCTCTTCGGTCTGCACGAGATGGCCCAAACCGAGAGCCAGCTCGAGAACGGCATTTATTTCCCGAGCGCGACCGATTGGACCTATGACCGTCTCTATTGTTTGGCCGAGAGTATCCTCGACAGTGGCTACGATGTCTTGGTCGATGCCACTTTCATCGCCCGCGCGCGGCGCGCGCGTTTCCATGCGCTGGCGCGTGCGCATGGTGCTGGATTCGCGATCCTATTCCTCGACGCTCCCGTGGAGGTGCTACGTGAACGGGTAGCACGACGACTCGCCCAAGGACGCGACGCCTCCGAGGCCAACCTGGCTGTGCTGGAGCGCCAGCATGCCGCCCGCGAGTGTCTCGACGAGACTGAGCAGCGTTTCGCGGTGACCATCGACACCAGCCGGGAACAGCCATTGGAGGATGTCCTGGCGAAGATTCAGATGCTGCTGGAACAGAATGCAGGCAGTGGGTTCACGCGGGCGAGCGGTCGGGAAACCCAGAGCAGCTAATAATTACATTTGCCGTCGATAGCGACCAGTCCGTTCTGGAGATCCCACGTCAGTTACAGGATCGGTGGCATCCTACAGAGCGCGTCAGCGAGGCCCGGTGCCTGCACGGGCGCTCCGTCATGGGGCAGCAGCACCATCGCGTCTGAAACACCTATATCCTCAAGCTGGAAGGGTGTGCCATGTTTCCACTCAAGATGTCCGCGTCCGATAATACCGATGACCAGCGGCGGGTCTGGCTGTCGCACGAGATCGGCAATGCGACAGGCAAAGGCGCGGTCCCAGGTCTGCTGTGCGCGCACGAACCGGTCGAAGGCGGGATCGTCGGGTGATTGGGCCTGCCGGTCGGCGTGCGCCCCGCCTGTCACGTCGAAGAGGTATCGACGGTAGGCTGGGGTCGCGGGACGCGCCGGGGTCAGTCCCTCACGTGCGGTTTTCGCGACACCTTCCCAGCCATCCTTGCCGACCTCGCTGACCAGCGCGCGCCGACAGTTAAGCCCGAGCATCCCGACTCCGAGATCGCGGCAGAATCGAAAGATCGGCATGTACAGTTCGGGATCATAGCTCCAGACCGTTTGCCACTCGGCCCGCTCAAGGAAGCGATCCTCGGGCATCTCACCCGCCACCCATTCGGCCAGTACAGGGTTGAGCCGGGCGGGAAACATCTCGAATCCCATGACGATATCGTGGCGATGCGCTAGCAGACCCGCCGCCACATGCATCTGCCAGCGATGATTGTCGGCGCGGTCATGGGTCTCGCCCAGCAGGACGACGGGTGCTCGCGCCGCGCGGGCGATCACTTGCGGATGGTCGAGCGACTGACCAGTTGCAGGGTCGAACCATGTGCTC
>JARIBS010000139.1 GCA_029257385.1 Thiorhodococcus sp.
GGCGGTCGGAAGCCTTTTCTGAGCTGCCTATCCGGCAGTGAAGTCAACCATTCCAGCGATACGCCCAGAAGCACCTTTCTGAGCTGCCTATCCGGCAGTGAAGTCCAGACGGGGATGTGTCAGCGACAGCATCTTTTTCTGAGCTGCCTATCCGGCAGTGAAGCCTCATGAGCGACCATCGCGTATATGTCAGAATTTCTGAGCTGCCTATCCGGCAGTGAAGCAACATATAGTGCCCACACCCATGCACACCCATTTCTGAGCTGCCTATCCGGCAGTGAAGATTTAGCCCCCGAGAGCTTCTTCTCTCTACAATTTCTGAGCTGCCTATCCGGCAGTGAAGGATCGGCTCGATGTTCACCGGCAACAGCCTCGTTTCTGAGCTGCCTATCCGGCAGTGAAGGCGGAGCTGCTGCCGATTATCGACTCCATGGCTTTCTGAGCTGCCTATCCGGCAGTGAAGCGCGCCGTCCTGGATCATCTGCGACATTTCTTTTTCTGAGCTGCCTATCCGGCAGTGAAGGGAGTCCATGGCGACGACGGCGATGTCTTCCATTTCTGAGCTGCCTATCCGGCAGTGAAGCGGTCGGGACTTCGTCTCCGCAAGCAACGCTTTTTCTGAGCTGCCTATCCGGCAGTGAAGGCGTCGACCACGGCTTGACTTCTACGGCGTCGTTTCTGAGCTGCCTATCCGGCAGTGAAGTACCGCCATCGGTTAATCGGTAGTCCTTTCCAGTTTCTGAGCTGCCTATCCGGCAGTGAAGACGGGGGCGGTGATGGCGACGGGGGCGGTGATTTTCTGAGCTGCCTATCCGGCAGTGAAGTTTCTGACCTGGCGGGCGCTTTTCGCCAACATTTTCTGAGCTGCCTATCCGGCAGTGAAGATCACCAACGGCCTGCATCCAGTGCAGGATCATTTCTGAGCTGCCTATCCGGCAGTGAAGCCGCACCTTCACGCTGCGCTCTGGTTCCCCAAGTTTCTGAGCTGCCTATCCGGCAGTGAAGAGACAAGCCCAGGCGCCGGCTTCGCCGGTGCATTTCTGAGCTGCCTATCCGGCAGTGAAGGCTGGGCATGTCCGGGATCGCCCGATGGGGACTTTCTGAGCTGCCTATCCGGCAGTGAAGCCCGCGCCTGCTCTGTTGCGAGTCCGGGGTCTTTTCTGAGCTGCCTATCCGGCAGTGAAGCGGCACCCCACCTGTTTTTTCTGTTCCGCCCATTTCTGAGCTGCCTATCCGGCAGTGAAGCCGTGCGCTAAGCCCGCTTCCCTTCTCTACAATTTCTGAGCTGCCTATCCGGCAGTGAAGGCAGGAACACGCCGACCGGAAATACTTTGAGGATTTCTGAGCTGCCTATCCGGCAGTGAAGGCGGCCCCTTATGCGGCAGGTGGCAGCCGATGTTTCTGAGCTGCCTATCCGGCAGTGAAGGGGTGGGGCAGCCGTTGCCACGCTCGGCCTTGTTTCTGAGCTGCCTATCCGGCAGTGAAGGGTATCAGGGTTTGGAAGCGCCTTCGCTCTGCTTTCTGAGCTGCCTATCCGGCAGTGAAGAATCTCTACCCGACTGGACCGAATGTCCTGATTTTCTGAGCTGCCTATCCGGCAGTGAAGTCGTGGCTCTGGGAATCTGTGAGGACAACTGATTTCTGAGCTGCCTATCCGGCAGTGAAGGGCCCGATGCCTGTAGCTGAGTCTCTTGTGCCTTTCTGAGCTGCCTATCCGGCAGTGAAGGAACATCCGCTCAATTAAATACCCGTTTTCTGATTTCTGAGCTGCCTATCCGGCAGTGAAGCAGCCGCTGGAGTTCTTCGTTGATGTCCTCTCTTTCTGAGCTGCCTATCCGGCAGTGAAGTCCTCATGACCGGAGACTATCTCAGCATCAGATTTCTGAGCTGCCTATCCGGCAGTGAAGGATCGAGCATTTTCTGAATGCTCTCATGAACATTTCTGAGCTGCCTATCCGGCAGTGAAGGGCAGATCTATGACTCGGCGGCACGACAACTATTTCTGAGCTGCCTATCCGGCAGTGAAGCCGTTGACTTGCTGCGCGCGGAAGCGCGTTGATTTCTGAGCTGCCTATCCGGCAGTGAAGTGAAAAACCCCAGCAAGCAATGGTAATGCTTCTTTTCTGAGCTGCCTATCCGGCAGTGAAGGAAATCTCCTGGCTCTCGTCCCCGTTTCGATGTTTTCTGAGCTGCCTATCCGGCAGTGAAGTGTCATTAGGTAGTGTGCGCTCCCGTGCTCAACTTTCTGAGCTGCCTATCCGGCAGTGAAGTTCAGCTTGGCAGCCATGTGATCGAATAGATTCTTTCTGAGCTGCCTATCCGGCAGTGAAGTTAGAGAATTGTAACTGCAATAAACTGATTTTCAAAGAGCTTCTGTGTGATTCTGCTAAAACTCCCAATTTTTAGTGAGCGCTGCAACCTACTGATTTTAATATCGATAGGTGCAGCCGTAAAAAAAGGGTTTAGAACCAGGGTACGGTTGCGGACGCGCTCAATCCATAAGTTCCAAATATCCCCAGAACCGCTGCATCCCGCACGGGTCCATGCTCGACAAAAAGCTTGAAACGCTGCCCCGTGGTCGCGCTCGTGAGCACGACGTGCGGCAGAGACAAGGTTTCAGCGACGCTGTCTGGAATCGCTCGGAGTGCTGTCGCAGCGTCGATCTGCTTGCGCGACATCAAGCGGCGGCGTAGTCGCTCGGGACTGCTCTTGGCCTGAACACGGCGCACAACACGATGCCTTGCTCCATCGGGCGCGCGCTGTAACCGACCGAACTCGGCGTGATCGCGCATGCCTTGCATCCAGCCCAGTTGCATCAAGCGCTGTAGCCCTTTTTCTGTACCATGCAGACGCAGTCTGCTGCCTAGCGTTCGGGTTTCTGCGACGTCCGGAAAACTGACTCCGATGTCCTGTCCGCCGTAGTCCACAAGCCCCCGATGCAGCTTGCCAAACAGCGCGCTCATCAAAAGCGTTGGCGCAAACTCGGCATCTGGCAATAGCCGTATATCAACATAGTGATCCATCAGCCCGCGTCTCCAAATACACCCCCGCGAATCAGCGTGGCGATAACAAAATGCTGTTGATCGAGCGGAGGCTCCTTGTCCTTGATGATCCAGTTATCAAGCAGGTTATAGAAATCCAGCTTCTGCTTGGGCTGACGGTAGGCCCTGCCCTGATTGGTGACCGAGCCATAGGGTTCGACGGCGATTGGTCCGAGCGCGTCTGCGCCCTCGTACCAATCATCAATGGTGCGAATGGCATTGCCGATCTTCTGCGAATGCACGCCAGCAATCCCGCCGACTGCGTACAGTGTTTTGCTCTTGTCGCCGCGACCTCGGTCGAGGATGAGTTCCTGAGAAGGAAACACCTCCTGTCCGGAGCCAACACGAACGTAGGCGGTAACACCCAAGAGAACGTGTTGACGGCCAGCCAGGCCATCCGCAATCAATTCGGCAAGCTCGCCGAGCGGCGCGGCGACATCCGCCGGTGCACCGAAGTTGCGCAGCGCGAGCGAGAGTGCATCGAAGCTCCATTGGGTTTTCGCACTGCCATCGACGAGATGGGCGATGCGCACATCGACTTGCTCGGCACCGATTCGGTTACGCCACAGAAAACGACCGTTGGCAAGGTTGTAGGCATAGCGACGCGCAAGCTCTGCAAAGCCGTTCTTGTCGATGTAGCCGCCGACAGTGTGCAGGAGCTTCTGCATGTAATCGGCGTTGTTGCAGGCCGAAGGCGTTCCAGTACCGACGAGTACGCGCAGGGTGAAGGTCACTTGCAGGGTGTCGGAGTCGCTGGGCAACGTGGCGACATCGACCGTTTGCAGATTGGGGTTTTCGATGGCTGCATCGAGTTTGGCCGGGTCTTGATCTTTTGCTTTGAGACGATTGGAAATGGTGCCGCGCACGGATTTCTCACGGATCGATACCGGTGTCCACTGATCCTCGTTGTCTCGTGCGTTCCAGTCTCCAGCGGAAAAGAGCGCGTCGGACGGATCGAGTTTGCGTTCGAAGGCGAGGACGGAAGCGGTTTTGAGTGTCATGGCAATGTTCCTTGATGGATGAGTATTAAACGGATGCGGCGCGCGCGGTCAGCGCGTAGTCGTTGCGACAGCGGTAGAGACCTGCGGATACGTCGCTATGGCCGTACCAAAGCAATTGACATGCGCTCTCCAGGCGGTGCGGACTAACCCACTCGCCAATGGAGTAGAGACTTTCGACGAAGCGGAAATCGGTTTCGCCATCACGGGCGTTGCGCACGCTACCGGCTGGATGGACCTCTGAGAGCGCGCCATAGCCGACCGGAATCGGGACAATCCAGCCTTCGGTGCGATCGTGCGCCCACTCGACTTTACGAAGCGTTTGGCCGTCGGCCTCGTCGCTGCCTTCGGGGCGGAGCGGTCGCCAGTTGAAACCCGAGAGGTCGAGCAAAGCGTCGAGCGCGGTGGCGGCTGGAGTGTTAACGGCCAGATCGGCGAGCCGCCTTTGCAGCAGGTCGTCACGGCAGACCAGGGCGAAGCCTGGTAGCCAACGACGGCGCAGACGGCGGAACTCGCGCAGCGCGTCGTCACCGTCTTCCGCCAGTCGGATCAACTCGGGCTGATGACGCCATCCGGGCTGCACCGCTGGCAAAACGCTGCCACCGGCAACACGCATACGGGCGAGTTCGGCTGAAACCTGGTCGGCAATTGCCTGACGCGCCGAGGCATCGAGTTCGACGAAACCGCCGCTGACCCCAAAGATCAGGGTGATCTCCAGATGGATGCGGCCCTCCTCGACAATCGCGGCCGTACCGCCGCTCTTGTCCACCGGATTGCGCGTGAGGCGAAACGCCCTGGTGAAGCCGCCCTCGGTGACCTGCTCCTCGAAGTCATGACAAATCACGCCTACGCTGTCGAAAGCGAGCGGCAAGGCATATTGATCGAGCTTGCGCGCCAGCGCCCACATCAGGCCCAGAAAAGCCGTCATCGACGGGAAGCCGTGGGTCAGCGGGCTGGAGATGGCGTTGGCGTTCTGGATGCGCACACGCGGGAGAATGAGCAACCCTTGACTGTCGGGAAGACTGGCTGTCATAACGCCCCCCGGACCGGCATATAGGTCGGTGCATCCACCTGTTTGCGCTGGCGGTGCAGCGTTCCGGCCCAACCCTCGTGCAACAGTAGCTCGTCGCGCCAGTGGCGACCCTCGATATCGCCGAGCGGAAGTCGTTCACCGAGCTGGGTGTTGAGCCAGTTGCCGAAACGCTTACCGATTTCCGCGGGCCAGTCCATCTGTTGCCAGGCGGCGATAAATTCGGCGTCGTCGGTCAGCGCGGCAGTCGCCCGACCGGGGTCGAGCCAGAGCTGCTCCACCTCGACCAGCCTGCATTCGGGTTCGCGGGTCCAGGCCGGTGGCAAGGTCGCTTGCAGCGGATGGGCGAAATTCACTAGCTCGTCGATCAGGGTGTCGGTCAAGGCATCGACCCGGTTGCGGGTGTCGACATTCTGCGGTGCATCACTGAGTAGAAAGGCGCGCAGTTCGTTTAGGGTCTCGCGAACCGCGCCACGGCGACCAAGCCCGGGAAACACCGAGTCCCGATGCCAGGGGGCTTGCACAGCGCGCGTTTTCCAACTGGGCGGGAGTGAGGCCAGCAGGTAATTTTTGCCGCCCCGCTCACTATTCAGTTGGCTGATGTTCTGTGGCTTGGTGCCACCGAACTTCTGGACCGCAAGGTTTGGATGCTCGCGATAACCGCTCTCGTGGTCACGATGTTCCCGCTTGGCCTTGCGCGCGGCCTTGGTCGCCTCGCCGAAGCGGTCTTCGTTGATGGTCTGAAACACCGCATGGGCCAGCGAGCTGGCGTACAGCGGGGCCAACAGTTGGTATTGGCCGTCGTCGCAGGGGTCATCGCCCGTGAGCCAATAGAGTTGCTTGGCCAGGGTGTGCGAGGTTAGGCCGCCGCCGCGCGGATGGGGCAGTCGGGTAAAGGCATCGATCCAGCCGAGTGCTTGGGCTGGATCTGTGCTGAGTGCCGCTGTCAGATCGGGGTCACCATCTTGCATCCAGTCGAGTAGCGAACGGTCATCCACGCGCAGCTTCAGTAGCTTATAGACATCAAGTGCGGCGGCGTTGCCGACTATGTCAACACTGAAGTCGGCGGGTAGCGCGTGACTGCCGGCTTCAGTCTGTGAGTCGAGCGAAGTTGGTGAGCGAAAGAGATTGGTGCCGCGCGCATCCGGGTGAATGGGTTTGAGCGTATGGGTGACAGCCTGGATCTGAGCGACCCGCCGTGCGGCATCGTTCAGCCACGCCTCGAAGGCGTATTGTTCGAGCAGTGTGTCGCGCTTGGGATCTTCTGGCGCGAGCTTGGCGAGCTTGGTGTCGAGACGCTCCTTGATAAACTGCTCGATCGTCTCTCGAAAAACGGTTTGACGGTGGGGTGAGTTGGGCATTGATCGCTCCCCTGTTGTGGTGGCTATTTGAGGTAACGAGGATCTGCTCCTAATTAACCGTTTAGTGACGCATTAACTGTCGAGTAGACCGCAAAATGACTGAAAACCACTGCACTCTGCGATTAGTTGCGCACAGGGGCGCACCCGGACCCAAAAATCCGCGCGATAGTGCAAGGCTGCGGCTATCGCGCTCGCGTAAACCCAAGCGCCGGATGAAAGCGCCAGCCTTGGCTGTTGTCGGGCAAGGTCACGGTGCCATAGCGTTCGGCGCAGGCCAGTAGCGACAGATCCATCGCCTCGGCCTGTTCGGCCAAAGCGCGCATGTAGTCGATCTCGCCCCAGGGTTCGATGCGCGTACCGCGCACCTGCTCGTCGAGCATGCGGTGGTTTCTGCCCTCCTCGATCGGCACGTAGATCGAGTCCCATCTGCGTTTTCCGGGGTCGATGCGGTGCAGCGCATAGTTTTCCTCATCCTCGTCCGGCAACAACACTACGTCGACTCGCGGCATCGGGTCGAACCGAAACGGCTGCTGCTGGGGCAGTACCGCCGTGAGCGATACCCCTGGTCGTGTCCAGTGACTGGTCGCGTTGATCAAGACCCTGGGCTTGCGACCGGCGCGAATCTGGTAAGGCGTGAGGCCGCTGGCATCCTGCTGCGGGCGCATCTGGCGTTGCAGACGGGCGTGCTCCAGATCCACCAGACGTTCGTCTGATTTCAGCAGTTCGTCCGAACGCGGCAGGATGCGCGGTCGGGCATCGATCACCTGGCGCTCTTCGGCCTCCAGCAGGGTGTCGAGACGATGCGACTGAAGCCGAAACGGCGCGTATGCCGTTTCAAAGCCGGGCTTGCAGAACGCGGGTTCTCCGGGACGTTCGAAATGGCGTAGGTTCGTGTCGAACACCAGTAGATTGGCCTGCTCGACCGCCTCTGGCCGATGACGGCGGATGCGACCGGCGAGCTGAATGAGCGAGCGCATGGAGGACGGCTCGACCACCGCCCAGTCGTAATCGTGGTCTCGGCCGACCTCGGTGACGGGGCTGCCGAGTACGATGAAGAGCTGATCGGTTTCCGGGTTCCGATCGAGCCGCGCACGGATATCGGGTAGCTCAAATACCGCCTCGGGGCGGCGACGGTCGAGGGCTGAGTCCAGCCGGTGCTCAATGGCCGAGCGCATCAGCAGCGGAAACTGCGAATGGTAGACGCACAGATGGATGCGGGTGTCGTGCGGTGCGCCCAAGGCATAGAGCGCCAGCGCCACGTCGAACAGGGGGTCGATATTGGCCATCCGAACCAGGCCGAAACTGACTTTTTTGCCGCTGTGCGGATCGATCTCATGATGGATAGCGTGCAGCTTCAAAGCGGCATCGCGCACCTGCGCGGCGAACGCGGGCCGGATGACATCGCGGTTACTGGTGGAGAGCGACAGCGGCAGGCATTCGCTGCGACGACGAACCACCTCTTTGGCGAGCCGGGCATGGCGTCGTTGGGCAAACGCGAGATGCTGGGTGCGCAAAGCCTCGCCATCGACACAGTCGGACTGCGCCTGATCGAACTCGTCGAACCAGGCGCAGCAGACAGCGGGCGTGCCGCCGCCACGGTTGCGCTGAAACCAGGTTCGGCCATCCAGATAGGCTTCAAACAATCCTTCGATCAGAGCGGGCGGCAATGTGGCCGAAGACAGCAGCACACGGCTGCCGAGCAGACCCGCCCAGTGGACGAGCCGCGCAAGCGCCGGCAGATCGTCGATGTCGAAATCGTCCGGTTCATCGAGCACCAGATCGCCGCTCATCAGGCGCAGCATCGGGGCGATCTGACGCCCGCCGCGCTGGCTTTCGGTCGCCGGTGTGAGGTGGTCGATGGTGCAGACCAACAGTGGGGCGGCAAGCAGCGAGCGTATCTGTGGGTCGTGGCTCAGGCGCTGCAATAGCGGGAAATCGTTGTTGCCCTCGAACAGCACGCCGCCGTCTTCCGGGAGCAGATCCTGAGTGGAGGCCGAGCCGCTGCGCTCGGCCTGGCGCTGGTAGTGCTCAAATAGCTCGCGATTGGCAGCGCCGCCAACCTTGATAGCGAGCTGATCGTCGGACAGATTTAGCGCATCGCGAAACGCACGCCCGGTCTGTAGCGTGAGCGTGCGCAACCCGAGGGCGAAGGCGCAGCGCATACCCTTGGCCGGGTCGGCGAGCGCATACATGATGCGCGCATTGGCGAGCGTCTTGCCGCAACCGGTGGAGGCCATGTTGACGATGAAAGCGCCTTGGCTTGCGGTGCGCTCGCGCATTGCGGCGGCGGTGTCGGCGGCGCGATCCTGCCAGCGAAACCGCGCATCGGCACTGCGTTTACGCAGCCCCTTGTGGCGGGCGAGCCGCGGCAGATGGCGCTCGAGACCGGGCAGTGCGTGGCTCACCGTCCCGCTGTGCCGGGCAACGCCGAGCAGGTGCTCATCCAGGGTCTGGTTGGGTGCGCCAGTACGACGATCGGTATTGGCGTGGAGCGGATAGGTCGGATTCAGGTCGGAGCGACGCGCCGGGTCGGTGAGACTGGAGTAATGATGATCGGCGAGCATCAACCCCAGGCGCGCCAGGTGCATCACATACGGATCATCCAGCCAGTCGCGGCTGTCCGGTCCCTGACTCAGCGCGAGCAGGCGGCGGGCCAGCCGCTCGGCGCGCTTGCGCCAGGTATTGACGGTCACCGGCAGCCCGCGCGGAAAGCGCCAGTAAGGCTCGATCGCGCGTTGATCGGCCGTATTGGGCAATTCGTTCCAGTCGGCATCGATCTGCTCGAGCAGCGTATCGAGTTGCGCGCTGGCCAAATCGCGCACCCTGGCGCCAAGGCGCTGCTCATCGGCGGCGGGCATCACCGGCAGGCGATGGTGGGTCAGGACCAGCCAGCCGATCGCGCGTGCCAGCGGTGGTAGCACCGCCAGTGGTTTACTGCCTTTGGCGGCGGTATCGAGTCCGTCGCGCAGCAGACGCGAAGTCGCAAGCCAACTGGCATCGTCATCGGCGCTCGGGGCGATCAGACGTTGCAGCCAATCGCGATCCACGCTGTCGCCGACGAAGGCTTGGAACAGACGCAGCGAAACCCACTCATGACGATAAAGATTGCGCTCGAGCGGCGCGCCCGGTCTCAATCGCGACTGAAAGGCCAGGCTCGCTTTGCCCAGATCGTGCATCAGCGCGGCCAACCCCGAGAGCAGGTGAATGGCTTGCAGGCTGCGCCAGTCGTTCTCGTCCTCGCCGCGAAGCACGTTGCGGCGGGTGAAGTTGGTCGGGGTTGCACCCTCGGCGTTGAACTGCCGCGCGTCTCCCACGATCCACAGCAGTTCGCTGTGGTCCTTGCCACGAATCCAATGACAGGCCACGGCGGTATTTTTACGTGCAGTCTTCCTCAGCAGACGACGCAGAGTTTCCAGTCCGGCGTGAGTAATCGGTGTCTGCCAGGTGCGATCACCCCGCCGTTCAGCGAACTGGTCAAGTATGCGGCGGGTTTCGGTCAGCGCGTTCTTGGTGCATTGCGAGATCAGCAGGATATTCATCCCACCCCACCCCCAAGGTCCTGAGCGATCGCCTTGAGAGAATCGATCATGAAATCCAGCGCTTCGGCGCGCGTCAGTGCATCGATGCAGGACTTGCGAAACGTCTGCTCATCGTCACCGCCCATAGCGGACAGGAACGCTTGTGGGAGAATGAGCGCATCCTTGACCAGATCCGCCGTGTCGAACACCAAGCCGCCACGGCGGGTCTTACCGTGCAGAACCGCCAACCCGTGCGGTAGGCCGAGCACCCAGGTCGCGGTCGCCGCCAGGCCATAAGCCAGATAGTTGCCGTGATCGAGGAAGCGATTGGCGGGATCGGTTCCAGTCCCGCGCTTGGCACGCACAAAGTCACCGTAGCCAACCGCCTGGACTGCCAATTTGAAGAGCTGCTTAGTCAGGCGCGCCTCTTCGGTCAGCAAGGCGGTGACATCGGCTGCGGCATCCACGGCGTCGAGGGAGCGCCGCAGCAGGATATTCAGGCGGTCCTGATCAACCGTAAAACCGCGTTCGGTTAGGGCGCGCGTCTTCAGCCAATGATCACCGATCCAGCCGAGCCGTAACTGCTGAATCCGCTTCGCCGCTGTCAGCCGACGCGCGTCATCGAAGCAGAATCCAACCCATGCACGCAGGTACTCGGTGGGACGGTATTCGCTCTGGGGCGAGAACCAGACAATATCGGTATCGCGCTCGGTCGCCGCGAACAGCGGCGTGCCGCCGCCACCGCTGAACCCCACCAGAACGCCCGCCTTGGACAGCTCGCGCATTGCCGCCTGGGTAATCGAGGTGCCGGTTCCGAGCAGCAGGCAAGTCGTATTGGCGATAGGGATGTTCCAGTAGAGCGAACGCTTGCCTTCGTCAGTGACATACTCGACCCGGCCACCCTTGACCAGAACCCTGCAATGCTCGAGGTAATACAGGTTGGCACGTTTGGAATGGAGGATCGTCTTGAGGTCCGAGGATCTGATGTCTTCCACCAATGCACTCCATGACAGCCTTGCCCTACGGCTTACTCTGCATCAGTGGCGGCTGTTTGGTCGACCAATCGCTCGGCGCAAAGACCCTCTCTTTCCCAATCCATGACGTTGCTCACAAAGCAGACCCAAGAAGACGATGGAAGGGGCGTGACAATGCCGTGGCTCCCGTTCGAGAATTAGGTACTGAAAGCGCACAACCGCTGGGCGAGGCTGGATCGCGAGAAAATCTCAACAGTTTCGCCTCCTCATTGAGTCCCAGCATGCGTTTTAACGCCGACCTCCGCCCGCCAGCCTGTGCGAAGGCGCCCGGCACCTTCCAACTAATGACTAACGCAAGGGGCCAGACATGCCGGCAAATATCCTAGACACAGACGATGACGATGAAGAGATCATTGAGATCTTTGTGGAAGAGGCCGAAGAGGTCTTCCAGGAGCTGGATCGCCAGATCGCGAAACTGAAAAAGCAACCGACTGACCGCGCCGCGCTCGCAGAGGTCCGCCGGGGCTTCCATACCCTCAAGGGCAGCGGGCGCATGGCCAAGGCGCTGGAGCTGGGGGAGCTGGCCTGGAAGATCGAGTCTATGCTCAACCAGGTGGTAGAGGGCAAGATCTCCGCCAGCGAGCCGATGATCGCGCTGGTCGCGACCAGCCATGGCGTCATGCCCAAATTGCTCGATGCCTTCAAACACCGGCGCAAGTCCGGGATGGGCGAAGACCTCTACCAACTGATGGACCAGGCCGATGCCTTCGCCAGTGGCCAGACCCCGCGTGCCGCAGCGCCGCGCCAGCCCGCGACTCTGGCTGGCGACTCGGCTGGTGTCCAGACCAGGCTCGGCGAGTTGCAACGTCACTTCGAGCGCTCGGCGCGCCAGATCGACGAGGCTATTCACCGCGCTGAAATGGCGCTTCAGGAAGCGCGCCGACTCGGCACGCGGATGGATGGCATCGCTGCGGATCTCCAGGATCGGCCCAGCACCAAGGAGCTCAACCCGCTCGTCGAGCGCGTCAATACGCTGAGCAAGGACATCCTCGAGTTGCGCCAGCTTCCCCAGACGTCGCAGTCCGGAACCGATCCGAAAGAGCTTCAGCAGCGCATCGATCAGCGGGTGCGCGAGCGGATGGTAGGTAACGATCGCGCCAAGCTGGACATGGGACGACAGATCGAGGCCGCACTCGAGGCCGCTGGATCGGCGCGCCGCATCGGTGTCTGGGCGCTGTCGATTGGGCTGATTGGGGCGATCATTGCAATCGCGGCGCTCGTCTTGATTTGAGATGCCCCGCTGCGGCGGACTCACTCACAAGCGCGATATGCCGATACTCTATAATCGGTATCCGTGCAGTGCAGACTGTTAGATTCATAACCACGTGTGACGCTGCGGCCAGCCCGACCACCATCGCTTTTGCGAGAAAAATGAGGAAATCAATGAAAAGCCCCATACTCCTGACGCTCGCCTTAGCCGTTAGCAGCAGCGCCTTGACGGCAGATGATTCCACCCATTGGAGTTATGTCGGCGTTTCAGGGCCGGAACACTGGGGCGAACTCGACCCACGGTTCGCGCTGTGCAACGAGGGCGAGCAACAATCACCAGTCGATCTAACCAACTTTGTCGACGTGGAACTGCCCCCCATCGGCTTTGACTATCAGCCCGGTGGGAGCGCTGTGTTAAACAACGGGCACAGCGTTCAGGTCAACTATGATCCCGGCAGCACCATCACCCTCGACGACCGCGACTACGAGCTCAAGCAGTTCCATTTCCATGCGCCGAGCGAGAACCAGGTCAATGGCAAGGCATTCCCGATGGAGGCCCATCTGGTGCATGCTGATGCCGACGGCAATCTGGCGGTGATCGCGGTCATGTTTGAGGAGGGAGCGGAAAATAGCGCACTCGCCAACCCCTGGAGCCTCATCCCGAAGCAGGCTGATACCAGCGCGTCTCTTGAGGTTGCGGTATCCGCCGAAGATTTGCTTCCCGAGAAGCGTGACTATTACAGGTTCGACGGGTCGCTGACGACACCGCCCTGCACCGAAGGTGTGCTCTGGCTGGTCATGGTGCAACCGGTGACGGCTTCCGCGGAGCAGATCAGCACATTCGAGCAGGTGGTGGGGCAGCCCAACAATCGCCCCATCCAGCAGCGCAATGCGCGGGTCATCCTCGAGTAGACTGAGATTCAGCCGCGCCGCGAAGCACAGGGACGTGTCGCGCTTGGCTTCTGGCGCACCCGCCACCAGCTTCAGGAGGCATGCGAGCCGTCTCATCCCCGCCAACCCGTGAATCCATCACCGGCGTCATTCTGGCTGGCGGCGCGGCGCGGCGCATGGGCGGGCGCGACAAGGGGCTGACGCCGTTTGCGGGTCGCCCGCTCGTGGAGTGGGTGATCGAGGCCTTAGCGCCTCAGGTCGCCACCCTGCTGCTGAGCGCCAACCGCAATATCGAGACCTATGCGGCGTATGGATTCCCGGTGGTACGGGACGCCGAAGCAGGCTTTCAAGGGCCTTTGGCGGGTGTTCTGAGCGCGATGCGAAAAGCGCAAACTGCGTGGATTCTGACCCTGCCCTGCGACGGCCCTTGCCCGCCGCCAGATCTCGCGGAGCGTCTCTCCCGCGCCTTGCGCGGTTTGGATGCCGACCTGGCGGTGGCCACCGACGGGCAGCGTCTACAATCCGTCCATGCACTGCTTCCCGTCTCGCTTGCCGAGAGCCTGGCCGCATTTCTCGCCGGGGGCGAGCGCAAGGTCGAGCGCTGGCATGCGCAACATCGAGTTGCCTTGGCCGATTTTAGCGATCGCCCCGGAAGCTTCGTCAATATCAATTCAGCCGATGAGGCAATGGCGCTCGAGCACGCATTTCTGAGCCGCCTGACCTAGCCTTTTGCGCCGTCCCCGCGCCCATAACGACTTGACATAAAATATTACGTCTGACCCCTTGACACGCCCGCTGCCCATAACTACTATACATAACACAAGCGCTCAACTGAGGCTTGTATACCACAGCGGTTCATTAAGAACGCATTTTCAAATATTGCTCATTAGAGGATATGTCAATGACTAGCATCGATTTTTCACCACTCTTCCGGTCCATGATCGGGTTCGACCGCATGACTTCGGCGCTTGAGAGCGCCTATCGCTCCGAGCCGGGCGGTTATCCTCCCTACAACATCGAGGCCAGCGGAGAGAACGACTACCGCATCACCATGGCAGTTGCGGGATTTGCCGAGAAGGATCTGAGCCTGGAGGTCAAGGAAAACATCCTGACCGTATCGGGTGGACGCTCTGAGGACGAGGAGCAGAGCCGCAAGTTCCTCTATCGTGGCATCGCCAACCGCAACTTTGAGCGTAAGTTCCAACTTGCGGACTATGTCAGGGTCATCGACGCCCGTCTTGAGAACGGTCTGCTACATGTGGATCTGCGTCGTGAGATTCCAGAGACCATGAAACCTCGCAAAATCGAGATTCGCGCCGAAGGCAAGGCCGATCGCGCCATCGATACCGAGTCACGAGAAGCTGCGGCCTGATCCACCGCGAGCGCACACAATAGCGCCGATTGATCGGTAATCGAAGCCGGGCAAAACGCCCGGCTTTTTCATGCCCGCATAGCGGCCACGGCAGCGTGCGGAATCGACTATCCTGACTTCCACTAGATTGATTTCGGAACAACAGGCGGAAATCTCCCCCGTAACTCACA
>JARIBS010000001.1 GCA_029257385.1 Thiorhodococcus sp.
TGTCCGAGCCAGCAGAATCAGAGACTGCCGCGACAGAAACTGCGTCCGAAGTCTCTGAGCCAGCAGAATCAGAGACTGCCGCGACAGAAACTGCGTCCGAAGTCTCTGAGCCAGCAGAATCAGAGACCGCCGCGACAGAAACTGCGTCCGAAGTCTCCGAGCCAGCAGAATCAGAGACCGCCGCGACAGAAACCGCGTCCGAGGTGTCTGAGCCAGCAGAATCAGAGACTGCCGCGACAGAAACTGCGTCCGAGGTGTCCGAGGTGTCCGAGGTGTCCGAGCCAGCAGAGTCGCAGACTGCCGCGACAGAAACCGCGTCCGAAGTCTCCGAGCCAGCAGAGTCACAGATTGTCGTGACAGAAACTCCAGCCGAGACGTCCGAGCCAGCAACGCAGATTGCGACCGAGCAACCAGTTGCACCCACACAACGTCCTCAGCCAGCATGGATGTTGCACATGCAACCTTTGCCTGGCGCCAATCGTTAGGGACGAGAGAACTGTATGGCCGTCTACCGTAAGCGGTGCTTGCGGTAGATGGCCGCGAGCACTACCTTCAACCGTATGCCTCTTACCGATCGCACGACCCGAGCGCTGATCCTGCTGTGCCTGCTCTGCTTTCAGGCGCAGACGATGGCGGGCGTGTGGATACCCTGCCAGCACGCCGTCTACCCGGGAGAAGCCGCCTTCTGTGCCATGCATCTGGATCAGACGATCCCTGCATCGGACGTGATCGACGGCTCGGATGACGGGCGCCTCGATTGTGCCAAGTGCGCGTTGACCGCCGCGATCGGTGTGGTGCATGGGTTGCCGGTCAATAGCTACACCTTCGCCCTGATGCTCGGCGAACTTCGCCAGCCGCCCCCGACCTGCTTCTACGATCAGGTCTTCCCCGAGTCACCCCAGCACCCTCCGCAAAGCCAAACGAGCTGAGTTCGACCGACCTGCGTCGGTCTCGACGGGTGGAACACGCCGCTTCCACGCCTCGTCTCTCGCTCACAACGATGCCCAATGCCCGGGCGTCGGAGGTTTTGCATCATGTCCCGATCGACTCGTTTTCCGAGCGCGTTTACCGGCGCGCGCATCCTCGCCTGGCTCGTCCTGGCCATCTTGATTATTGCCCTGTCGGGCTGCGACCGCGAGCGTTCAGCCGAAACGCCGACTGCGGCGATGCAGGACACGGCGATGGAGCATGCCGCCAAGCACCAAGACCCTAAATACATCTGCCCCATGCATCCCCAAATCGTCCGTGACGTCCCTGGAAGCTGTCCGATCTGTGGAATGGACCTGGTCGAGAAGCGCCTCGATCCAGTGACCGAGAGGCATCCCGAGGTGCGGCTCGGCGGCACCGCCATCCAGCACATGAGCGTGCGCACGGCGTCGGTTGAGCGCGCGACGCTGCGCGAGTCCATCCGTGGCGTTGGTCGAGTGGACTATGATGAGACGCTGCTCGCCCATGTGCATCCCCGGGCCGCCGGTTTCATTGAGGGGCTGGATGTGCGCGCTGAGGGCGAGCCGGTTGAGAAGGGGCAAGCGCTCGCCCAGCTCTATGCGCCCGCCATTCTATCGGCCCAGGTGGATTTCCTGCTCGCGCTTGATCCCCAGCCGCGCGGCGTCTCTCAGGTCAGGGCGGACAAGGCGCGCAATATCCTACGCCTGCTCGATGTGCCCGAGGGCATCATCGCCAGTATCGAGCAACGTAGCGAGGCCCGCCGGACCATCCCCGTGCTGGCTCCCATCGACGGCGTGATTACCGCCATGATCGCGCGCGAGGGCATGTATGTAGCCGAGCCGGACGCCATGTTTACGATCGCCGATCTGAGCCGGGTCTGGGTGCTGGTGGATATTTTCGAGCACCAGATCGATTGGCTGCGAACCGGGCTGAGCGCCGAGATCCGCGTCCCCGCGCGTCCGGGTCAAACCTGGCAAGGCAAGGTCGACTATCTCTATCCGACGCTCGACCCCAAGACACGTGCTTTGCGGGTGCGTTTGGTCTTCGCCAACCCAGACCTGGCGCTCAAGCCCAATATGTTCGCCAACGTGGTGATCGACGCCAGCCCCAAGCAAAACGCGCTCAAGATTCCCGCCGAGGCGCTGATCCAGACCGGCGAGCGTGAGCGCGTGGTCAAGGCGCTGGGTAGTGGGCGCTTCCAGCCGGTCGATGTGGTGATCGGTATGCGTACCGGCGGGGAGGTTGAGATCCTCTCGGGGCTGGAGGCGGGCGATGAGGTCGTCGTCTCGGGTCAGTTCCTCATCGATTCCGAATCCAGCCTCCAGGCCAGCTTCCAGCGAATGGAAACCGCCTCTCCGCAATCTGCGATGGAGATGGGAGGCACGCATGCCAATCACTAAGCTGCTTGCGCCGCACCGCCTGGATCCATTTCGTGCCGCCCATCCCGATATGTGGTCGGCGGGGGAACCCACATGAAAGGCGTGATCCTCTGGTCGATTCGCAACCGCTTTCTGGTCCTGATCTCCGCCGTCCTGCTGACGCTCTGGGGGTTGTCGTCGGTTCGTCAGATTCCGCTCGATGCCATCCCGGACCTCTCGGATGTCCAGGTCATCGTGCGCACCAGCTTTCCCGGTCAGTCGCCGCAGGTGGTGGAGGAGCAGGTCACCTATCCCATCACCACCACCATGCTGGCCGTTCCCGGCGCCCAGGTCGTGCGCGGTTTCAGCTTCTTCGGCGACAGCTATGTTTACGTCATTTTCGCCGATGGCACCGACCTCTACTGGGCCAGATCGCGGGTGCTGGAATATCTCGATCAGGCCGCCTCGCAACTGCCCGAGGGCGTCGCGCCGCGACTGGGACCGGACGCCACCGGCGTCGGCTGGGTCTACAGCTACGCGCTCGTGGACCGCAGCGGGCGGCACGATCTGGCCGAACTGCGCAGTCTGCAGGACTGGTTTCTGAAGCTCGAGCTGCAATCCGTGCCAGGTGTCGCCGAGGTCGCAACCGTCGGCGGCATGGTGCGGCAATACCAGATCGTGGTGGATCCCGAGAAGCTGCGCGCCCATGGCATCCCGCTGTCGCGCCTCGCTGACGCGGTGCGCAACAGCAATCAGGAGGTCGGCGGGTCGGTCATCGAGATGGCCGAGGCCGAGTACATGGTTCGCACCCGAGGCTATCTGACGGGCGTTGAGGATATCGAGACCATCCCCGTGGACGTGACCGAGGAGGGCACGCCGGTCCTGCTGCGCGATCTGGCGCATGTGCGCATCGGTCCCGAGATGCGCCGCGTGGTGGCGGATCTGGACGGCGAGGGCGAGGTCACCGGCGGGATTGTCGTGATGCGCTACGGCGAGAACGCGCTCGATACCATCGAAGCGGTCAAGACGAAGCTCGCGGCCCTTGAGTCCGGTCTGCCGGAGGGTGTGGAGATCGTCGCGACCTATGATCGCTCGGAGCTGATCCTGGCGGCGGTCGACAACCTCCAGACCAAGCTGATTGAGGAGTTCATTGTCGTCGCGCTGGTCTGTCTGGTCTTTCTGTTCCATTTGCGCTCGGCCCTGGTGGCCATCATCAGCTTGCCGCTGGGCGTGCTGATGGCTTTTATCGTGATGAACGCCCAAGGGGTCAACGCCAACATCATGTCGCTCGGCGGGATCGCCATCGCCATCGGAGCGATGGTGGACGCGGCCATCGTCATGATCGAGAACGCCCACAAACACTTGGAACGCGCCGGTCCCAATCTGACCCGCGCGCGTCACTGGGAGGTGATCGCCAACGCCGCAACCGAGGTCGGCCCGGCGCTCTTTTTCTCGCTGCTGATCATCACCCTGAGCTTTGTGCCCGTGTTTAGTCTGGAAGCGCAGGAGGGGCGGCTGTTTGCGCCGCTTGCCTACACCAAGACCTATGCCATGGCTGCTGCGGCGGGACTAGCGGTCACTTTGGTGCCGGTGATGATGGGCCATCTGATTCGCGGCCGGATTCCGCGCGAGTCGGCCAATCCGCTCAATCGCTGGATGATCCGGCTCTATCGGCCAGCGCTCAACGGGGCGCTCGGCCGGCCGCGTCTGACCTTGCTGGTGGCCTTCCTGATCCTTGCCAGCAGCCTGGTCCCGCTGGGCGGAGTGGGTGGTCTGCTGGCGCCGCTGAAATGGCCTTTCCAGGCAATCGGGCTGGCGATCGAGGAGGGACCGCATCGCACGGCAATCGAGCAGGTCGAGAGATGGCAGACGGCGATGGTATCGGGCTGGCGGGCGACCTTCAGCGAGGTTCCGGTATTGCAAGCGTGGGATCGCGGGCTGGGTTCGGAGTTCATGCCCGAGCTGGACGAGGGCGATCTGATGTACATGCCGACCACCCTGCCGGGCATCTCCATCGGCAAGGTGCGGGAGCTGCTGCAACAGACCGACCGGCTGATCGCGAGCGTACCGGAAGTCGAGCGCGTCTTCGGCAAAGCGGGCCGCGCCGACACCGCCACCGATCCAGCTCCATTGAGCATGCTCGAGACACTGATTCAGCTCAAACCCAAGGATGAGTGGCGTCCCGGTCTGACGCTGGATGGACTGATTGATGAGCTGGATGCACTGGTGGACTTCCCCGGCGTGACCAATGCTTGGGTGATGCCGATCAAAACGCGCATCGATATGCTTGCGACCGGCATCAAGACCCCGGTCGGAATCAAGGTCGCCGGGCCGGATCTGGCCGAAATCGAGCGGATCGGACAGGCCCTTGAGCGGGCGTTGATGCAGGTGGAGGGCACGGCCTCGGCCTATTCTGAGCGGGTCACTGGCGGGCGCTATATCGAGATCCGCCCGGATCGGCTGGCGGCCGCGCGTGTCGGTCTGTCCATCGACGACATCAACCAACTCGTCGCGATGGGGCTTGGCGGAATCAATATCACTGAGACGGTCGAGGGGCTGGAGCGCTACCCGGTCAATCTACGTTTCCCCAGCGCCTCGCGCAACGATCCGGAGAAACTGCGCGACTTGCCGATTGTGACGCCGACGGGGGCGCGGGTCGCCCTGGGGCAGGTCGCTGAGATTGTGATCGTCGACGGCCCGCCCATGCTCAAAAGCGAGAACGCCCGGCTCAACGGCTGGACCTTCGTCGACATCCGTGACCGCGATCTCGGCAGCTACATCGTCGACGCACAGGCCGTGGTGCGCGAACAGGTCACGCTACCGCCCGGCTACTCCGTCACCTGGTCGGGGCAGTACGAATACATGCTGCGTGCGCAGGAGCGACTCGCGCAGGTGGTGCCCGTCACCCTGATCATCATCTTCGTGCTGCTCTATCTGGCCTTCCGCTCGACGGGTGAGGCGCTGCTGGTGATGCTCACGCTGCCCTTTGCCCTGGTCGGCGGTGTTTGGCTGATCTATCTACTGGGCTACAACCTGTCGGTGGCGGTGGCGGTCGGATTCATCGCCCTGGCGGGTGTGGCGGCGGAGTTCGGGGTGGTGATGCTGGTCTATCTGGACAATGCCCTCAGACAGTGGCGGGAGGAGGGTCGGCTGGTGGGACCGGATGCCTTGCATGAGGCGATCATGGAGGGCGCGGTTCTGCGTATTCGCCCCAAAGCCATGACCGTGGCAACCATTTTCGCCGGTCTGCTGCCAATCATGCTCGGGACCGGTGTCGGTTCGGAGGTGATGAGACGGATTGCCGCGCCCATGGTCGGCGGCATGATCACCGCGCCGCTCCTGAGCTTGTTCGTGATTCCGGTGGTCTATCTGTTGTGGCGGGGGCGGGTTGGGCGTGGAGAGGCTGGTGGCGCTGAGTGACAATTCCGGGGCCGTTGACACCATGAACACATCAGCATTCATGATTAAGGTCCACATACACGCTTATATTTCCTAAGTGAAACTTAGCGCCTGAATTAAGCCGGCCCGCGAAGCGGGTTCGGCTTGAATGCGGCGACTTATCCGGACGTTCGTGTCGGCCTGAGGCGCACCCCCCTTGCAATTGTGTTTACTGACCCCATATAGATAACATACGCCTGAAAATCAACGAAGCGAAAGAATGCTGCTCCGGCCGCTTTGCCGGTTGGCGAAGTATCGTTTGAAAACCAGGGCCGCAGCCGCGTAATAGGCAAAAACTGCGGTCTGCTGCGGGTCTACGCGGAACACGGCGGTGTCTTGTTCATGGGGGCCGAAATGTTTGGCCCGGCCGCTGAGCATTTGGGGCATCTGCTGGCCTGGATTCATGACATGGCGCTCTCACAGCGCACCCCGCGCTGTGAGAGCGCCATGTCATTGATCGGGATCTCAACGCCGCCTTGAGCTTAAACCAGTCCGGTCGCGACGCGCTCAAGCGAGACCTGAAAACGCACGCACGAGTCAGGTAAGACGGGCTCGCCCGCGCTGGCGTTGACGGCGTGAATAGACTTGTCGTGAACTGTGTAGTTTAAGACAGGTTTTTATGAGCGGTGTTTAATGCCTGTCGTGCCAGGCTGATCAGCAGCGGCATTGAGCTGCGTTATCACCGGCATTGCACAACTGAATTTCAAGGTTAAGGACGGACCGGGTTAGAGTAGCCTCGCCCCGGTCTTGAATTATTAGCAACCAAGGAGTTATTTAATGAGTAAGAATTTTATTGGTCTAGACAAGGAAAAAACGGTCAAACTGGCCGATGCGCTCAATGATCTGCTTTCCAACTATCAGATTTTTTACATGAACGTGCGCGGTTATCACTGGAACATCAAAGGCGAAAGCTTCTTCGAGCTGCACGACAAGTTTGAAGAGTTGTACGACGACTTGTTGCTCAAGGTAGACGAAGTTGCAGAGCGGGTTCTGACGTTGGGTCATCGCCCGGCTCACTCCTACAGCACCTACATTAAGCACTCCGAGGTGCCCGAGCAAAAAGACGTGGCAGACGGAAAAACCGCAGTGGGTAACATCGTTGACAGCTTTGCCAAGCTGATTGGTAAGCAGCGCGAGCTCCTGAATCTTGCAGGCGAGGCCGAGGATGAGGGCACAGTAGCGCTGATGAGCGATTATATTTCCCAGCAGGAAAAAACCGTGTGGATGTATCGCAGCTACCTGGGTCACTGACCCGGGCCAGCGCTCGCGTAACTGCGAGGCAGGGCAGACCAGCCCCGGTTTGACAAGAAAAATGGCGGCCACCTGGCCGCCATTTTGCGTTCCAGGAGAAGCTCATAGCAAACTACTCCGGGAAAATCACAATCAGCAGCAGCACCAGCATCCAGTCTTCTTGCAGGTAATCACGGTCGGCATAGCTGAACACCATGGAGAACGCGGTCGCACAGATAAGGATTGCGAACACCATCCAGTGACTTTTACCGTGTCTTTGGAGGCATCCCAGACCATCCTGCTAGTGTTAGGCTGTACTCAAGACGCTGTGCAAAGCTCGATGCTTTCACCAGTAGTACCATCAGCCCTATGACGGAAAAGAGCGCCGTCAGATCCGGGGCCAGAACCCTTTGTCCACCATTCCAACTCGCCACCAACGTAACGCGAACCACTGCCAGAAACCGCGATTTTCATGTTGTAGTTACGATCCATGTATTGGACCGTGGCCGAGTCGGTGGTGGGGTAGGTTGCAGCAATCGTTTCGCCGCTCTCGCACCGATAGGTATGCACGGAGGATGTTGACGGTGCCGTCAGATGTGTTTGGGTGTTCACTTTATCCTGTGGGGAGCCTGCACAGGCAGAAACGAGCAGGATGGAAACGAACGTTAATGGAACAAGAATTTTCATACGAGCTTCCGTGTTGTTGGTGTGTGATTCAGCCGCTCATAAAAACCTACCCAAATCTTATCTGGATAAGTCCCGGTATTGCGCGTGCAATCCCGGTTTCAGAATCTTGGCTTCAAGCCTATGTTAATCAGAAATACCAGGATGTTCCGCGAGAACTTAATCCGGTAGTGCCCCGATCTATATGATGACTTCTGGCTTAAAGCATTGATTAGATAGATTTAAATTGTCGCGCCGTCATGCAGAAAAGGGCACTACCCACATAGTGCCGGCTAACAATTGCATCCAGCCGACGTATTTGCCACCGCTTCGCTGCGGTAAATATGCCGCTGATGCTGAGCGTTAGGTGTCGCGTCCCGGTCGGAAGCCGAATCTCGTGGTCTCTATCCTTCAACCGAATACGCCTCTTTATCTTGACTCGGTAACGACCCTGGCGATCCAGTCCATCGCTCCATGCGGCGTTCAAGCCCAGCATGGACATGTGAATCTCCACTGTGCCAATGGAGACGCCCAGGATGGACGGAGCAGGCTAAACCGTTGTTTTAATTGGCGCCCTCGACAGGATTTGAACCTGTGACCTATCGCTTAGGAGGCGATTGCTCTATCCACTGAGCTACGAGGGCAAGCGGTGCGTTGACTGCGGGGTCCGGTGGGATGTCGCAAATAGGCGTTTGAGGCCGAGTTGCGCATTCTAACTGAGGCTGGGCTTCGGGACCATGCCGGCTCGCGATGCGATCCGCCCTCAAGGCCCTGGCGGCGTTCTTCTCCAGCGATGTGCCAGATCAAGCACATGCGTGAGTAGCGCGCCGATCAGGCAGAGGCTGATCCAGCCCCACCAGGCGCCAGCGAGTGCCGCCCGGAGCGCCAGCAGCAGAAAGAGACCCGAGAGCAGGAAGCCCGCCACCTCGGCGGGCGCGAGCCCCTTTCCGGTCCGGTGATGATAGATAGCCAGCAGTGCGGCCTCGATCACCACCATGATCAGGATGAAGTCGACGATCAGGCCACTGGTAAAGAACTCAGCCATCGCGTGCTGACTGTTGCGCTACGCAACCGATGATCATGATCGCCGTGGCGAGACCACGCCGAACAGGTGGGCGAGATCCTTAAAGAAGATGCGGATATGCGCACCCGGCCTGGCCCTGACCAAGCGCTTGTTCATATAGGCCTCCCAGGTCAGGAGCTGGACGTCAGGATCGGCACACATACTGACGAAACGCTCGCGGCGCTTGTCGTTGGCGTACCAGAAATGCTGCATGATGCCGAGCATCCAAAACACTTTGCCATGGGCCTTCATAAAGCGTTGACGCGCTTGCTTTAGCACCTTTGGATTGCCCGAGGTGCAGAATTCATGCACGGCTTCTGCTGCAAGGCGTCCGCCGGTCATCGCGTAATAGATCCCTTCGCCAGATGAGGGTGCGACGACACCCGCAGCGTCACCCGCCAGCAGGATGTCGCGGCCGTTGTCCCAACGCTTGAGCGGCTCGAGCGGAAGAGGCGCGCCTTCGCGTCTGAGGGTTTCGGCCTGATCCAGCCCGGCGCGCCGACGCAGTTCGGTGCAGGCTGAGCGCAGCGAGAAGCCCGGCACGGCGGTGCCGACGCCAACACTGATGGTGTCGCCATGCGGGAAAACCCAGCCATAGAAGTCTGGCGAGATGTCGCCCTGGTAGTAGACGTCGCAGCGGGTATTGTCGAAGTCGCCGGTGGTTGGTGTGCGCACGATCTCGTGATAGGCCGAGACGTGCTTGAGGCTCGCCGAACTCGGAATATGGTGCTTGGCGACCAACGAGTTGGCGCCGTCGGCCCCGATGACGGCGCGCGCGCGCACGCTTTCGCTTTCGCTGTCGCCGTTGCCGCGCCCCTGACCAGGGCGATAGCAGACGAGGGCCATGCCATCGCTATCGCGCTCGATCTTTTCAAACGTTCCAGCGCGGCGCACGGCACCGCTCTCGGCGGCGCGTTCTCTCAACCACTCATCGAAATGCTCGCGGTCCACCATGCCGACATAGCCGCCATTGATCGGCATGTCGACCTCGCGATCGGAGGGCGAGATCATCCGTGCGGAGTAGACCTTGTTGGCGAGAATCGATTCTGGGATATCGAAATCGCGCATGGCTTGCGGTGGGATGGCGCCGCCACAGGGCTTAATGCGCCCGGCGCGGTCCAGCAGCAGCACGGAGCGCCCGAGCTTGGCCAGGTCGTTTGCTGCGGTCGCCCCAGAGGGTCCGCCACCGATGATGACAACGTCGAAAGTTTCGCGATTTGACATGAGAGATCTCGTCGGTAGTTGGGGGTGACGCGCCTGTCGGTATGACATCGCGCTGCGGATGCTATTGGACCAGCGCGCGCACGGCAAAGGCGCTGATCATCATGCCGGTGACATAGACACTGACGCCCAGCCCGCTAAACCAGGTGGCCCGCTCGCGCGGACTGCCCAGGAAACGGATCATGAGACCAACCTGGATCAGCAAAACGACGCCAACAGCGATCGCATGAGTGGGTTTATCCCAGGCGAAGAGCAGGGCGATCACGACGGCTTGAGGCAGCCCCATGACCAGGCAGGCGAGGCGCGCCGCACCATCGACTCCGAGCTGGACCGGTAGTGAGCGGACGTTCATCTGGATGTCGCCCTCAATTGCTTTGAAGTCGTTTAAGGTCATGATGCCGTGTGCGCCGATGCTGTAGAGCAGCGCCAGGGTCAGGATCTGCCACTCGGGCATGGCACCGCCGATCATCACCGCCGCGCCCGTGACCCAGGCCAGTCCTTCGTAAGAGAGCCCGACTGCGAGATTGCCCCACCAGCCATTGCCTTTGAGTCTGAGTGGCGGTGCGCTGTAGATCCACGCCAGCACCATGCCGAGCAGCGCGGCGCCAAACACCCAGGGACCGAGCGCGTAGGCCAGCATCAGCGAGAGCGCCGTCCAGATCAATGCCAGATACAGGCCCCAGCGCCCGGGAATACGCCCCGACGGAATAGGGCGGTCGGGCTCATTGATGGCGTCGACGTGACGATCGTACCAGTCGTTGACGACTTGGCTCGTCCCGCACATGAGCGGGCCGGCAAGGATAACGCCCGCGACGATCACCAGCCACTGCTCCAAAATGGGCGCTCCGGAGGAGACCACGCCGCAACTGAAGGCCCACATGGGTGGAAACCAGGTGATTGGATGAAGAACTTCGAAAACCGCCGATGGCGCGGGTAGGGTCGAGCTTTTAGATACCGTCGTTCGATTCATGCGGGGAACCTGTGTTCAGCCCAGCGCGGGCCGATTTCTGTTCTTGAATGTTGATACATCAAAGCGCTTACAGGCTCGCGTGCGCCCGGCGAGCCGGGGCACTTGCTCTTTCGAGCGTTCCTCGGGCTGCCTGATTGGGCGTGTCGTTTATTTCTTAGATGCCCCCGCAGCCCCGGATGCCTGATCGGCTACGATACCGTAGCGGTCGATTTTGACGTACAGGCTTTGCCGACTCAACCCCAGCAGTTCTGCTGCCGACGCACGATTGTCCCCGGTCAACTTCAACGCGGCCTCAATGCAGAGACGCTCAATGGTATCGGTGGATTCGCGCACCAGCTCCTTGAGCGGAACCCGCCCGACGCGATCGGTCAGTTGATCGAGCCAGCGGGTTTGCTCTGGGCTAACCGGTTGCTCGACGCTCAGACGTCGACCGATGTCGCGGATGAAGAAACCGAAGTACGGGCGCTCGCTGTTGCGCACAGCGACGGCCGAGATTTCGACATCGGTCGCGGAGCCATACTCTCCGCGCAGCGTGGTCGCGAATAGCCGCACCGTCGTATGCTGGCGCAGATTTGCCATGAGTACATTGAGATCGACGCCTGGCCGACCGAGCCAGCGATCGAGCGTTTCGCCTCTTGCCTGTTGCTCCGTGGCGATTTCAGCCAGACTTAGGAACGTGCTGTTGGCGGTTAAGATTCGGCCATCCGCATCGGTGATGACCACACAATCCGGGGCGTTTTCGAGCACACGCAGATAACGGGCCTTGGCATCAGGCAATGTATTGATTGCCGCATTGGCGAGCGCGGGAGAGAGCCGCACCAAGAGGAAAGAGGCATTCTCCTGTCGCAGCAAAGACGCTGAGACGAGAAATTCTTGCAGACCGTCGGTCATCTTTGCTTTGACGTCATCGGCGCGGCCGGCTGCGCGCACGCCAGCGAGCAGCCCATTGATGGCCTGAGTGCTTTCGTTGTCGAAACCCTCGGGGAAGGGTCGTCCGATTATACGCGCGGGCGTCTCGCCGAGGAGTTGACCCGCGGCTGGATTGGCCTCGACTACACGTTGCGTCGGGGCGTCGATGATGAGGATTGCTTCGGCAACCATCCGAAACAGCAGCCGATAGCGCGTCTCCACTTGACGAAAACGCCAATAATCCCGCTCCAGTGCCTGCTGGGCGTCGACGAGTTGTTGCTGAAGCGCCGCCATGCCTTGGAGGTTGCGCCCCATGGCGATAATAGAGCCGGACTCGCTCAGGCGCAGGGCGCGATACTGGATGGGAATCTCGACACCGCCCGCGCCCGCGTGAGTGACCTGCCGCCAGCGTGTGAGGCTCTGCTGTCCCGCATCGCTTAAGAGCGCCTCAAGGCTTGGTCGGGTTTCCGGCGAGACGGTTGACAGCCAAGGCTGACCGATCCAATCGGCACTAAAATCGGATAGGAAGTCATCGTCGCCAAAGGCGACATCATTGACAACACCCGCCGCGTCGACGACGACGGCGATATCAGCCATGCCCTCGATTAAGGCAGCCGCAGTCCCGGCGTCTAAGGTGCCGAGACTCTCGCTAGGTGCTCTGAATGGGCTCACGATGAACCGGCTCTCCGCTGCTTCGTTGACGCACCCTCGGATTTCATTGCACTCAAGCTTTGCAGTGGCTGTATCGCCAGCCCGCTGAGCTTACTTGGGTCTGTACTGCGCGATGGGGTGGGCGTGCGCGCCCGGATTTCGTCGCCATGTCTTGTTGCTCGTCAACTGATCGGGCCGCGCCGCTGGTGCTGCCTGTGGATCACCTCTATCCTTGCCAATTCGGTCGCGTCCGACACGCGCCGAACGACCGACCCGCGCGCAAGAATCGGGGCGGCGGTGAAGGATTATTCATGAGCGGAATTGAGGTGTTTTGACACTCGACACTCTCAAATAGAGCGCGCACCAACCCTCCGATCAGGAATCTGCACCTTATTGTGATGGCTCGCGCCGGGTTGTCAAGTCAGCTTTACGTAAAGTTTGGTTGACGCATGCTGTAAAGCGGACTAGATTTCTGCATATGATTTAAGTGAAGATCTCAAGAATCTTAAAGCGAATTCGGCCTAGCAGAATGACTCAACACCACCCTGAACAGACCCCGCGTCGGCCTCTCTATACCCCAGAGGAGCGCAAACGGCGGGACGAGTCGCCATGGACCTTAGTCCAGGCCATTCTCGCGCCCTTGCAGTTCGTGGTCTTTCTCGTCAGCCTTTACTTTGTGCTGCGCTACCTGGCCACTGGTGAGGGCGCCTTGATTGCGTCGATCTCCATTGTTGTCAAGACGCTGATCCTCTACGCCATCATGGTCACCGGTGCCATTTGGGAAAAAGTCGTCTTCGGTCACTATTTATTCGCGCGCGCATTTTTCTGGGAAGACGTTTTCAGCATGCTGGTGCTGAGTTTGCACACGGCTTATCTGTTTGTGCTGTTCACCGGTTTCGTCGATACGTACACTCAGATGCTGATCGCGCTCGCGGCCTATGCGGCTTATGTCATCAACGCAGCGCAATTTCTCATCAAGCTGCGTGCCGCTCGCCTGCAGGGGCGCTACGACGCTGCGGATGGCACACTCGCCGAGGCCGTTGAATGAGCATCGTCGATACGTCGTCGCTACGCGCGCGCTTGGACGACCACACGATGCCCAGCGTGAACCGCGAGCAAGGCCAAAGACAAGTCTTTTGCGGACTCGCTGGAATTGTTTGGCTGCATCGTAAGATCCAGGACGCCTTTTTCCTCATCGTCGGTTCGCGCACCTGCGCGCACCTGATGCAATCGGCTGCAGGTGTGATGATCTTTGCCGAGCCGCGTTTCGCAACGGCCATCCTGCAGGAACGCGATCTGGCGGGCATGGCCGATTGCAACCAGGAGCTGGACCGGGTCGCTGCAGAGGTGCTAGAACGCCGCCCGGACATCAAGATGCTCTTTCTCGTCGGCTCCTGTCCGTCGGAGGTCATCAAACTGGACCTCGCTAAAGCCGCCGAGCGTCTGTCCGAAACCTACCAGGATCGTGTGCGGGTGCTCGATTACTCGGCCAGCGGCTTGGAGACGACCTTCACCCAGGGCGAGGATGCTTGTCTGAAGTCACTCGTGCCGGTCATGCCGGAGTTGCCCGACGGCGAACGCTCCCTGCTCGTGCTCGGAACCCTGCCGGATGTTGTGGAGGATCAGTTCAAGCGGTTGTTCGCGGAGCTCGGGATCGGCCCGGTGCACTTTCTGCCGCCGCGTCACGCCACCGAGTTCCCCCCGGTCGGGAGCGGAACCTCCGTGCTCCTAGCGCAGCCTTTCGTCGGCGAGACGCTCAGGGCGCTATACAAGCGCGGCGCAACGCTACTGAGCGCACCCTATCCGCTCGGAATCGAGGGCACGCTGGCTTGGCTGCGCGCGGCTGCGGATGCCTGGGGTGTGTCGGCGGATCAGGTCGAGTCGGTCACTGCTCCAGCGATTGCGCGCGCCAAACTCGGGCTTGAGCGCCAGCGCGCCAGCCTAGCCGGTAAGCGGATTAGTTTTCTGCCAGATTCTCAGCTTGAGATCCCGATCGCGCGCTTCCTCGCGCGTGAATGCGGAATGGAACTCGTCGAGGTGGCGACGCCGTTTCTGGATCGTCAACTGATGGCCTCGGAACTTGCGCTGTTGCCCCCGGACGTGCGACTGACCGAGGGTCAGGATGTCGAGCATCAGCTCGACCGCGTGCGCCAAGACCGACCCGACATCACGGTCTGCGGACTGGGGCTGGCCAATCCGCTCGAGGCCGAGGGGCTGCGTACCAAGTGGTCGATCGAGCTGGTGTTCACGCCCATTCATGGGTTCGATCAAGCGGCCGATCTCGCCGAGCTCTTTGCGCGCCCCCTCGTGCGCGGCGCCTTATTGAAGGTTTGATGTTATGCAGTTGACCCTCTGGTCTTACGAAGGTCCGCCGCATATCGGCGCAATGCGCGTTGCCGCCTCAATGGAGGGCGTGCACCTGTTGCTGCATGCGCCTCAGGGCGATACCTATGCCGACCTGCTGTTTACCATGATTGCGCGCGACGCACAGCGCCCGCCAGTGAGCTACACCAGCTTCCAAGCGCGTGAACTTGGCAGCGATACGGCAGAACTGGTCACAGGCATGATCCAGGAGACTTACGCGCGCTTTAAGCCGCGCGTCCTGATGGTTGGTGAGACATGCACGGCTGAGCTGATCCAGGATCAACCAGGCACCCTTGCTCAGGGTATGGGGCTGACGGTCCCAGTGCTGTCGCTGGAGCTTCCGGCATACACCCGCAAGGAGAACTGGGGCGCAAACGAGACCTTCTACCAATTGGTGCGCGGACTGCTGAAGAGCCAGGTGCCGGCGCCAGACTCCGAGCCGCGCGCGCGCCCGCCCGGCCAGCGACCCAAGGCCAATCTACTCGGTGCTTCGGCACTGGGATTTCGCTGTCGCGACGATGTCGTCGAGGTCACGCGACTGCTGGATTCGGTCGGCGTTGATGTCAATGTGGTTGCCCCGCTCGGCGCCAGCCCCGAGGATCTCATGCGCATCCCCGAGGCGGACTTCAACATCTGCATGTATCCGGAAGTGGCCGATCAGAGCTGCCTGTGGCTTGAACGGATGTTCGCTCAGCCAACGGTCAAGACGGTGCCGATCGGCATCGGCGCAACACGCGACTTTCTCCAGGAAGTCGGGCGTATCGCCAAGATCGACATCGACACGACGCAAGATCCGATCTGGTCTAGAATGCCGTGGTACTCGCGCTCCGTGGACTCGACCTATCTCACGGGTAAACGTGTCTTTATATTCGCCGATGCAACGCATGCACTCGCCGCCGCGCGCATTGCGGTCGAGGAGCTCGGCTTTACACTCGTCGGACTGGGGACCTATTCCCGTGAGTTCGCGCGCGATGTGCGTGAAGCGGCCAAGCGCTATGGGGTGGAGGCGCTGATCACGGACGACTATCTGGAGGTGGAGGCCAAAGTCGCCGAACTGCATCCTGAACTGATGCTCGGCACCCAGATGGAGCGACATATCGCCAAACGCTTAGGCGTTGCCTGCGCGGTGATCTCGGCACCCGTACATGTCCAGGACTTTCCCGCGCGGTATGCCCCGCAAATGGGCTTCGAGGGCGCTAACGTCATTTTCGACACCTGGGTCCATCCACTGATGATGGGGCTGGAAGAACATCTGATCACCATGTTTCGCGAGGATTTCGAGTTCCACGATTCAGCAACGCCGTCGCATCTGGGAAGCAGCGCGACCGTGGGTGGCCGGAGCACAAGCCGTCCCGAGCAGCCGGGCGAGGACGCCGTCCCGACCGACGAGACGAGCATGGCTTGGGCATCGGAAGCCGAGCAGGAACTGAGAAAGATCCCGTTCTTCGTGCGCGGAAAAGCGCGGCGCAATACCGAGCGCTTTGCACAGGAACGCGGTATCCAGACAATTACTGTGGAGACGCTCTACGATGCCAAAGCGCATTTCGGCCGCTAAGACCGGCGGTAATATCCCCGACGCGACTCCGGTTCGCGTCGTCATCGTCAACCTCGACGGGCATCTGGCGGGGACGACGCAGCGTGCGCTTCCCATCGTCCGACGAGACTTGCCCGGATTGCAGCTGAGCCTGCATGCCGCCACTGAGTGGGCGGATGATCCAGCCTCTCTCGAGCGCTGCCTGAAGGATATTGCCGAGGGCGACATCATCATGGCCACCATGCTGGTCATGGAAGATCACTTCAAGCCGGTACTGCCGGCGCTTGCGGCGCGACGCGATTCCTGCGACGCCATGATCGCCTGCATGTCGGCCAGCGAGATGATGAAGATGACCCGCATGGGCGGCTTCGCAATGGATGGCTCGCCGGGTGGACCCATGGCGCTGCTCAAGCGCCTGCGCGGCAACAAGGAGCGCAAGCAAAGCGCGGGTGCCCAGCAGATGTCGATGCTGCGGCGCATCCCGAAGCTGCTGCGTTTCATTCCTGGCACGGCCCAGGATGTACGCGCCTATTTCATGACGCTCCAGTACTGGCTCGCTGGTTCGGACGAAAATCTGGCAAACATGCTGCGCTTCCTGGTCGACCGGTATGCCGATGGCGAGCGTCGCCATCTGCGCGGGAGCATGAAGGTCGATCCGCCGCTCGAGTATCCCGATGTGGGTCTATACCACCCGAGGATGAAGGGGCGCATCACCGAAAAGCTCTCTCAACTGCCGAGCGCCAGCAAAGACAGCCAAGGCCGGGTCGGTCTGTTGCTCATGCGCTCCTACGTGCTGGCGGGTAACTCCGGCCACTACGACGGTGTTATTAAGGCACTTGAGGCGCGCGGCCTCCAGGTCGTCCCCGCCTTCGCGAGCGGACTGGATGCCCGCCCCGCAATCGAGAAGTTCTTCATGCAGAACGGTCAGGCGAGCGTCGACGCGGTCGTCTCACTGACCGGCTTCTCGCTGGTTGGCGGACCCGCCTACAACGACTCGCGCGCCGCTGAAGAGATCCTCACGCGCTTGGACGTGCCCTATCTCTCCACGCTGGCGGTCGAGTTCCAGACCCTGGATCAGTGGCAGGACTCCAGTCAGGGACTGCTTCCGGTCGAGGCGACCATGATGGTCGCGATCCCCGAGCTGGACGGTGCCAGCGGCTCCATGGTCTATGGCGGGCGCAATGGCGGTGGTTCCGAGGATGGCGCGCGCGACATGCATTCGCACCGTGAGCGCGCGGAAATGCTGGCCTCGCGCACCGCGAAACTGGTTCGGCTGCGCCGCGCCCAGCGTGCCAAGCGCAAGGTTGCGCTCGTCCTGTTCAACTTCCCCCCCAATGCGGGCAACATCGGCACCGCCGCCTATCTCTCGGTCTTTGCGTCCCTCTATCGCACCTTGGTCGCGATGGATGCCGCAGGCTATCAGGTCGATCTGCCCGAGAATGTCGATGACTTGCGCGAGCGCATCGTCAACGGCAACGCTGCGCGTTTCGGCGCGCATGCCAATGTCCATGTGCGCATCCCGGCCGACGATCACGTTCGCCGCGAGCCATGGCTCGCCGAGATCGAGAAGCAGTGGGGCTCTGCGCCGGGTAAGCAGCAGAGCGATGGCGGCTCAATCTTCGTGCTGGGTGCGCAGTTCGGCAACGCGTTCGTCGGTATCCAGCCATCGTTCGGCTATGAAGGCGACCCGATGCGGCTGCTGTTCGAGAAGGGCTTCTCCCCAACTCATGCCTTCTCCGCCTTCTACCGTTATATTCGCGAGGACTTCGGCGCGCATGCCGTGCTGCATTTCGGCACCCACGGTGCGCTGGAGTTTATGCCGGGCAAGCAGGCGGGTCTGTCGAACGACTGTTGGCCGGATCGGCTCATCGGCGATCTGCCGAACGTCTATCTCTACGCCTCGAACAACCCCTCCGAGGGCACCATCGCTAAGCGGCGATCCGCCGCGACGCTCGTCAGTTACATGACCCCACCGATCGCGCATGCGGGTCTCTACAAGGGCTTGATCGACCTGAAGGCATCAATGGAGCGCTGGCGTTCGCTGCCCCCGGACGACAAGGACGAGCGCGCCACGCTCGCCGAGTTGATCCAGGCCCAGGCGGCTGAGCTGGAGCTGGTCGATTCCGAGCCGCAGTGGGCCGAGGATGTCGAGGCCCGGGTCGTGAAGCTCAACGAGGATGTTCTCGAGCTGGAATACACCCTGATTCCACATGGTCTGCATGTTGTCGGCGAGGCACCGACGGCTGAGGAACGTGTTGATCTGCTGATGGCGGTTGCCGAATCCACCAAGGATATCCGGCCCGAGCGCTTGGCACTGGAGGCGTTGGTTTCCGGCAAGTCAGCAGAGAAATCGCTCAAAGCGGGCAAGATGCAGACCAGCGAGGAGCATGTCACGCTGTTTCGCGAACTGGCTGAGATCGACCGGTTGCTGGCGCACGACACCGAGATTCCGGCAATCCTGCGCGCGCTCGATGGTTGCTTCATTCCACCCGCACCTGGCGGAGATCTTCTGCGCACACCGGCGATCTTGCCGACGGGGCGCAATCTGCATGGCTTCGACCCCTTCCGACTGCCGAGCGTCTTCGCCGTCAAGGATGGTGCCAAGCAGGCGACTCGGCTGATTGAGCGCCATGTTTCTGAAGGTAACGGCTACCCCGAAACCATTGCCCTAGTGCTCTGGGGAACGGACAACCTCAAGACCGAAGGTGGGCCGATCGGTCAGGCGCTGGCGCTCATCGGTGCAAATCCACGTTTCGATAACTATGGACGTTTGGCCGGCGCGGTCCTGATACCGCTTGAGGAACTGGGTCGCCCGCGTATCGATGTTGTCATGACACTCTCGGGCATCTTCCGCGACCTCTTGCCGTTGCAAACCAAGCTGCTGGCCGAGGCGTCTTTCTTGGCCGCATCGACGGATGAGCCGCTTGAGCAGAACTTCATCCGCAAGCATGCACTCGCCTATCAGCAGGAACATGACTGCGATCTGGAGACGGCATCGCTGCGTGTCTTTAGTAATGCCGACGGCGCCTATGGGGCGAACGTCAACCATCTTATCGACAGCAGCAGCTGGGAAGAGGGCGAGGAACTGGCCGAGACCTATACCCGCCGCAAGAGCTTCGCTTACGGGCGCTCCGGTCAACCGGTGCAGCAGACCGAGCTTTTAAAGAGCTGCCTGGGCAAAGTCCAACTGGCCTATCAGAATCTCGACTCAGTCGAACTCGGCGTTACCACGGTTGATCACTACTTCGACACCCTCGGTGGTATCGCCAAGGCGGTCGGCCAGTACAAGGGGGGAGAGGTGCCTGTGTACATCGGCGATCAGACTCGCGGTGACGGCGTGGTCCGCACCCTGGCTGAACAGGTGGCGCTCGAGACTCGCACCCGCATGCTCAATCCGAAATGGTACGAAGGCATGCTCAAGCATGGCTACGAGGGCGTGCGCCAGATCGAGGTCCATGTCACCAATACCATGGGGTGGTCGGCGACGACCGGACAGGTCGCGCCCTGGGTCTACCAGCAGTTGACCGAGACCTTTGTGCTCGATGAGGAGATGCGCAACCGTCTGGCACAGCTCAACCCAACCGCCTCTGCCAAAGTCGCGAACCGCCTCATCGAGGCCCATGAGCGCAATTACTGGGCGCCAGATGAGGCGACGCTTGAGGCGCTACGACGCGCTGGAGAAGAATTGGAAGATCGACTCGAAGGTGTTATTGAGGAGGCTGCTGCATGAGTACACAGCGTCTTCCACCGGACCTGTTCAGTGGTCTGTCCAAGCACCCGGACGGTGAGGGCAGCGTTCAGGTCCAGCTTGACCCCGATATGCGCATCGATACCGCTCAAGTCTTTGCCATCTATGGTAAAGGCGGTATCGGCAAGAGCACGACCTCGTCGAATCTGTCGGTGGCTTTCTCCAAGCTCGGTAAGCGCGTGCTGCAGATCGGTTGCGATCCCAAGCACGACTCGACCTTCACCCTGACCAAGTGTCTGGTGCCGACGGTAATCGACATCCTTGAGTCCGTGGACTTCCACGCCGAGGAGCTGCGCCCCAGCGACTATGTCTACGAGGGCTATAACGGCGTCATGTGCGTCGAGGCCGGTGGGCCTCCCGCAGGCACCGGCTGTGGCGGCTATGTCGTCGGTCAAACCGTCAAACTCCTCAAGCAGCATCATCTGCTTGAGGATACCGATGTGGTGATCTTCGACGTGCTGGGCGACGTGGTCTGTGGCGGCTTCGCAACGCCGTTGCAGCATACCGATCGGGCGCTGATCGTGACCGCGAACGACTTCGACTCGATCTTTGCGATGAATCGCATCGCGGCGGCCATCATGGCGAAGTCCAAACACTATCCTGTGCGCCTCGGCGGTGTTATCGCCAACCGTAGCGTCAAGACCGACGAGATCGACCGTTTCAATGACGCAGTTGGACTCAAGCGGCTTGCGCACCTGCCCGATCTGGACATCATCCGCCGTAGCCGCTTGAAGAAATCTACGCTCTTTGAGATGGAACCCGGTCCAGGCCTGGAAGAGGCCAAGCAGCAGTATCTACAGTTGGCGGCACAGCTTTTGGAAGGCGTCGAGCCACTGTTTGCACGGCCGATGCGCGATCGTGAGATCTTTGATTTTCTGGGGTTCGATTGATGACGAATGGTTCTTATCAAGAGCGGCGCGCAGCGATCGAGACTTATTTTGATCGAACGGCCTCTGATGCATGGTCGAAACTGACGTCCGATGCCAAAGTCAGCAAGATCCGCGAAACGGTGCGTGCTGGCCGAGACGATATGCGCCACACTTTGCTCGAATGGCTACCGGCAGACCTGACCGGAAAGCGTCTGCTTGATGCCGGTTGCGGCACTGGCGCGCTGGCCGTCGAGGCGGCGCGACGCGGCGCCGAAGTGCTCGCGATCGATGTGGCGCCAACTCTGATAGACATCGCCCGAGAACGCGCACCGACTGATCTGGGTCAAGGTTCCGTGACATTTCAGGCGGGAGATATGCTTGATCCTGTACATGGGCAGTTCGATCATGTAGTCGCTATGGACTCACTCATTCATTATTGTCCAAACGACGTCGTCAAGGTGCTCACAGGACTAGCACAGAGAACGCGCGGCTCGATCCTGTTTACCTTCGCGCCGAAGACCGTGCCGCTGGCTATCATGCATGCGGCCGGTCGTTTCTTTCCCCGCGGAGACCGCGCGCCGGCCATCGAGCCGGTGAGTATGGGGGCGCTGAGAAGCTTGATCGCTGCGCAGTCCGATCTGCGTGGCTGGGCGCCAAACAGAACACGACGGATTGCCGTTGGATTCTACACGTCTCAGGCGTTGGAGTTATCGGCGATCTGAGGCCTTGCATGACAGTGCCTTGAAGTCATTGAGATGGATGTTTTTGGGTGCATTCAGCACTGAGTATGCTGCCTGCACCTGCGAGAAAGGGTAATTGCTTGAATCACCAGCAAGCGCCCTTTAGGGTTGAGCTGAATCGGGATATCCGGTTTGTTCACCCGCTATGGAGTAATCTATAGCATTGAGAGCGTTTTGATTTTCGCCACGCTGCTCGCCACTGGTTCCGTTTGCGTGTACAGGGAAAGGATGCGGTGTCCAGAGCGGTCTTCGCGTAACGGTCTAGCTGGCTGTTCCGGCTAGCCATTTGTCCCACGGAGGTTACATCATGTCTGCTGCTTATATCGACGTTGCTCAATTGACGATCTGGGCGTTTTGGTTCTTCTTTGCCGGGCTTATCTTCTATCTGCGCCAAGAAGATAAGCGCGAAGGTTATCCGCTCGATTCAGACCGTACCGAGCGCTCCGGAGGCCGTGTCAAGGTCGTCGGATTTCCGGACCTACCCAAGCCTAAGACGTTCATTCGGCCCCATAATGCTGGAACCGTTATGGCGCCACGCGAAGAAGCGCCATCCACGAAGATCAATGCCACACCTTCGGCAGGTTTCCCCGGTGCTCCCTTCGATCCGGTTGGCGATCCGATGGTCTCGGGCTTTGGCCCCTCGGCATCCCCCGATCGCGTCAAGCACTGCGACCTGACGGTTGAAGGTGTGCCTAAGATCGTGCCGATGCGTGTAGCCACTGACTTTAGCATCTCAGAGAGAGATCCAGATCCACGTGGTATGACAGTGATTGGCCTCGACAGTAAGGTCGCTGGAACCGTCACGGATGTGTGGGTCGACCGTTGCGAACCACAGATTCGTTATCTTGAGATTAAGGTTGCCGCAGGCGGCAAGCAGGCGCTGCTGCCGATTACCTTCTGCCGCTTCAACAAAAAGGCGCGCACCATCAAGGTTCGGGCGATCAAGGCGGAACATTTCAAGAATGTGCCCGCGCTGTCCAAGCCCGATCAAATCACACTCTACGAAGAAGACAAGGTCACCGCCTACTATGGCGGCGGAACATTCTATGCGACTGCGGAACGTTCCGCTCCCTTCTTGTGAGGGAGTACGACTTCGAGCCCGTTCGGGGCCTGCCAGAGCAGCTTCCTCCCGGTGAGGAATTGCTCTGGCAGGGCGCGCCGCGCTGGACAGCCCTAGCGCGGCGCGCTTTTCATGTCCGAAAGGTCGCGATATATTTCGCGTTGCTCGCAGTCTTGCGCATCGCCGTGGACTGGTCAGACGGGCTGTCCATGGCGAGCCTGTTCCAAGGCATTTCCTGGATTCTAGTACTAGCCGTTGCATCCATTGGCGCTTTGGCGCTGCTTGCATGGGCGATGGGACGTACGACGATCTACACGATCACCAATCAGCGCGTGGTCATGCGTATCGGCGTTGCGCTTCCGATGATGATGAACCTGCCTTTCAAACAGGTTCTTACCGCAGATCTTAAGATCTATGAGGACGGTACAGGGGATATTCCACTTTTACTGGCGCAGTCGGTGAAGCCCTCTTATACGATCTTTTGGCCGCACACGCGTCCCTGGCATTTTTCGCCGCCTCAACCCATGCTTCGTGCGATTCCCGATGCAGCCGCAGTCGCCGCGACCCTTGCTGGTGCACTCAAGGCCTATTCGGAGCAGTCAGAGCAAGCGGAAGAGACCACTGTCCCACCGGCTGTCGTTCGCAACTCCGGCTCTGTATTGGTCTCTAAGGGCGAGCCACTATCCTGAAGAGGTCAATCAGTGAGTGATGGATTCGAAGGACGCACTTTCCCCAAGGGCGTCCTCATAGCCGTTGCGGCCTTGATAGGCTTCACGATCATCATGATCAGCGTCGCGCGGCTCACCGGTTTCATGATGCCGCAGGAGCCGGTTACCGCTGAGTTGTACGCACGCGATATCAGTTTCGTCGAGCAAGATGACGGCTCAATGTTCGTGATCGATGTTGACACGGATGAGCTGATTCAAACCCTGCCTCCCGGCAGCGAAGGCTTCATTCGTGGTGTGCTCAGGAGCATAGCGCGACAGCGCAATGGGTATGAAGCGCCGCTTTCCGAGCCTTTGCACCTGGCACGCCGAGAAAACGGAAGCCTGACTTTAGAGGATCCGGTGACCGGAATTTTGCTCGACCTCCGAGCTTTCGGCGAGACTAACGAGGCGGCTTTCGCCAGCCTCATACCGCCGCCACAGGATCGATAAAAATACACTGCCTGCCGGGTGCTCCGCCGCGAGCAGGAGCGCCCGTTCGCGACCGGAATCCGATGTCGTGTAGGCTGAGGATCGCGATCTTTAAGCTTTCAGATCGCAAGTGCTCAGGTCCATATCTGCTCGGGAGTCGGGTTTAGTCCATGTCTGATTTCGGTTTTCCTGTACTGTACGCTCTTGGGTTATGGTGGTTTAGTACGGGCGTCGTGCTCTATCTCGACAACCTTCCTGGTCGCACCTATCGCTGGACACTGCTGGGCGGCACTGTCGTTATGGCGGTCGCAATTTTTGGGTTGATCGCCAGCAGCCAATCGATGACACACCTCAGCACCTATACCGCCTTTTCTTGTGGTGTAGTGATCTGGGGCGTTCTGGAGATGAGCTATTTCACCGGATTTGCCACTGGGCCACGTAGGGCGCCCTGCCCACCGGGCTGCTCGAAGTGGCGACGCTTTGGTTTGGCGATACTCACCAGCCTTTACCATGAGCTTGCCATTATCACGACTGCGCTGTTCCTGGCTCTAATCACCTGGAACGAGCCCAATCAAACGGGCACCTGGACTTTTGTCGTGCTGTGGCTGATGCGCTGGAGCGCCAAGCTCAATCTCTTTCTCGGTGTTCCGAACCTCAATGAAGACTGGCTGCCCGAACATTTGCGCTATCTAAAGACCTATATGGTCAAGCGTCCGATGAATTTGCTGTTTCCAGTTTCGGTGACCGTGGCGACTGTAATCGCTGTCTTGATCGTCCTCGAAGCCATGGTGCTAGAGATGGCTGGCGCGCCGGCCGTGGGCTTGGTGCTGATTGCCACGCTCTTGTCGTTGGCGATCCTTGAACATTGGTTTCTTGTGCTGCCACTGCCTGACGATGCGTTATGGGCATGGGCACTGCCACCTCACCAAGACGAGGTTGGTTCCAGTCAACAATCTCCGTCTGAAGGCGGGAGATTGTGAAAGCAGCTTCCAATATTGTTGGCCAGACCAAACCCTTATTGGGCTGAAGATAGCGTGGATATTGGGCTTAAGTTAGCGTGAAATCCGGCGTGACTGCCTGAGTGTACGCATTTTGTCTGGCGCCTGGTGGGACTTTTCTCAGTAGCGCCTCCGTTCTGTGGAGGTCAGTGAGGACTCGGCGTATACTTTCAAGACACTCTTCATTGAGTCTGGGTCGATGGCCCGCGAGAAAGCCCTGATTAAAGTGCCCCGAAGCATGGCATACGTTTTCAGGTAGTGCCCCGATCTATATGATGACTTCTGTCTTAAAGCATTGATTAGATAGATTTAAATTGTCGCGCCGTCATGCAGAAAAGGGCACTAACCGTTTTCACTTGTGTAAGAGCGTCTTCGCGCTCTTCGCTCGACTTCTCAAGCCTGGCGCGATGCGCGACTGCCCCTGAGAGTGGCCAGCGCCACCATCATGACCTACGCTAGGGAGGTGATGGGTTTGGGCGTGTTGTGACTTCTGGTGCAGGGCTTCAACCAGGGAAGACCCATAATCATAGCGGTTCAATCTGACTAGATGGGCGAAATCCATGGCGCATTCATTTCCACCCAGTATCCCTCTTGATCTGCTCGAGCGTTACGGCCATACGGCGCAAGGTTGCCCCATGTCCTCCGGAGAGCTTGTTGGAGATAGATCCTTCATGTCGCCTCAGTACGCACAGGCTCTGCAAGGTTTATGCCAGCATGCAGATGGCCCACTGGCGATCTATGTGCATGTCCCTTTCTGTCATGTGCGCTGTCTGTATTGTGCATGCGACACGACCGTGACCCACAGTCTCGAAAAGGTCGATCAGTACCTCGATGCGCTCGAGCGCGAGATGGACATGGTGATTGACCATATCGGGCAAGGTCGCAGAGTCACGCAACTGCATGTGGGAGGCGGAACACCGAATCATCTCAACGAGCCGCAGTTGGCGCGTTTAATGGAGATCGTCGAGCAGCATTTCAAGCTCTCTAGCGATGCCTGTACCTCTATCGAATGTAATCCCCGCCGTGCATCGGTTGGACAGATGGAACTGTTGTATGGTCTTGGCTTTCGTCGTATCAGCTTCGGTGTGCAGGATCTCGACAACGATGTACAGCGCGCCATCGGGCGTGTTCAGTCATTGAACATGGTGCGCGATGTTTTTCTCACGGCCCGTGAAGCAGGCTTTGAAAGCATCAGCCTGGATCTGGTTTACGGCCTGCCCTTTCAGACGCTCAAAGGCTTTCAGGCGACGCTCGATCAAGTGCTGGAGTTGGGACCCGACCGCGTGGCTTGTTTCAGCTATGCGCATGACCCCTCCAGCAAACCGCATCAACACGCGATCAATACAGCACATCTTCCATCGCCGAGCGATAAGCTCGCTTTGTTCCATGGCGCTGTGCGCGCCTTCAGCGAGGCTGGCTATCGCTGGGTCGGTCTAGACGTCTTCGTGCGCGAGGACGACGAGCTGTTTGTAGCCCAAGAGAAGGGGCAGCTTTATCGCAATGCCATCGGTTACACATCAAGGCCGATCAAGCAGGTGATCGCCTTCGGACCGAGCGGGGTCGGAGAAATCGGCGATGTGCTGGTGCGCAATGAGCCAGATCTGAAGCTGTGGCAAAAACGGCTGAATAATGGAGAGCTACCCGTCGCGCGGGGACACAGCATGAGCGAGGCCGATCGCAAACGCCGCGATGCGATCCTGTATCTCATGTGCAATCTACAACTTCCCGCAAGCTCCGCGGTCGATCTCGATGAAGAATACGAACGTCTGTGTAAAGGCGCGGAACATGGTCTCATTGAGGTCTCGGACACCGGGATTCGCGTGACGGATGAAGGGCGCTATCTGCTACATGGTCTCTGCGGGGGGCGCGATGAGCTGGTTAACTGGGGCAGTAGCCAGTGGCGTTTCAACGCAGCGCTATGAGTCAATCAGCCAATCTGGGCCGCGTCGGTCCAAACGCCATCATTCGGGTTCTGGAGGCATTGCAGTCGAGCGATCGCGACCGGGCAACCACCGATGCGGTTTTCCAGGGCGCGGCCATTGCGCACTACCTCGAGACGCCTCCGGCCGAGATGGTGATCGAGCAAGAGGTCATTGCCCTACAACGCGCGTTGCGCGATCAGCTCGGCATCGCTCGGGCGCGCGCGATCGCGCACGATGCCGGATTACGCACCGGCGACTACCTGCTCGCCAACCGCATCCCCGGTCCGGCGCAAACCGTGCTGAAACTGCTGCCTGCAAGGCTTGCGAGCCGCGTCCTTCTCAAAGCCATCGGTGGCAACGCCTGGACCTTCGTCGGGACCGGTGTCTTCGAGTCCAGCGCCCGCTTTCCTCCGAAGATCACCATTCACGACTCTTTGCTCTGCCGTGGCACCTCCGCCGATCAGCCCGTATGCGATTTTTACACGGGGACGTTCGAGCGACTTTTTCGGGTGCTGGTGAATCCGAATACGGTTGTGACCGAGACCGCCTGCCGAGCCACTGGCGCTGCGAGTTGCGTGTTCGAGATCCGCTGGTAGGGCCGCGCGACTCACCTGCGCAATCGAGTATCGTTGATGCGCGGATGAGGCAACTGCTCAGATGATTGGTAATCCATCCTTTTCAGATGCGCCATGGTCGGATGGGCGAGGGCATGCCCTGATCCATGGCGAAACCACCATTACCTACAGTGGTTTGAGATCCGCTGTCCTGGAGCGTGAGCGACTGCTCGCTAGCCAAGGTCTGAAACCCGGACAGGCCGTGCTGGTGCCCGACTCTCCCGCGTCGGACCTGATTTTGATGCTGCATGCCTTGGCACGTGACGGCGCCATCCTGTTGCCGTTTCGCGCGGGGACTCCCTCGTCGGATCTCACCGAGCTTGCCGCCCTCACGTCCGCCGAATGGCAATGGTCTCCTCACCAGTGTCGACTGACCCGCACTGGCTTCTGCGTATCCGCGCGCGATATCTCTTCGCAATCCGATGCGATCCGTCTGTTGATCAAGACGAGTGGCAGCAGTGGAACCCCGAAGGTGACCATGCTGACGGGGGAGGGGCTCTTGGCCTCGGCTTTGAGTGCCAATGCCAGACTCGGTCTCGCGCCGGACGATCTCTGGCTGGCCTGTTTGCGGCAGAGTCATATCGGCGGAATCTCCATCGGATATCGCTGTGCGCTCGCGGGTGCAACGCTGCTGCTGCACAATGCGTTCGATGCCACTGCGGTCGGGCGCGATCTCTTCGCCCATCCCATCACTCATCTGTCTCTGGTTCCGCCGATGTTGGCCAGGATTCTGGACCTGGGTCTACCCCCGCCTCCCACGCTCCGCGTACTGTTAGTCGGTGGTCAAGCCCTGAGTCCCGCGTTGGCTCGCAGAGCGGTGGACGCGGGTTGGCCGCTGCATGTCACCTACGGCATGACCGAGACGGCATCCCAGATTGCGACGGCTCGGGTGTTGCAGGGCGCGTCCATCGATCCGGCCTTGGCGGGCGAGTTGCTGCCGAGCGTTGAGGTCGATGCCCAGGATTGCGGGTCGGTCCCCACGCCTTTGCGCATTCGCGGGCCGATGTTGATGGCCGGTTACGCCAATCCGGCGCGCACCACCGGGCAGGGGCTTAATCATGGATGGTTTGAAACAGCCGATCTAGCCTGCCTGTCGACGCTGGGTGAGTTGAGGATTCTCGGCCGCGCCGATGATGTTCTGGTCATCGGTGGGATCAATGTATCACGCGCTCGCGTTGAGCGAACGCTTGCAGAGGCCCCTGGGGTCAGCGATTGTGTCGTCATCAGTCTCGAAGACTCGGTCTGGGGGCACCGGCTGGTGGCGATCTTCTCCGGGGAGACACACGAAAAGGCGCTAGAGTGCTGGTGTCGCGAGCACATGGCCAATCCAGAGCGCCCGCGCGCATTCCTTCGCCTGGAGTCACTTCCGCTGCTTGATTCGGGCAAGTACGACCGCATTGCGATCAAGGCGCGATTGCTAATGCGTTAGCAAACGCCGCATGAAAAATGCGACAACTACCTTGATACTTACCGCAAGGACCGCAGGGTCAGGTGCGGTTCGGCCAAGTGGTAAAACTCAACCCGATTTCGGCCACTGTAATAGTCTGCTCCCTGCGCTGGCGGGTGTCCTACGGACTCTTGATGCCGTTGATCGACGATGATCTGCGCAATGGCGATCTACTAATGACTGGCAAGTTCATTAGGCTGGCCGAGGAAGACAGTGCGCTGCTGCCGACTACAGGCCAATAAGGAGCTTTACTCGCGTACGACACTGGAGGCTCGAGTCAGTCACCCAACGATGGCATGAATCCCGAGTAGGCCTGACAACCATGAGCACAATGGCGAGCAGGCGTCTCCATCAGAGCAGCTTGGAGAGGACGACATGGCAGCAGGCGCAGCAGGTGCCGGCATCCCGTGGTGGGAGATTACGGATTATGTGGGGACGGCAATCGTCCTCGCTGGCGTGGTCACGGCGGCAATTCTCGTCGCGCTGCTGGTGCGATTGCGCCGACAACGAGCGGCCCGGCGACCGCTTTATCGGCGCGCCAATGGCAGCAAACGACTCTTGCGACGCCGACATCGTCCGCAGGCGCGCGCGATGGGGCCTGCGATGAACGACACAGATCAGGAGCCTAAGCCAAATGGCCATGAGGAGCTGCCGATCCAGTCGTCCGATCCGGTGCTACGACTGCTGCACCGCATCATGCACGTGGCCACTTATGTACTGGCCATCGCAATGGTCGTGGTGATTCTGGAGGGTGTCGCGAGTGTCATTTACACGCTGTATCTCAGTATATTGGCACCGCCTTTTTTCATAGTGCCGGACATCGTCAAGACCTTTAGCGCCTTTTTGGCGGTGCTGATCGCCTACGAGATCTTCGCCAATATCACGCTGTATATTCGCTCGGACGTATTTCCCGTCAAGCTTGTCGTCGCCACTGCCCTGATGGCAGTGGCGCGGAAAATCATCGTTCTTGATATGGATGAATACACGGCGCTCGACCTGATCGGCATCGGCATCGTCGTGCTCGGGCTTGGTGTCACCTATTGGCTCGTTTCGCAAGCCGATGCGCGCTGCGGGCCGGCACGCTCATCCACCACCAGCGCGCTACCGCCGAGAGAGGGGCGTGACGAACGCTAGCTTTCATGGTGCGTCGCGCACCACAAAGGATGAAGTGCGGGGAAAATCGGGGACGGGAGACGGGAATAGTCGAGGGCATACCGCTCATAAAAACCTATCCAAATCTTATACTGGAGATGACCGGGCCCCTCTGTGCCTGAGAAAAATCGCACTCATCTCGCATGATGATTATCTTTGTACGTGTGCTCGACGCACCGACGGTGTTGCGTGGCGCATGCGGAAATGATGCGAATAGAGTGCGAAATCTGACCTCAGATCCCCACAAGAAGGCTTCATGAACGATACCTTAGTGGCAGATCGCAGCCCATGGGCTGTTTTTCTCATCTTTCTGCAACTTGGTCTAACCTCGTTCGGCGGGTCGATCGCGCACCTTGGCTATTTCCGCGACGGGTTCCTGACCCGACGGCGTTGGCTGACGGAGCACAGCTACGCGGAACTGGTCGCCTTGTGCCAGTTCCTGCCGGGACCGGCGAGCAGTCAGGTCATGGAGCGGATAAAAGGATGGCGCAATTGGCCAAACAGCCCGACGAAGAGGGGTCAAGCAAAAGCCTGACCCTGAGTCTGCTGCTCGACCATGCACTCCTCCTTCACCCCGAGCAACACACCCGCCTGAATCGCCAAGCGCCCGTGTGCAGCCTCCAACAGCATTGCCAGGGTGAGGCGTTGGTGGACATGTTCCGAGGGCTCTTGGTGGCCGAGGATCCTGCTGCGCAGCTGGCGCAGACCATCAAGACGTTGTTTCCTCTGGCCCCGTCAACCAAGCACATGAGCGGGCGCGACCTGGGTCGGCAAGAACCGACACCCGCGTTGCGATACCGCGCCGCAGAGGTGTGTGCTTGCGCTCAGCGTATCGCCATGGTGGAGTACCGTTTCAGCAAAGTCTATACTGACCAGGCTAACTAGTTACTTCCGGGAGCCGACATGAAACAGTGGGCGCTGCAAGATGCCAAGGCGCGGCTGAGCGAGCTGGTGCGGCTCGCATCCGACCACGGGCCGCAAGAGATCACGCTGCGCGGTGAGCCCGCCGTGGTAGTGCTGTCGCGTGCGGCTTTCGACCAACTGACCAATCCGCGCGAGTCGTTGGTCGAGTTTATGCGACGCTCCCCGTTGTATGGTGCGGACGACGTCGAGTTTCCGCGCAATGAGAGCTTGACGCGTGAGATCGACCTGTGCCCTGGTTGATCGGCACCAACGCACTGTCGGAGTTAAAGAAGCGCAAACCCCATGCCGGAGTGGCCCGCTGGTTCGCGGAGCACCCATCCGGCTCCCTGCATCTCTCCGTGCTGACCCTTGGCGAGCTGCGCAAGGGCATCCACGCGATGCCCGAGGGCGAGCGCAAAGATCGGTTCTCGGCCTGGTTGGAAACCGAGGTGCCCGACTACTTCGCCGGTCGCATTCTCGCTGTCGATACCCGTGTTGCTGATCGCTGGGGTCGTCTATGTGCTGAGGTCGGGCGCCCATTGCCCGCCATCGACAGTCTGCTTGCCGCCACCGCTCTGGTACACGGACTCACGCTCGTTACTCGCAACCTGGCCGACTTCGATCTGCCGGTGCTACGGGTCGTCAATCCTTGGAACGAGGCATAGCAGTAATGCCGATGTTGAACGCAGCCGCTTATCTGCAAAGCAACCCCGGCGCTCGCTGCCGCCGCGCACGCGCCTCTGAAGGTGATCCTATTCGGCTCCTATACACGGGACGATACCGGATTTTCAAGGCACCGGAGCTGGCGACCCAAGGCGATGCAGTGGCTAAGACATTCGTCACGGACCTCGATCAAGCGATTGCCAGCAATGATCTGCGTAAGCTGCAAAATATCGAGAGCGGACTTTGTCGAGCGCTATGGCACGCCCTATGACCCGACCGTGAGCTACAGCCGCGAATCGCTGGCGATCGATGTGTCGGTCGGCAAGACCGATCAGCTCTACAAGGCGCTCTCGTATCACACGAAGGCGCCCCACCTCGCAATAGTGCCGTCAATCCTGCACTATACGGTGCCGGGTGACATTGTGCTGGAAGGCTTTGTCGGCTTGGGCATGACCCTCTAGCACTCTTCAAAACACCAGCAAGATCCCAGGCCGGGCGTGCCCTATTCGCCTGGCCCGGTCAGGACTCCGCGTTATTGGTGTCCGCCGCCGGCGTGCTTACCCATCTCTTTCTTCGTATAGCCTTCTGGAATCTCGAACATATCTGCAGTCATGGGTTCCTCGCGGATGACTGTGACCTCGCTCTCGGTTTCCATAATCGAGCCCATCATATCCATCTTTGCTTTCGATAAGATCGTATAGCCCTTGATCTTGGCCATCTCCTCACGCTGTGCTTTTGCCGCGTCCGAGTCGCCGAGCAGGCCATCGGGACCGGCCATGCTCATCAGGTCGGTATAGCGCTCGAGGTCGATGTCGACATCCTCGGTGGCCCAGACCTCCTGCTCAATGTCCACCATGCCGGTCTTGCGCACGATGTATTTTTTGCAGTTCCAATCGTTGATCTTACGTGTCTCGTCGGTCGGTTCGACGCTGACCTTATTCTGCTCCATCATCGCGCGCATCTGATCAATGCCGGGTTGAGACATGCCTTGCATCATGCTCTTGGCGTTGATCTGGTAGTACTCCTTCACACTATGGTTGAGGAAGGTCATGGTGTCGCTTGCGGGGTCTAGGATCATGTCGTTGCCCTGAGGGTCAGAGCTGGCAACTTTCATTTTGTCGTAGGCTACGTAGGTCTTGCTCAGTTCCTCGCGCGGCGCTTCGCCCACCAAGCCTGCGCTAACGTTGCGTGTTTCGATATACAGACCCGTCTCGCTTGCAACAGCGGGAGCGAGCACCAAGGCCAGTAGGGCTGTCGCGCCTAGACGCGCACTCAAACTGGACGGAAAGAAGCGATGTTGCATGGTTGATTTCCCCGTGGTGAAGGAGGCCCCGTTCCCGAGACCGATGGCGCGCTTGATGAAATGTCGGATCAGGATACTCATTCGGGCAAACCGCGTTTATCGAGAACCCGATTGGCTTTGCCGACAAAGCGCTCGATGCTGCGCGGCTCGACCAGATCGACATGGGCGCGAATGCCAGCGACAGTCTGTATCTCGCGGCTGATGCGCTCGCAGAGCGCCTGCATACGGTCCATGCGGTCGGAGAAGATTTCCGGGTGGATTTCGACCTTGACATGGACTTCGTCGAGTGTTGCCGGACGGCTCACCTCGACAAAATAGTGCGGTGTCGTCCCCTCGACCCGCAGCAGCGCCTCTTCGATCTGCGAGGGGAAGACATTGACGCCGCGGATGATGAGCATATCGTCGCTGCGTCCGGCCAGGCGACTCATGCGTATCGTGGTCCGGCCGCAGGCGCAGGGCGTGCGGTAAAGACGGGCGATGTCGCGTGTGCGATAGCGCACCATCGGCATGGCCTCGCGGGTCAGCGAGGTGATGACCAACTCGCCCGGCTCGCCCTCGGGGAGTGGCTCGAGTGTCTCGGGTTCCAGACACTCGACGATGAAATGGTCCTCCTGGATGTGCATGCCGGTACGCGCCGGGCACTCGCCACTGACACCGGGACCGATGATCTCGGAGAGTCCGTAATTGTTAAAGGCGTCGATGTCGAGCGCGTCCTCGATCTCGCGGCGCATGTCCTCGGTCCAGGGTTCGCCACCGAAGTGGCCAATACGGATGGGCAGTGTGCGCGCATCCATGCCCAGTTCGCGGGCCGTGTCGGCGATCGTCAAAGCATAGCTTGGCGTGCAGATCAGTACTTCGGAACCCAGATCGCGCATGATCTCGATCTGGCGCCGGGTATTGCCTGCGGCGGCGGGAATCACCGTGGCGCCAACCCGTTCGAGTCCATAGTGCAACCCCAAGCCACCGGTGAACAGACCATAACCGAAGGCAACCTGGGCGGTATGCTCGGGCTTGAGTCCGCCCGCGACCAGAAACCGGGCGCAAAGCTCGGACCAGAGGTCGAGATCGCCCGCCGTGTAGGCGACGAAGGTCGGCTTGCCGGTGGTGCCGGACGAGCCATGAATGCGCGACAGCGACGCACGCGGCACGGCCAGCAGCCCGAGTGGATGCTGACGGCGCATGTCGGCCTTGGTCGTGAAGGGCAGCTTGCCGATATCCTCAAGCGAGCGAATGCTCTGTGCGGTGATGTCGCGATGACTCAACTGGTCGCGGTAGAAAGGCACATGCGAGACGCGGGTGACGAGTTCGCGCAGGCGTGCGAGCTGCAGCGCCTCGAGTTCGGCACGGGGTTGAGTCTCGGCCACCCGATTCCAGATGGGGTAGTCGCGCCTGTCTGCGTTTGCGCTGGTGGAAGCCGGCATGGAGTGGCGTCCAGACATCAAGGAACGAAGCCCATCAGTTCTTCACCATCAATAACCTGCAGACCCTTGTCGAGCAAGACCTGAATGGCCCGATCGGGATCTTCGAAGCGAAAGATGAGGATGGCCTTATCGCCGCGACGCAGCGAGAAGGCATACATGTATTCGATATTGAGATTGGCGCTCTCAAGCACCTCAAGCGCCTCGGCCAGTCCGCCTGGGCGGTCCAGCAGATCGACGGCCACGACCTCGGTCAGATTCACGACCCAACCGGCTTCTTCCAGAATGCGCTTGGCCTTGTCCCAGTCGCGCACGATCAGCCGCAGGATACCGAACTGGGCGGTATCGGCCAGGGCCAGCGTGAGGATATTGATCCCCGCCGCCGCGATCGCCGCGAGTGGTGCACCCAAGCGGCCGGGACGATTTTCGAGGAACAGGGAAAGTTGTTGCAATTTCATGATATTGAGTCCTCGCTTGGAAGCATTCGCAGCAAAAAGCGCTCTATGCGCAATTGGCATCTCGCCGGGAACCGATTCAAAGCCAATCGAGCCACCAACTGCCAACTGATTTCAGTCGCTACGCCGATCGATCACCCGCTTTGCCTTGCCCTCGCTGCGCGCGATGCTGCGCGGCTCTACTAGCCGCAGTTCGACACGGATGCCGAGGATGTGCTCGATCGCCTGGGCCAGACGCGCGCGCACGGCTTCCAGCGCCCTGATCTTGTCGCTGAAGACCTCGGGCGTGACCTCGACCTCGACTGCCATGCGATCTAGCCCGTGGTCGCGGGTGAGGATGATCTGATAGTGCGGCAGGGTGCCCTCGACGGCCAGCAGCGCCGCCTCCACCTGAGAGGGGAAGACGTTGACGCCACGGATGATGAACATGTCGTCGGAGCGCCGCTCGATGCGCCGTATACGCCGAATGGTACGCCCACAGGTACAGGGTCCGGTGATGATCGCGGTGATGTCGCGGGTACGATAGCGGATCATCGGCATCGCCTTCTTGCTGAGTGTGGTCAGCACCAGTTCGCCCTCCTGGCCGTCCGGCAGAGCCTCGCCGCTGTCCGGGTCGATGATCTCGGGATAGAAGTGATCCTCGAAGATGTGCAGACCCTCCTGGGCCGAGCACTCGCTGGCCACACCGGGACCAATGATCTCCGAGAGTCCGTAGATGTCGTAGGCTTTGACGTTGGCCTCGGCCTCAATGTGCCTGCGCATGCCGTCGGTCCAGGGTTCAGCGCCGAAGATGCCGATGCGCAGCGGCAGATCGCGCAGGTCGATGTCCAGCTCGCGGGCGCGCTCAATCATGTGGGTGAAGTAACTCGGCGTGCAGCAGAGTGCCGTGACGTTGAAGTCGCGAATGAGCATGATCTGCCGATCGGTATTGCCGCCTGAGATCGGGATCACGGTCGCACCGAGCGTCTCGCCACCGTAGTGGGCGCCCAAGCCGCCGGTGAACAGACCGTAACCGAAGGCGTTTTGCAGGATATCGCCGCGATGCAGTCCGCAAGAGGCGAGCGTGCGCGCCATGACCTCCGACCAGACTTCGACATCCTCGCGCGTGTAGGCGACCACGATCGGTTTGCCGGTGGTTCCGGAAGATGCGTGGAGCCGCACCACATCACCCATCGGGCTGGCGAACAGCCCAAAGGGATAGGTGTCGCGCAGGTCGGTCTTGACGGTGAAGGGCAGGTGCTGGATGTCCGCGAGCGACTGGATCGACTGCGGCGTCAGGCCGCGCTCCTCCATACGGTCGCGAAACAGCGCGACGTGTTTGTAGGCGCGGGCCACGACGGCGCGCAGGCGTCTCGACTGGACCTCCGTGAGCGCGCTGGCGGGCAGGAAATCGGGTGCGCTCGCGGGGTGGAAGCCGCCTTCGACGTCGTTCCAAAGCTCAGTCAGCATAGATGTTCTCGCGGTTTAGTCGGCGGGCTGGTGTTCGATTGCGGCGGATTGTCCAAGCGCGAATGCCTGTTCGTTGAGTGCGTGGAGCTTTTCGGCGAGGTTGGCGTATATGGCCGCGAGCCAGTGCTCCTCGGGGATGTCCAGGACCGTCGACACCGCACCCAGCAGTGCGACGTTGAGGCTCTTTCTGTTCTTCAGCGCACCGGCGGCGAGGATATCAGGTCCGATCAGCACACCGCCCGGTTTGAGGACCAGGCGGTTGATCTCAACCTGGGTAGCCTGAAGCACCAGTAGCACATCGGCCTCGCCTGGCGGCACCATCGGACTGAGCACCCGGTCGCCGAAGCGCACGTCGCTACTGACCGAGCCGCCCCGCTGGCTCATGCCGTGCAGCTCGCTTTTCTTGACATCAAAACCGGCCCGAAAGGCCGCATCGGCCAGGATATCGGATGCCTTGAGGACACCCTGACCGCCGAGTCCGGCGATTACTACATTCTTTACGTTAGTCATGCGCTCTGCTCGATCAGCTTGCTATCTCCGCCGGGCAGTGCGCACTTGGCGTCTGCTCTGCGGCCGCTTTCTCGTATAAACGGATCTTGGGGGCCGCCAGCACACAGGGCTGTCTGGCCACGATCAAGGAGGTCTCGGGTTTGGCCAGCAGGCTGACGATCAGATCCTCCAGCGATTGGTCTTTGTCCTGGGTGCTTACAACATGAACATTCTGCACGCCCATAGCCTCGGCAAGGGCCTCGAAGCTGATCTTGCCGGTTGGTGCATGGTCGAGCAGTCGTCCGGTGCCTGGATGCTCCTGCAACCCAGTCATGGCGGTGGTGCCATTGTCGAGGATCAGCACCAGATGCCCGGTTGCGGGCGGGTTGTAGACCATCTCGGCAATGCCCGTGATCCCGGAGTGAACGAAGGTCGAGTCGCCGATGACGCTCACGACGCGCCGTGCCTGATCGTCTGGCAGGACGTGGCGCATGCCAAGCCCGACCCCGATGCTGGCGCCCATGCAGACACAGGTGTCCATGGCCGAGAAGGGCGGCAGTACCCCCAGCGTATAGCAGCCGATGTCACCAGCCACGATGCAGTCCAGGTCTCTGAGAATCTCGAAAACGCCACGGTGTGAGCAGCCCGGACATAGCTCCGGGGGCTTACCCTTGGGCGGAATCGGCTCCGGGCTGGTATCGCCGGCGAGGATGCGGCGCACCCGCGCGACGTTCAGCTCGCCGAAACGGTACATCTCGGGTTTGCCCTCGGCGGGAATGCCGGCGGCGCGTAATGCCTCGAAGAGCACTGGGTCGCCTTCCTCGACCACCACCAGACGATCCACGCTGTCGGCGAAGGCACGGATGCGCTCCAGCGGTAGCGGATAGGTCAGTCCGAGCGTCAGTTGCCGCGCCTCGGGCGCGGCTTCGCGAGCATGCATTGAGGCGATGCCGGTCGTGACGATGCCAAGATCGGCGCTGCCTTCGTCGAGCTGGATTGGTCCCTCAGTCTCGTTCCAAGCGGTGATTTCAGCAAGCTTCTGGCGCAGACGACGATGGGCCGGCTTGGCATAGGCAGGGATCATCACGCGCGCCGCGACATCGCGCTGGAAGCTAGGCTGGGGGGCGCTCGTGGTCGCCGCGCGCGGGCAGACCGCGGTCTTAGAATGGCACACACGCGTCGTCAGCCGCAGAATGACCGGAATCTTCCAGCGCTCCGAGAGCTCAAAACCCAGCCAGGTGAAGTCGTAGGCCTGTTGCGAGTCGATCGGCTCTAGCATCGGCAGGGCGGCCGCGCGCGCATAATGGCGGTTGTCCTGCTCATTCTGGCTTGAGGCCAGCCCCGGATCGTCGGCTGAGACCACGATCAGGCCGCCCTTAATGTCGGTATAGGCGGCGGTAAACAGCGGGTCGGCGGCCACGTTGAGTCCGACATGCTTCATGGTGACCAGAGTCCGGGCGTTGGCGAAGGCGGTGCCCATGCCGACTTCGAGGGCGACTTTCTCGTTAGGCGACCATTGCGCGCGACCGCCGAGACGGTCGAAGGTTTCGAGAATCTCGGTTGAAGGTGTTCCAGGATAACCGACACCAAGCCTGACGCCAGCGTGCAGCGCGGCAAGCGCGATTGCGTCGTCGCCGCTGAGTAAAAGTCGTTCTGAATTCATGTTTTTAAGTCGCTCTCGCTCTCGCAATATAACCGTCGCATTATCAGCCCAAGCCTTGGGAGCAGCAACCTGGCGCGCCGCTGTGTCATGCGATGGTCGCGTCGGGCGGCGCCATCAGTGCACGCCGAAAGAACTCCGGCTGGGCGAGTGCCGCATGGTGGATCTCGGCGTTGTAGTAGTGCGTCTCGAAGGGCTTGTCGCGTGCATCATCATGGCGAAACGTGCTCAGATCGCCATCCTTTGAGGCCATCGTGGCACTCCACCAGCCCGAAGGATAAATCGCTTGCGGGAAAAACAGCGTGCGCGAGGCAGAGAACCCGGCGGTGCGCATAGCCGTGTGCATCTCGCGCAGGATGCGCATGTGATAGAGCGGTGATTCGCTCTGCTGGATCAGTACGCCGTGCGGCGCGAGTGCGCGCCGACAGTCGGCCTGAAAGGCGCTCGTGAACAAACCGGCGGCCGGGCCGACCGGGTCGGTGCTGTCGACGATGATGATGTCGAGACTGCCCGCCTCGGCACGCTGGATCCAGCGCACGCCATCCTCAAACAGCAGTTGGGCGCGTGGGTCGGCATTGGATTCGGCCAGCTCGGGGAAATAGCGCTCGGCCAGCCGGGTGACGCGCTCGTCGATATCGATCTGAACCGCCGATTCGATCTGCGGGTGCTTGAGCACTTCTTTCAGCGTTCCGCAGTCTCCGCCGCCGATGATACAAATCCGCCGGGGGTCTGGATGGGTAAAGAGCGCTGGATGGGACATCATCTCGTGATAGAGAAAATTATCCCGGCTCGACAGCATGGTACAGCCGTCGATGACCATGAGGTTGCCGAAACCTTCGGTGGCGTAGATCTCGATGCGCTGATAAGGCGTCTGCTCCTCATGGAGCTTGGCGCGAATCTTCAGCGAGAAGGCGCTGGCGTCATCAGCGGCGATTTCCGAGAACCATTGGCTGGACTGGAGCATTGCGGACAATCCTTAGATTGAATTGGGCCGTCATTATGGATAAAGGGGCAGTGGCTCCACAAGCGTAGCGGCCCCTAACGCACTGCGCTGAAGCGGCCTATTGAGATGCGCGGTCGTCGAGGTTCGCCGGACAGAGCACCTCGCGCATGATGCCAATCAGCTCAAGGAGCTGGGCATTGCGGATGCGGTAGTAGATGCGGTTGGCCTCCTTGCGCGCCACGACGATGTTTTTGTTCCTGAGCTGTTCAAGATGCTGTGAGATGTTGCTCTGCGAGGTTCCGGTGCGGTCGACGATCTCGCCGACCGACAGCTCGCGCTTGCCCAGCGAGCAGAGGATTTTCCAGCGCAGCGGGTGCGCCATTGCCTTGAGTGCATTGGCGGTCAGCGCGTTCGCCTCGTCTTCGGGCGATTCTGGTGTTAGGGGTTCGACCATTATCCATTCTCCTGAAATACTTCGTGCGCGGTCCGATGCATGATCGGTTCGGCGCCTTCTTCGACCCGGACGTAACCCGTCATATTCTTGGCAATGCAGATGATATCGCTGATATCGCCCGCGTTGTCCTTCACGGCGGTCCTAGAGAAGAGGATCGGGACACGGCGGCCATCGCGTGCGATGAACCGCGCCTCGATCCTGCTCAGCGCGCCGGTGCGGATCAGTGCCTCGAGCCAAGTGCCCATAAAGGCGCCGGCCTGCTCGTCGCCTTCTTCCTCGAAAACATCGCCGATCGACATTCCGCGCAGATCCTCGCTATCGTAACCCAGCATACGGCGGGCGGCCGGATTGGTCAGCTTGATGGTTCCGTCCGGCTCCAGCACCAGCAGCGCCTCGCCCATGTGGGTGAGGATGTTCTCGAGATAGTGTTGCGCTTCGGCCAGTTGGCGTGTGCGTTCGGCGACTTTGCGTTCAAGGGTGCGGTTGAGTTCGCGCTCTTTCTCGATCAGGCGGAAGTAGGTGCTGATCTTGTTGAGCAGTTGATTGTCTTCGATCGGTTTGAGCAGATAATCTGCGGCACCCACTGCAAAGCCCTGCTGCTGGAATTCCTCCGATTTGAAGGCCGCAGTCAGAAAGATAATCGGGATATCGCGCGTGCGTTTGCGCAGTTTCAGCAGCGACGCGGTCTGAAAGCCATCCATGTCGGGCATCTGAACATCGAGAATGATTAGATCAATGTCTGGATGCTCATGCGTGCGGTCGATCGCCTCTTGGCCCGAGCTGGCCTCCAGCACGGTGAAGTCCATGTGGGTCTCGATCAGCGTGCGCAGGGTGAAAAGATTGTGCGCATGATCATCGACGATCAGGAGCTTGAACCCGGCGTGGCGCGTCATCAGTTCCCTCATGCAGTTGGCGATGTGTGCGCTCGATCGCTCACACAGCAAGCCTGGCCACCGAGCACCTCGGACAGCAATGCGGTAAGTCGCTCAGGATCGATGGGTTTGGATAGGAAGCCGACCGCACCAGCCTCGAGACATCCGTCGATCTGGCCCTCGGCTGCTGACGGCCCGATCACCGCCACCGCCGGATGAGCGCATAGGCTCTGCTTGAGTATCGCTTGGATCGTATCACAAGTCATTTGCACCGACATTTGAGCGGCCAGGAGCACCAGGGCGCAGCCCTCGCCCTCCTCAAGCAGGGTCTCGAGCGCCTCATCCAAGTCGGCCGCAGTCTGTACCCGAAGCCCACGCCTCGACAGGTCAGAGGTCAGCTCCACCAGGGTCTTGGCGTCGCGCTCGATGATCAACACCCAACGATCCTCGGATGTGGGGTGGGGCTGCGCGGGCGGTTGTGTGCGTACTTCGCTCGTTGGCCCGGCGATGGCGGGCGTCTGTACGCTAGGCTCGGGCTGTCTGGCGGGACTGGTCAGATCGGCTGATAGTGGGAGCAGCAGTGAGAAACGGGCGCCAACGTCCGTGGTGCTTTCCACGGTGATGGTCGCCCCGATCAGGGCCGCCAGTTCGCGGCTGATCGATAAACCAAGCCCACTACCGCCATAGCGGCGCCGGGTCGAGCCATCGGCCTGCTGGAAAGCCTCGAAGATGATCTCCTGCTTGTCCGGCGGGATGCCGATGCCTGTATCGCTGACGCTGATAAGCACTGGATGCTCAGGATCTTCGCGCCTCTGGACACTGACCCTGACCTCACCGGCTGCGGTGAATTTGATCGCATTAGAGAGTAGATTCTTGAGGATCTGGCGCAGCTTTTCGCGGTCGCTGAACAACCACCGGCGCGCCTGCGCACTGATGCTCAAGATCAATTCAACCGGCTTATCCGTCACCTGGGGTTTGAACAACTCCATCAGCTCTTCGAGCATCGGTTCGAGTTCGACCCATTCCAGCGAGACGTCGATATGTCCGGCTTCGATGCGTGAGATGTCTAAAATATTGTCGATCATGGTGCGCAGATCGCAGCCCGCCTCGTGGATGACCTGTGCCTGACGGCGCTGCGCCGTGTCCAATCCGCCGCTCTCGGCCCCGAGCATCTTCGATAGCAGCAGAATTGAATTGAGCGGTGTGCGCAGCTCATGGCTGACATTGGCCAAAAATTGCGACTTGTAGCGGTTGGATTTCTCCAGCTCGCGGGTATGCGCCCGGGCCGTGCGCAGGTGCTCGGCGTGGGTCTCGGCCAGCGCCGTGAGCTGGACGCCTAGCTCGCGGATCTCGCGTGGTCCGCGCCAACTAAAGCGCAGCGGGCGTCCGTCTCTCAGGATCTGGCCGATGCCGCCGGTCAGCTCCTGGCCGAAATGTTCCACGCGCGCCGCGATCCAGCGCGCCAGCAACATGACGACGAGCACCAGCAACGCGATGATGGAAAGCACCCGCACGATGAGCGCATCGCGAAAGGCATCGATGGGCGAGGGATCCACCGCTCGCCCGACCCACAGCGGAGAGCCGTCCTCAGTCAGGAACATGGGCACCCAGAGCGTCTGACGCCCCCGGCTGCCATCCCACAGGGCCAGTTTATGCTCGGCGAAGATCTCGGCGAGTCCGGGGAATGCCTCGAACGCCTCGGGTTGGCCGCTGATCGGCTGACCGGGTCGCAGATAGCTGCCGTCGTGGTTGACCCACAGAGTGTTGCGGTAGAACTCGGCGAGCCCGCCCACGTCGATGGTTAGCACCACGACACCCTTGGCGGTCTCGGTTTGATCGCCGCCGATTTGGCTCACCAGATTCAACGTCATGAGCTGGCGCGGATCATTGGCCCCCGCGCTGGGATCGACACGGATACGACTCACCATGACTGTGCGCGGCTGGCTCTCCAGCCCGGCGACGATGAATTGACGGTTGAGGATACGCGGCGGCTGCTCGGTCGGTCGCCAGGTCTGGGTGATAGGATCGCGGGCGAGCCAGAAGCGCTCCTGGCCATCCTCGCCGACGAAGAGGATCTGGATCACGTCGCGCTGATCGGACAGGATCTGATTGATCCAAGCGGTGTAACGCGCACGCGAGACATCGACCTGATCGGCATCACCCTGCTCGCCGAGAATCAGCCCCGGCTCTGGCAGCTTAGAGAGGAGACGGATCATCTCGTGACGGCTGGCCAGATGTTGATCGAGATCTCTGAAATCGGCGCGCAGATTCTGTAAATAGGCGCGCTGGTAGAACAGTGAGGTGCGTTCGAGCACGAAGGGCAGATTGATGATGGCCGCCAGCGTCAGCGGCATCAGCCCAAACACCAGCAGCAAGAGCAGGATATAGGCGCGTAGCTTCACACTCAATTAGACTGCGGCTGGTTAGAGCGCGCGCGCCATCTCAAGCAGCATGGCGGCCTGTCCCTTGGGCTTGACCCCGTAGAGTGCCTGGCGGATCACGCCGGCTTTATCGACAAGAAAGGTCGAGCGCATGATTCCCATGCGCTTCTCGCCGTGAGCCTCTTTCTCGCGCCAGACGCCGTAGGCCTCGCAGACCTCGCCGTCGGCGTCGGAGAGAAGCTGGATCGAGAGTCCGAACTTGTCTCGGAAGGCTCCATGGCTACTGCAACTGTCACGGCTGATACCAATGACCTCGGTCTCGGCCGCATCAAACTCGCTTTGCAGATCGGTAAATTCTAACGCCTCAATGGTGCAGCCGGGTGTGTCGTCTTTGGGATAGAAATAAATCACGCAACTGCAGCGACCGATGCGCTCGGCAAGGGTGACCCGCTCCATGTCGGCGTTGGGCAAAGAGAAGTCGGGGGCTTGATCTCCAGGTTGCAACATCGCAGGGTGCTCCGATGGTCGATGATGATGCGCCGAATTTAGGGGTGCCCGACCTCAGCGTCAACTCTTGAGGCTCTGAGCATGGCTCGAGTGCTGTCTCGGCAATACGCGACCCGCGATCGAGCACATACACTATAGGTTGCGGCTGTTTGCAATCGACATGGTGCTGCATCTTAAGTGCATTTTCGAGCAGGTTGTCAACGACACGGAGCAGCGCCAGCGCACCGACCCAGTGGCCGCAGACAAACCCGCGACGCTCATGGTTTGCCGGCGGGCGTGAACATATAGCCCCGACCCCAGATGGTACGAATGAAGCGCGGCTGCTTAGTCTGTAGCTCGATCTTGGCGCGCAGGCGCGCGATCTGGACATCGATGCTGCGATCGAAGGGCGAGCGTTCGTAGCCTTTGAGCTGATCGAGCAGACGATCGCGATCGAGCACTCGATCCGGCTGCTCGGCGAGCACGCGCAGCAAATCGAATTCACCGCTGGTCAGCGCGACCAGATGTGTGCCACGGCGCAGCTCATGCTGAACCAGATCCAGTTGGTAGGGACCGAAGCGCACGAGCGCATCGGCTGGATTATCCCGCCCGCGGGCGGGTGAATGGCGGCGCATGACGGCGCGTATGCGCGCGAGCAGTTCGCGTGGATTAAACGGCTTGGGCAGGTAGTCGTCCGCGCCCACTTCGAGACCGATAATCCGGTCGATCTCATCGCCCCGTCCCGACAGCATGATGATGGGCACATCCGTTCTGGTGCGCAGGCGCCGTGTCAGTGTCAGGCCGTCGTCGCCCGGCAACATGAGATCGAGGATGATGAGGTCCGCTTCATGCCTCTGCATCCATGCGTCCATCGCCCTGCCGTCCTCGACCCCCGCGACCTGAAACCCTTCTCGAACAAGATAGTCGCTGAGCAGCACGCGCAGCGCTGCATCGTCGTCCACGACCAGAATTCTTACCGATTGTTCAGACATGGACATCCAGTCATAGCACTTGCACCAAGCGTAAGAAACAATTTGTTACAATATTAGAAAATAATTAAATGCTTTATTATTGCCGTTTGGGCACTATATCTTATCGTGCCACACAGGAAGGTCGCGACGTTTGTCGCTTCTTCGCCATGCGGGTTCAGGTGCCTGGCGGTCGAGGGAATCGTGGCTCATCACCCGATCTAGGAGATAGCAGTGACTTTTGATGCGCTCAGCATTCTGGGAATTTTCTCTAGCCTCATCTGCGGCGGTTTTCTGATCGCACTTGTCAAGCGCAACGGGCGGGGGACCGCGTCCGCGAAGATCTCCGCGGATCGTCAAGACGCAAGCCCCGTCGATTCACGGGCCTAAGATAAAGCGCTGAACGATTCAGCGCTTTATCTTTTGGGTAGGAGGTTCACGCCTGCTGTTCGGCGAGAGCGGCCAGTCGCATCAGCGTTTTCCTGGCCCATCCGAGTAGCAAGCCCATTGGGTCGCCGCAACAGCCATTCAGGCTGTCGCTGTGGCCGCTTTTTCCTTATGGCCTCAGCGTCTTGGGTTTGACAGCTCGGGGCGGGCTTTCTAGGATCGAGCGATTCTATCAGCGTTTTCATCCTGCCACGTTATGCCCAAACTCTCTCCCTTGCATTGGATCGCTTTAGCGGTCGTATTGGCGTTCTATGGATTTACCGTTTTCGCCCTGACCAGGGACTATTATCTGCGCCATCCACCGCAGCCGCCTGCTGCATCTGATTCCGCGCGCTCAGACGCGTCACCTCGGCAACAGATCGTGCCTGGTGCCGACACCAGCGCCATTCCCGAGTCCATCGTCGAATCCAACCCCCAGCTCCTGCATCAGCAAGGCGATGCACTCTTCGTACAGCGTCGCTTCGATGAGGCGGCACGGATCTACGCGCGCATCCTCGAGCTCAACCCAGGCGACTCCGAGGGTCACAACAATCTGGGACTAGCCCTGCACTACATGGGCGACACCAGTGGCGCGATCGCACAACTGAGACAGGCAGTGGCCAAGACGCCCGATCTCCAGCGTCCCTGGTTGACGCTTGGTTTTCTGAGCCTGCAGGCAGGCAACCAGACCGAGGCGCGTGCCGCCTTGGAACGCTCGCGCGATCTGGCGCCGGACTCCGATATCGGTAAGGAAGCCTCGCGCCTTCTGGATCTACTGGCGCAGGAGTGACGCGGTCCCCGCGCGTCTAACGCAGTGCGAGCGCCACCGTATAGTGCGCGCCCTGCTTGAGCTTGTCGTAGTTGCCGAAGACCTCGCTCAGGTTGCGTTTGATGTACTGGCGCAGCCCACTGATGGTGACCAGATAGAGCCGCCCATCGGGCTTCAGATGCTGGTGGGCATCATGCAGCAGGAGTGCCAACAGTTCCTTGCCGACCTTGGCCGGGACGTTGCTTGCGATGACGTCGAACATTCGTCCTTGCTCGATCTGGTCGAAGCCGTTGCTGAGCTGGGCCTCGGCATTGGCCAGTTGGTTCAGCCGCGCATTGCGGTTGGCATAGTCGACCGCCACGAAGTCTTTATCCACCATGAGCGTGCGCCCCCGAGGCGCCATGGCCGCCAGGGACAGTCCGATTGGTCCGTAGCCGCAGCCGAGGTCCAGACAGTCGTCGTCTGGGGCGATCGCCACATAGTCGAGCAGCAGACGCGTGCCCTCATCAATCTCGCGCGGTGAGAACAATCCCCAAGTGCTGTGCAGGATCAGCGTGCGACCGGCCAACTCGGCGGTGAACTGGATATCACGACGCAGGCTGGCGACTTGTTCGGGTGTGAGCATGATTGGACTCGGTGTGATCGCTGAGGAGGAGGTCGAGCATACCCTGGCGCGCATCCGGGACATGGTTGAGGGTTTACTAACGCGATTGGCGGCCATTGTAGCGCTCGGCCAATCGGCTCGATATCTAAAGTAGATCTTTTGGCTTGTTTTGTACTATCGTCACTCTTGCACGAACATAATCAATAACACGCTAGGGGACAGACCATGACGAAAACGCTCTTCACCGCTGCTGCTGCGGCACTGCTCGGCGCTTCCATGACGGTTGCGCTGGCCGATGACATGGCCACCCCGGATGAGGCCAAGGCCATGTCTGAACAGGCTCGCGCAGGCGTCAACGAGATGGGTCGCGAGAAAGCCTTCGTGGCGTTCGCGGCCGATGACGGCGAGTACAAAATGAAGGATCTCTATGTCTTTTGCATGGACCAGGAGGGCGTCATGCTGTCGCACGCCATGAAGCCCGAATTGGTCGGCAAGAACCTGTTGGACTTCAACGAGTACGGCGATAAACTGTTCGCGAACATGGTGACGGTTTCCAAAGACTCGGGAGAAGGCTGGGTCGACTACAAATGGCCCTATCCAGGCAGCGATGAAATTCGCGAGAAGACCAGCTATGTGCTCAACAACGACGAAGGGTTCTTCTGCGGGGTCGGCGCCTATAAGTAGCATCCACACAGTGGGTGCGGAAATTCCGCCACGCGCGGTGCGTCGATAGTTTGCGATTGCCAGACACGCTGTCTGGCAATTTTTTGGGCGCTGCTAGAGCGGCTCGGCGGGGGACTCCAGATCACTCGCCGGGCCGTAATGCGTTTCTAACTTGGCCAGTTTCATGATGGTTTCCCGACCGCGATCATCGCTCTGGCGGCAGTACTCCACCAACTGTCGTTCTTGCGCCGTGAGCGGATCTGTGTCATCGAGACAGAGCATGTAGGTCGGCGTGACCGTGCCTAAGGCGATCGATAATTCTTGCGCCTCTTCAAGTCCCATTCTACGGATTCCTTGCTCGTAGTTACTGATACGGGACTTAGACAGTGAGTTTGTTCGGCTCGAGAGGTCGGAGAGGCTGAGCTTCTGCGCTTGCCTGGCCGCGCGTAAGCGCTGACCGATTTGTTTCGTAAGATCCATAGCGATGTCGTTGAGGTTAAAAAACCTATGCGTGAGTGAGATACAAGTGTTGCTGTGTCGACGATGCTCAAGCGCGCCCGATCAGGCACAGTGCACGTCCTTGATGCGAAAGCTTGAGTGTGTGTTGCCTTCCGGCGCGAAGGCTTGCGGCGCTCGCGGCGTTTGGCGTGAGACATGCGTCGGGGGGTCGGGGTCGCGTCAGCCCAAAAACGCATCTTCCCATTCGGCGTCACCGACCGTCTGCGGCTGAGGTTCGACCACCCGATCAGCAAAGGCACTTTCCAGCGTTTTGATGAAACACTTGGTCTGGGGCGACAAGAATTTCCCACGGCGCTGAACGATGCCGTAACTGCGCTTGGGAAAGTACCGCCCGATCGGTATGATGCCTAGATTCTCTTCCCCGGTAAGACACACGTCGGTCACGATTGAAATGCCGAGTCCAAGCTCGACGTATTTCTTGATGACTTCCCAACCACCGGCTTCCATGGTCACGTGGTAGCCTATGTTGTGCTGTTTAAAGACCAGATCGACCAGCCTCCAGGTGCTCAGATGACGCGGCGGCAGAATCAGTCCGTAGGGCGCAATATCCTCCAGTGTGACCGATGTCCTATCAGCCAGCGGATGATCCTTCGGAGTGATCAGAGCCGGTTGATAGGTCACCACGGGCCGGTAGGTGACGTCGTCGGGAACCTCCAGCATAGAACCCACGGCGAGATCGACCTCATCGGCGCGCAGCATGGCTAAGCCGTCACGGCCGGTTACGTTATGCAGCTTCAGTTCGATCCCCGGATACTGCTCGGCGAAAGCGCTGATCGGTCCGGGCAGAATATAGAGAATGGTCGACTCTCCAGCTGCGACATTCAAAGCACCCTGATCCACTCGACCAGACTGTGTGGCGAAAGTTTCGTGGAGCTTATCCATGCCATCCACAAGGGGTTCGGCCATCTGAAACAGCAGATCACCCTCGGGCGTCAGCTTGATCTTCGGTCCACGGCGCTCGAACAGGACGGTTGAAAACTCACGCTCTAGGGCCTGAATCTGCAATGAAACGGTGGGCTGACTGAGAAAGATCTTTTCGGCCGCAGCGCTGACACTACCAGTTCTGGCAGCATGGCAGAAAGCGCGTAACTGCTTGAGTCTATTCTGCTTGTAGTGAATCTGGGAGCCTGAACCCACGTTCGTTTCCGTCCCTTATGCGATGCATAGAAGCAATGTTATATGATGATGTTCATTTATAAAATCAATCTCTACCCTCTTGACGATACGCGTATCAGCAGATCGTTATCTTTGCCAAGCGTTTCACGCATCCATCTGAAATAGGATGTTGCGCGCCACGCGGCGCTGGTCCGCGTCGCCCTCCGCGAGCACATCGTAGAGCAATTGCCGCGCCGCGAAATCATTGTCTAGATTGCGTAACTGATTGGCGCGCAAGATTTTGTCCTCGACTGGATCTAGCGCCGTGGAGGCGAACGGAGCATCCGTAGGCGATCCCATCTTGGCGGTACCTGCGTCTTCGGCGTCCAGCAGATCAAGCTCGGTTTCCATCTCTTCATCGGTCATTGGCTGCCAGCGGTCTGGCTCATCGCTTGCGGGTGCGAGTTCGCGCCCGGCTTCGTGCGGTGTATCCGGCCCGCTGGGAGGTGGACGATCGCCGCCCCGGTCCGTGCTTGCAGGCGGTGGTGGCGTCGAGTCCTCGGCTACTTTGCTCCGGCGCCGGCGCAGGATCAGCCTGGAGAACATGATCCCGAGCTCAAACAGCATCCACATGGGAATCGCCAGCAAGGTCTGGGAGATGATATCCGGCGGTGTGAGGAACATGCCGACGACGAAGACACCGACGATGACATAAGGGCGTTTGCGCGCGAGATCCTCGGGTGTGACAACACCGATGGAGACCAGCAGAATGGTCGCGATGGGGATCTCGAAGGCGATCCCGAATGCGAAGAAGAGGGTGAGGACGAAATCCAGATACGCTGAGATATCCGTCATCATCTCTACGCCTTCTGGCGTGGTGCCGCTCAGAAAAGCGAATACCAGCGGAAAGACGACGAAATACGCAAACGCCATGCCCAGATAAAACAGCAGAATGCTGGAGATCAGTAGCGGAACGGCCAGATGCTTCTCGTGCTGATAGAGACCGGGCGCCACGAACCCCCAGAGCTGGTAGAGAATGTAGGGCATCGCCAGGAAGATCGCCGCAACCAACGCCAGCTTGAAAGGCGTGAGGAACGGCGATGCCACCTGGGTGGCGATCATGGTGTTGCCTTCGGACAACTGAGCCAGGAGTGGTGCTGCGACGAAGGCGTAGATGTCGTTAGCGAACGGAAATAGCATCAACACGACCACGCCGATCGCGATCAGTATGCGGATCAGTCGATCGCGCAATTCGATCAGATGCGAGATGAAGGGCTGTTCGGCGCCAGGGTCACCAGGCTGCAACGCAGAGGACATGGTCGGTGCTCTTATGGATCGCGTATATAAAGTATTCGGCTGGGTCGCTCACTCAGGATGCGTGGTAGGTCACTGCAGAAAAACCGAGTGTGCTAAGTTCGACAGTTTTTTCAGATGGTTACCTGGCGACTTGACCTCCGACGCGATCGATTTGTTCGGAAGTGACCGCCGCCAAGACGCCCACGCGGCGAGGCAAATTCTGCCAGGGTAGATCATTCGGCGCGTCTGGCCTTCTCTTCCAATCCCGAGAGACCAAAACGCCGTTCCAGTTCGGCGAGCACCTGAGCAGGTTGCAGATCCTGTTGGGCCAAAAGAACCAGTGTGTGGAACCAAAGATCGGCGACTTCATAAAGGATCTTTTCTGGATCTCCATCCTTTGCGGCCATGATCGTCTCGGTCGCCTCCTCGCCGATTTTCTTGAGAATGGCGTCCAGCCCCTTCGCGTAGAGCTTGGCGACGTAGGAGCTGTCTGGATCGGCCGACTTGCGCGCATGGAGGACTTCCGAGAGACGTTCGAGAGTATCGTTCATCGTGTCGTCCGACGATCAGCTTTTCTGGTAAATGGCATCGGGGTTTTTCAGCACCGGAACGATGTCGGCCCAGCGGCCATCGCCATCGAGTTCGCGAAAGAAGCAGGTGTGACGACCAGTGTGGCAGGCGATCCCGCCTTGCTGCTCGACTTCGATCAGGACCACGTCGGCATCGCAGTCGATACGCATCGCATGCACGATCTGCTGATGACCGGACTCCTCGCCCTTGTGCCAGAGTCGCCCGCGCGAGCGCGACCAATAGACCGCGTGACCGGTGTCGCGCGTGAGTCGCAGCGATTCGCGATTCATCCAGGCCATCATGAGGATGATGCCGGTTTCGCTCTCCTGAGCGATGGCGGGCACCAGCCCGTCCTTATCCCATTTGATCGCGTCGAGCCAAGCGTCAGTCATCATCAGCGCGCAAACGATCGGCGAGCTGCTGGCCAGCCGTGAAGTCCAGCGTCCCTTCGTAGATCGCGCGTCCGGTGATGGCACCGACGATGCCGCAGTCGGCCGCCTCGGCCAGAAGGCGAATGTCGGCGATGGTGGTGATGCCACCGGAAGCGATGACGGGTGTATTAACTGCGCGCACCAAGGCGCTGGTCGCTTCGACGTTGGGACCGTTGAGCATACCGTCGCGGCCGATATCGGTATAGATGATCGCCGCCACACCGTCGCCCTCGAACCGTTTGGCCAACTCATCGACCCGATGAGGCGTGATCTCAGCCCAGCCGTTGATGGCGATCTGCCCATCCTTGGCGTCGAGCCCGACCATGATCTGCCCTGGAAACGCCCGGCAGGCGCGCCCGACAAGTTCGGGCTCTTTGACCGCCTGGGTGCCGATGATGCAGAACGAGACGCCGGCCTGCAAATAGGCATCAATGGTCGCCTCGTCGCGAATCCCGCCGCCGACCTGGATCGGCAGATCCGGGTAGGCTGCGGCGATGCCTCGAATCGCCTCGCCATTGACCGGCTCGCCAGCGAAAGCACCGTTGAGATCGACCAGATGCAAACGACGCGCGCCGGCGCGTACCCAGCGTCCGGCCATCTCGACCGGATCGTCGGAGAAGACCGTCTCATCGTCCATGCGGCCCTGGCGCAGGCGCACACAGCGGCCATCCTTTAAATCGATTGCGGGGATCAACAACACCTGTTGGCTCTCTCTAATGATCTTGTGTGGGTGCTACGATTGAGCAGCAACGTCACAACGTCCCCTTGGTCGAGGGGGTGATGCCCGTCATACGCGGATCTGGTTCCACGGCCATGCGCAGGGCGCGGCCGAATGCCTTGAAGATAGTCTCCGCCTGATGGTGGGCGTTGGTGCCGCGCAGGTTGTCGATATGCAGCGTCATGCCGGCATGGTTGACGAGACCCTGAAAGAACTCCTGGAAGAGATCGACGTCGAATCCGCCGATGACCGCGCGGCGGTAGTCGACCTGATAGACCAGTCCGGGACGGCCCGAGAGATCGATGACGACTCGTGTCAGCGCCTCGTCGAGTGGCACATAGGCATGCCCATAGCGGCGGATGCCCTGTTTGTCGCCCAGCGCCTTGGCCAGCGCCTGTCCCAGTGTGATGCCGATGTCCTCGACCGTGTGGTGGGCGTCGATGTGCAGGTCGCCGGTGGCCTGGACATCTAGATCGATCAGGCCGTGGCGTACCACCTGATCGAGCATGTGTTCAAGAAACGGCACACCGGTCTGAAAAGTGGAGCGACCGCGACCGTCTAAGTCGAGGCTGAGCTGGACCTGGGTCTCAAGCGTATTGCGCTCGACCCGAGCCTGGCGGCTGGAAGTTTCGAAAGCCATCTTAATATCGCTAGCAAACACGAAAGCCACATTAGACCATAGCGCGGCCTTAAATCATAAGTCCTGGGGCGGGCCGACGCATTGGCGAGTCAGCGCCCGCCGCAATCGCTGTGATCAAGCGAGTTCCATCAGGTTGACGCCGTGCCTGGGTGCGGCATCCGCCAGTCGGAGATCCAGGGTCGCGAGGTCTGCGGAAAGACGTTGGGCGACCGCCAGATGCAGGGCGTCACCGGCGCGCAGCATACCTGGTCCATCGATCATCGAAGCTGCGGAACGGAAATCGCCCGGTTCGATCTCCGCCAGGATCAAGCTGGACGATACGAACCGATTGAACTTGATCAGCGCTTGCTGCCGGGTCGGATGATCGATGGTCGCTGTGCGTTCCTTGATCGCCCCCACGCTCGCCATTTCAGTCAGTGTCCAGGCGGAAATAACGAGTCCAGCGGCGCTGGCCATCTCGACATGATTCAGCACCGAAGTCGCGTTCGCCTCGCGAAAAAAGATTGCGCCCAGTACAGAGGTATCGAGATAGATCACAGTAGATCCTGTTCACGCAGTTGCGCGACGGTTGGTCCGGGTTGGGCAGGGCCGGATATCACCCACTCATTTAAGTCGGACCAGACGGAGGTCGCGGGTTTGGCGATCTCGGGAACGATGCGCGCCACGGGTCGTCCCTGGCTCGTGATGAGGATTTCCTCGCCCGCCTCGACAGCCTTCAGAAGGGTTAATAAATGCGATTCAACATAGTCAATCGTCGCGGTTCTCATGTTTTTCTCCGTAAATCAGACGTACCGGCAAGTCCTCGTCCACTGTAATTATGCGTAGCGGGATATCGTAGTTGCCATTGAAGATCGCGCGTTCATCTCCGAGGAGCTTGACCAGGCACTCGTGGGTGTCACATGACGTTTCGATTTGAATACCTGTCGCATCCCAGACGATCATAAGGACGCTTGTGAAACAGGTGCGGATGGGACTGATACCAAGCCTTCATCGTCTGCATTGGTTTGAGTGCTGACTAAGGCAGTTGGTGGTTGTAGAGGGCTACGTAGCACGTGAGGGTCTGCTCGAGATCCTCGCCGCTGTTGAGTCGGTGAGTCTTTAAGGCACCCCATTTTTTTGCAACAGGCTGGGAATCCCTTTTTCCGACAGTTGAACCCTCGTGCGGCCCCGGTTGCGCGATCGCGCGAGCATCGGTTGACCGATCGCGGCTCAGGCGCGCTGGGGGCGTGCCGCAGCCATCACCAGATAGCGCGCGTGCAGCCGTTGGATCTGCGCCTCTAGAGCGGCGGGATCGCCACTGTTGTCGATGCGGTCATCGGCGCCCGCAGTGCGCTCCCGGCGTGACACCTGGCTGGAGAGGATGCGCCGGATTTCGTCTTCATCGAGACCATTGCGACGCTTGACCCGCTCGATTTGTACCTGCTCGGGAACGTCGACCACCAGCACCCGGTCGGCGAGATCCTGTTGCCCGGTCTCAAACAGCAGCGGGATGACCAGGATCGCATACGGCGTCTGGAGCACGGCGAGGCGTTGCAGCATCAAGTTCTTGATCGCGGGGTGCAGGATGGCTTCGAGTCTGGCGCGCGCCTCGTGGTCCTGAAAGACCAATTGGCGCAGCCGGGCACGCTCAAGCGCGCCGTCAGCATCTAGAATCTTGGCACCGAAGACCTCAGCGATGCGATCAAGCACGGGGCTTGGGGGCGCCGTCAGCTCTCGCGAGAGCAGATCGGTGTCGATGACGCCGGCTCCCAGTTCGGCGAACCGATCCGAGACCGTCGTCTTGCCACTCCCGATGCCGCCGGTCAATGCAATGGTCAACATCGGCAAGCTACGCCAGGCCGCTCAATCGCAGGTAGGTCGTGTTGATCTGTTCTCCCCATAGGAGACTGATCCATCCGGCCACGGCGAGATAAGGCCCGAAGGGCATTGGTTTGCCCTGTTCATGGCGACCGCTGACGATCAGGGCAATGCCGATGACGGCCCCGGTGACGGCCGAGAGCAGGATGATCTGCGGAAGAAACTGCCAGCCCAGCCAGGCGCCGAAAAGCCCCAGCAGCTTGAAATCGCCATAGCCCATGCCCTCTTTGCCGGTGACAAGACGAAAGAGATGGAAGACCAGCCACAGGCTGAGATAGCCGGCGACCGCGCCGATGATGGCAGAGTGACTGTCGGTGAAGACCGCGAAAAGGCTCAATACCAACCCAAGCCACAGCAGCGGCAGCGTGATGCTGTCGGGAAGCAGCTGCGTGTCGTAGTCGATCAACGCGAGCGCGATTAAGGCCCAGGTTAGGATCAGAGCCGCGGGCAACTGCCAGGTCAGCCCGAACTGCATCACCACGACCAGGGTCAGGACGGCGGTGAGGCCCTCGACCAGCGGGTAACGGGCGCTGATATGGACGCCACACGCCGAGCAGCGCCCACGTAGGAACAGGTAACTGAATACCGGGATGTTCTCGAGCGCGCCGATCCGGTGTCCGCAGGTGGGACAGGTAGAAGCCGGGTGCGACAGCGTCAGAGGCGTTGCGGTGTCTTCCTCGACCGCTGGGCTTGACTCCTCGTCGAGTCCGGCGCAGTCGCGCTGCCAGCCCGCCTCCATCATGCGTGGAAGCCGCAGGATAACGACATTGAGAAAACTGCCCAGGATCAACCCGAGGGCGATGGCTGTCGCGTAGAGCAGGGCGGTGTTCTGTGCGAGCAGATCGATCAAATCCTGACCTAGCATCGGCTCAGACGACCGCCGCGAGCTTGAAGATCGGCAGGTACATGGCAACGACCAGACTACCCACCAGACCACCGATGACCACCATGATGAGCGGCTCGAGCAGGCTGCTCAGACTGTCCACGGCGTTGTCGACCTGCTCCTCGTAGAAATCGGCGACCTTACTGAGCATGTCGTCGAGCGCGCCTGATTCCTCGCCGATGGCGGTCATCTGGATGACCATGTGCGGAAAGATATCGCGCTGGCGCATCGCAAGCTGCAGCGACTGTCCAGTTGCGACCTCTTCGCGCATCTTCAGCACCGCGTCCTGATAGACGATGTTTCCCGTCGCGCCGGATACCGACTGCAATGCCTCAACCAGTGGAACACCGGCGGCGAACATGGTCGAGAGCGTCCGGGCGAAGCGCGCCAGCGCGGCCTTGTTGAGGATCGGGCCGATGACCGGGATCTTCAGCGAGGCGCGATCGACGATCTCACGGAATTTGCGCGAACGCTTGAAGAAATTGCTAATGACATAAACGGCGCCGGCAAAGCCCAGCAGCATGGCCCACCACCATTCTCTGACGATATCGGAGAGGCCGATGACCATGAGGGTGAAGGCCGGCAGGTCTGCGCCGAAGCTGGTGAACAGCTCCTTGAACTGGGGAATGACGAACAGCAGGATGACAACGGTGACGATAATCGCCACGGCGATGACCGCAGTTGGGTAGAACAGCGCCTTTTTGATCTTACCCTTGATGGACTCAGTCTTTTCTTTGTACGTCGCGATCTTGTCGAGCAGGACGTCGAGTACGCCCGCCTGCTCACCGGCTTCGACCAGGCTGCAGACTAGGTCGTCGAAATAGAGCGGATGCTTGGCGAGCGCCGGGGCGACCGCGGTTCCGCTTTCCACATCCTGCTTGATCGAGAGGATCAAGTCTTGCATCGCGGGGTTGTCGTGACCGCGCCCGACGATGTCAAAAGCCTGCACCAATGGGACACCTGCGGTCATCATGGTGGCGAGCTGGCGCGTGAAGACCGAGAGATCCTGACCGGTGATCTTCTTCTTGCCGCCACCCAGCAACGGCTTGGCCTTGACCTTGACCTTGGTCGGATTGACGCCCTGACGCCGCAGATCTGCGCGTACCGCGTTGATATTGGCCGCGCGGGTTTCGCCCTTGACGCGCCCCCCGCGCCGATCTACGCCTTGCCAGGCGAACACCCGGGCCTTGTCAACCTGGGGTTTGACCTTGGGCTTGACTTTGACCTTGCTTGTTACTGCCAGTGCCATCGTGATGACTCCATGGTGGTTTATTCCTTGGTAACGCGATTGAGTTCTTCCAGGCTGGTAATCCCAGCCCTGACCTTGCGCAGACCGGATTTTCGCAGATCGAGAATGCCCTCGCGGTGGGCCTGCTCGGCCAATTGCATCGAATTGCCGCCCTCAAGGATTAGACGCGAAATTGACTCGGAAACCGGCATCACCTGAAAGATTCCGACGCGGCCGCGATAGCCCCGGTTACAGTGGTCGCAACCCACTGGGCCGTAGATCCTCAACCCCTCTTCGATTTCGTCATCCGTGAAGCCTTCTTTTCGCATTGCCTCGTGCGGCAGATCCCGCAGGACTTTGCAATGCTTGCAGAGTCTCCGGGCCAGTCGCTGCGCCATGATCAGCAGCACAGAAGAGGCGATATTGAAGGGCGCCACACCCATGTTGGCCAAGCGCGTCAGGGTCTGGGGCGCATCGTTAGTGTGCAGTGTCGAGAGCACCAGATGGCCCGTCTGCGCGGCCTTCACCGCAATCTCGGCCGTTTCCAGGTCGCGAATCTCGCCGACCATGATGATGTCAGGGTCCTGGCGCAGAAAGGCGCGCAGCGCCGCGGCAAAGGTCAGGCCGGTCTTGGGGTTCATGTTGACCTGATTAATGCCTGAGACCTGGATCTCGACGGGATCCTCGACAGTCGAGATATTGATCTCGGGTTCGTTGAGGATGTTGAGTGCCGTATAGAGCGACACTGTCTTGCCGGACCCGGTCGGCCCCGTAACCAGGATCATGCCATAAGGTTTCTCGATCGCTTTGAGAAAGACTTCACGTTGTTCGCTTTCCAGGCCCAACGATTCGATACCGACCTGCGCCGCGCTCGCGTCGAGAATCCGCAGGACGACTTTCTCGCCGTAGAGCGTCGGCAGGGTGTTGACGCGAAAATCGATGTTGCGCGAGCGACTGAGTTTGAGCTTGATGCGCCCATCCTGTGGAACACGCCGCTCGGCGATGTTCATGCGCGCCATAACCTTGAGTCGCGCGGTGATGCGCGCGGCAAGATTGATGGGCGGGTTGGTGACCTCTCGCAATAGGCCGTCCTGTCGGAAGCGGACGCGAAAGAACTGCTCGAAGGGTTCGAAGTGGATGTCCGAGGCGCCAGAGGTGATGGCGTCGACCAGAATCTTGTTGATGTAGCGCACGATCGGCGCCTCGTCGATATTCGCATCGGATTCGTCGCGCTGCTCATTGCTCTCATCGACGCCGATCTCGAGCTTCTCGAGATCGGCGTCGATGAATTCGCTGATATTGGTCGTGTCGCTGGCCTGAATGGCCTTCTCGATCGCCGTATTGAGTTTGTCTTCCTCCACCAGAATCGCGTCGGCGGCGAGACCCGTGTTGAAGCGGATATCCTCGAGCGCTCGGTCGTTGGTCGGGTCGGAGACGGCCAGGAAGAGCCGGTTGCCGCGTTTGAACAGGGGCAGCGCCCGATGCTTGCGCATCAGTCGTTCGTCGACCAAGTTCATGGGGAGGCTGGACGCATCGAAGGCGCCCAGATCGAGCAGGGGAACACCGAACTCCTGCGAAGCGGCAAGCGCGATGCGGCGGCTGTCGAGGATCCCCTGTTGTACCAGGTGTTGCACGAAGGTGCGCCCCTCGGTTATCGCCTCTTCGTAGGCGACGACCATCTGCTGCTCCGAGAGCAGTTGATCATTGACTAGGCGCCAAGCCAGCCCCGATGGTTTGATGGTGACGTGATCCTTTGGCATAAGCCACCTTTGCTCTCGAGCAGTCTTTAAATAAATGTACCTTGTCTTGGGTCAACGCGGCGCGCCCTGCGATATGGTCTCGGTCTTAAGCGCTCGGGAGCCGCTCCGCTGGCGCGAGCGCTACTTAGCGATTGACCGTGAACGCAAGCCTCACGTTGTTCGCGACCAAGCCATTATCCTTTTGATCGCTTTCGTTAACATAGAACTCGAGCACTGTTTCGCGATTCATCAGTAAATCCTCGGACACATCCTCGGCGAGTTCGTTGGCGTGACAGAAAACGCTGGTGTAGGGTGAGTTCGGCTCGCGCGGGTCGGTGATCCAGAGATTCGGTGAGATTTTCTCCATGATGCGCAGGAAGCCGTAGCCCTTGTCAGGGAACCATTTGGTGCAGACCCCACGCACACAGGAGCCGGGCTTACCCCACTCATTGCGCGGTTCGTAGGTAATGGGAAGCAGGTCGGGTATCAGAAATCCCGAGTAGAAGGCGTCTACTTCCCGCTTCAGTTTCCGCGATACATTCTTGAAACCGATAAGCTCGACTCGGCACCCGGTGTTTTGTAGTGCATCGACGACTTGCAGAAAATCACCATCGCCAGTCACCAGCAACACCTGATCGAGACGGCTCGCCTGAAGCATGGCATCCACGGCCAGGTCAAGATCGGCGTTCGCCTTGGTCGTCACGGTGCCGTTCTCATCGGTGTAGCGCCTGACCTCCTTGACCGTGATCTTCCAGCCGAAGTCGCGCACCATTTGCTGATAAGTCTGCGCCTTCTTTTTGTATTCCGCGTCTTCGCGCGCGCGCTCGGTGTCGAACGCCATATAGGTGTTGAGACGCTGAAGGATCGCGCCTTCTCTAGACGCAAAACGACGCAGAATATCGTAGCGCATCTGATAACCGCCGTTGTAGCGCACATTTTCTGCGTCGACAAAGACTCCTGCTCTGAAGTTCGAACCCAAACTTGACCTCATTCTTTATAGCAATTTGTAATAAAAGGATTGCCAATACAGAGTGTGTTGGAAAGAATTTTAGAAATCTCTGATAACGCTCCGAGTCTTCTCGAAAGCGCTCGGCATCGAACGATGTGCGATCGGCAAGAGGCCGAATCGCGTGGGCTAAGGCGTAAGAGATATAGATTACAGTCGTTTACGGGAAAACGACACCCCGGCCTCATGGTCGTAAGTGGCCGCCTGCGGTGTCTGTATAAGCGCCTTAGCGCGTCACTGGTGACCGAGTGTGCGGGATGCGCGCTCCAGACTGTTCGCGCGCACCCCTGAGCCTAAAAGATTGAGCCGGTATTATGGCTAGCGGTTGGCACGATTTTCGGTCAGATCATCCACAACGCTTGGATCGGCCAGCGTGGAAGTATCGCCGAGCGTGTCGATCTCGTTGGCGGCGATCTTACGCAGAATACGTCGCATGATCTTACCTGAACGGGTCTTCGGCAGGCCGATTGCCCACTGAATGACATCGATGGTCGCGATCGGGCCGATTTCGCTCCGCACGAGTTTGACAAGCTCTTTCTTGAGTTCATCGCTTGGCTCGACACCCTCCATCGGCGTGATGTAGGCATAGATGCCCTGGCCCTTGAGATCGTGTGGATAGCCAACCACGGCCGCTTCTGCAACCTGCGGATGCAGAACCAGCGCGGACTCGATCTCGGCAGTGCCCATACGGTGCCCGGAGACGTTGAGCACGTCGTCGATACGCCCGGTGATCCAATAGTAGCCATCCGCGTCGCGGCGTGCGCCGTCGCCGGTGAAGTACTTGCCTGGATACTGCTGGAAGTAATTTTCGATGAAGCGCTGGTGATCGCCGTAGAGGTTGCGCATCATCCCCGGCCAGGGGCGTGTTAGCACCAACGCGCCCTCGCCCTCACCCTCGATCAGCGTGCCCTCGGCTGGGTCAACGATCGCGGGTACGACGCCAAAGAAAGGATTTGTCGCGGATCCGGGCTTGAGCGGCGTAGCCCCTGGCAGGGGGGTGATCAAGTGTCCGCCGGTCTCAGTCTGCCACCAGGTATCCACGATTGGGCAACGCTCGTCACCGACCACCCGATGATACCATTCCCAAGCTTCTGGATTGATCGGCTCACCGACCGAGCCCAGGATGCGCAACGACTTGCGCGAGGTCTTCTTGACCGGCTCCTCGCCGGCGCGCATCAGTGAGCGGATGGCAGTCGGGGCGGTGTAGAAAATGGCGACGTTGTGCTTGTCGACCACATCCCAGAAGCGCGACATATCGGGATAGTTGGGGATGCCCTCGAACATGAGCGAGGTGGCACCATTGGCCAGCGGGCCGTAGACGATGTAAGTGTGTCCAGTGACCCAGCCGACGTCTGCGGTACACCAGTAAACCTCGCCGTCCTGATAGTCGAAGGTGTACTTGTGGGTCATCGCGGCGAAGACGAGATAGCCGCCGGTGGTATGCAGAACGCCCTTGGGCTTGCCGGTCGAACCCGAAGTGTAGAGGATGAACAGCGGATCCTCGGCGTCCATCTCCTCTGGCTGGCAGTCGGTGGAGGCGGCGGCGATGGCCTCGTGGTACCAGACATCACGGCCTTCGCTCCACTCGACATTCCCGCCGGTGCGACGCACCACGACCAGGGTGTCGACCTTGGGGCATTCCAGCAGCGCGGTATCGGCGTTCTTCTTCAGCGGGATGTGACGCCCGCCGCGCACGCTCTCGTCGGAGGTGATGATGAGCTTGCACTCGGAGTCGAGCGCCCGGTCGCGCAGCGAATCCGGCGAGAAGCCTCCGAAGACGATGGAGTGGACAGCACCGATGCGATTACAGGCGAGCATGGCGACAGCGGCTTCCGGGATCATCGGCATGTAGATGCAGACCCGATCGCCCTTGCCGACGCCGCGAGATTTGAACACATTCGACAGTCGGCAGACCTCCTCGTGCAGCTCACGGTAGGTGATCTTGCGGTCTTCCTGCGGATCGTCGCCTTCCCAGATGATCGCGACCTGATCGCCACGGGTGTCGAGGTGGCGATCCAGGCAATTGTAAGAGACGTTGAGCTTGCCGCCTTCGAACCATTTGATATGCAGATCATCGGCATTGAAACTGAAATCCGACACCGAGGTCCAGGGCTTCGACCAGGTGACGAATTTTTCGGCCTGCTCGGCCCAAAAACCATCGGGATCATCGATCGAGCGCTGATACATGCTCGCGTACTGCTCGGCGGTGATATGGGTTTTCGCGGCAATATCGGCCGGAACCGGATAGATCTTTTCTGTCGACATGGGTGTCATCTCCTCAGCTCTTAGCTTTGTTGTGGCATGATCCAGCACAGCATATTCTGGACTTTGCGAGCCCAGCGTGTGGCTGGCCGTGGCGGTGAATAATAAACCGGCGATGTATCGTGTATCTAGTAGGGACGCATAGTGGATTGTATCTCAACAGAGGAAATCGGCGAGCGGCAGTCCTCGCCCGTCATCGCGATAGGCCGCTTGGGCGAGAAACAGCTCGGCCGCCGTCAAGGCGTCGCTCAGGGCATTGTGGGCCCCGTAACGGGGGAGATTGTAACGGCTACCGAGTGCATAGAGGCGTAAATCAGACGGCTGGAACGGAATCTGGCGGCGCTCAAAGGTACGGTACGCCAGTACCTGGGTGTCGATGATGCGCATCAGCAGTCCGCGCCCCCAGCAGCTTTTGCAGGCGTTGGACAGGAAGCCCTGCTCGACACTGGCATGATGGGCGATCATCACTTTGCCCGCAAGCGCTCCCAGCAGTTCTTCGAGCACATCGACCAGCTCACTGCCGAGTGCCGATTGGTCATCGGTGATCTGATGGATGACGGCACTGGCTTCCGGAATCGAGCGATCGACGCGTACCAGACGATGGCGCGCGCTCGAGAGATCGATTGTCGTTCCGCGCACAGTGACATAGCCGACACTGAGAATCTGATCCCGGCGGTTATCGAGTCCGGTCGTTTCCAAATCGATGGCCAGGTATTCTTGTTCGCGATAGTCTGTCGCGCCACGCGCAAAAGGCTGCTCCAGATAACGCCGCAACGGTCCAGGCGGCGTGCGGCGCAACTGCCAGCGACGCCGCCATTCAAGTAGCAATGACATCTAGTCCGGAATCTGCCGCGCGCAGTTGAGAGAGCGTGCGGCGTTAAACAAAGCGCCCGGCCTGATAGCGCTGTCCGAGAGACTCTTGCATAGTGTTGATTAGTAGAAATGCCTCCTTGAGATGGCCCCGCTCGAGCGGCGAAAGTCCATCAGGTGCCAGGAAATTGTCGGCCTTCTCGCCATTGCGCAGTTGACGGGCCTGATGGCGCATGCGCAGGGTGCCGATAAATTCGAAAGCATCGATCAGGTTGGCTGCGCCATCCTTGCTTAGAGTGCCACAGTCGGCGGCGGCCTGGAGTCGCTCAAGGGTGTTGGTCTCGGCGATGCCAGAGGTGAGCGCATAGACTCTGGCCAGGTCGATGATGGGGACCGTTCCGCGGTGTTTGATATCAAAGGTGTGTTTTTTATCGCCACCATGAATGAGGACGATGTTGCGAAAAAACCCCAGGGGTGGACGGTTTTTCAGTGCGTTGGCCGCCATGTAGGCGATGAAAATCCGATTGGCGCGTGATTTTTCCAGAACGCGCTCTTGTAACTCAGAGAACAGATCGTCGGGGTCGTGCAGCGCGCGCAGATCGAAAAAGACGCTCGAGAGCATCAGCGCCATCGGCTCAGGTTTGAGAATCCAGTTCGTGAAATACTTGCTCCAGATCCTCAGCGGTTGCCGCCACTTGGGGTTCATGGCCATGACATCGCCCGGGCAATAGACGAATCCACACGCGTTGAGTCCGTCGTTGACGTACTTGGCGAGCGCCGCGAAGTAGGCATCGTCCTCGGGTTTGGCCTGATCGCAGAGCAGAAGCGCATTGTCTTGGTCTGAGTGGGAGGATTGCTCACGGCGCGCTTGCGAGCCACCCACTATCCACGCATAGGGTGCCGGCGCACTGCCGAGATCCGCCTCTGCCAACTCAATCAGGCGTAGCGTAATCGCATCGGTAATAGCGCTGATCGCCTGTCCGACATGGTTGGCCGTCGCGCCGCCCGTGATGAGATGAACCTGTAACTCCGGGATCTTCGTGCTGGTCAGTACCAGCGCTTCGATGCTGTCCGCCCGATGGATGTCGCCGACCAGATAGACTGAATTGATGCTTTGAAAGCGTGTCAGATCAGTCGAGGAGATGAGTCCAGCGATACGACCGTTCTCGAGCACCGGTAAGTGGTGCACGTTGAGCTGCGTCATCGTAATGAGCGCCTGAAAGCCGAGCGTCTCCATCTCCACAGTCGTGATATTCTCAGTCATGATCTCGCGTACCGGCCGGTCCGTTGCCAGACCGACGGCGACGCAGCGCGTGCGCAGGTCACGATCGGTGATGATGCCGACCAGACGCGCTCCATCCATGATCGGCAGCGAGGACACATGGCGCTCGGCCATGATACAGGCCGCGTCTCGAATACTGGTGTCGGGTCCCGTCGTGATGGGGCTGCGTTTGATCATGTCCTTCACGCGCACCGTCATCAGGCTCGTTCCGGGGCTGTGCGTGTCGACTATGGCGTTGAGCGCTTTGCGCAGACGCTTGGAAATGGATTGATCGAAATGCTCGGAGAAGTCGGCGTGCTGGGAGCGCAGTACCTCGAGATCTGCGCAAGGCAGGGCATAGACCAGCGTGTCCTCGGAGGTCTGGCCCTGATAGTCCAGTTCGTGGGGCGCCTGACGGCAAAGCATCTCGCAGAGATCGCCCTCGGCAAGTTTGCCGACCAGTTCGCCCTGCTTGTCGCGTAGCTCGATTGCCCCTCGGCGCAGGATGTAGAGGCAGGGCTGTTCAGTCGGCGTGGGTGGGAAAGCAGAGCCACGCCGAAAATAACGCACCGACAGGCGCCCAGGCAGGCGCTCTAGAGCCTCTTGCGGAAGCTGATCGAAGGGCGGATGACTGGCCAGAAACTCCTGGATTTCGATCAGTTCTATATCCATCGCGACAGGCTCTTTTTTTAAAATAGTGGGAATATAGTACCGATTTTTCGCTGACGTCGGCGTGGAACGCCACCTCTATCAATCGCGCGGAGCGCTGCGGGTCTATGGCGTGCCATTGAAGCACGGAATGGTTCCTGTCGTTAAGAGCCGTAAGCGACCCATTCTAGTGATGAGCGCGACTATTCTCCAGCCTACTCACTCTAAACGTCTGTCGATGGGCCTGCTAAGGGGCTCGCGGGTCTCGGTGGGTCAGGATATCGTCACGAAAAAGCCCCGCCGAAGCGGGGCTTGTTAAGCGATGCCTACTATCCGTCAAGCATCAGTGACTCACGGCGGTGCCGGAGCCGCGCGGGATGCGCACATCTTCGACCAGGTGCTGAATCGCCTCCGGCGGCGGAGCCGTGACTTTGGCCACCAGGATGGCGACTGTGAAGTTTACCAACGCGCCGACGGCGCCGAAGGCATTTGGCGAAATGCCAAAGAACCAGTCCTCCCCCATGCCTATCTCAGGCATCAGGAACTCGGTCCCCGACACAAAGAAGATTCCCTTGTGCTGGAACACGTAGAGCAGCGTGATGGTGATGCCGGAGATCATGCCGGCAATGGCTCCGACATTATTGGCCCGTTTAGAGAAAATCCCCAGCATGAGCGCGGGGAAGAGCGACGAAGCCGCCAGGCCGAAGGCGAGGGCCACCGTCCCGGCCGCAAATCCGGGTGGATTGAAGCCCAGATAACCTGCCAACACAATGGCACCAATCATGGCCAGACGCCCCGCCATCAGCTCGCTCTTCTCTGAGATGCGCGGCATCATGACCCCCTTGAGCAGGTCATGCGAGATGGACGAGGAGATGGCCAGAAGCAGACCGGCTGCGGTCGATAGCGCAGCGGCCAGCCCTCCAGCAACCACGAGGGCGATGACCCAGGCCGGCAGTCTGGCGATCTCGGGATTGGCCATTACGATGATGTCGTTGTTGACGGTGACCATCTCGTTGCCCTGCCATCCGAAGGACTCGGCTTGGGCCGCAAAATCGGCATTGGCATCGTTGTAGTACTGGATGCGGCCGTCGCCGTTTTTGTCCTCGAACTTCAGCAGCCCGGTCGTCTCCCAGCGCTTGAACCAATCCGGGCGCTCATCATAGACCAGGTTGCCCGTTGGGCTGCCGACTTCGCCGATCTGAATGGTCTCCATCAGGTTCAGCCGCGCCATGGCGCCGACTGCAGGGGCCGTAGTGTAGAGCAGGGCAATGAAGACCAGCGCCCAGCCCGCGGAGTAGCGGGCGTCCTTGACCGTCGGTACGGTGAAGAAACGGATGATGACGTGTGGCAGCCCTGCCGTACCGATCATCAGCGACAGGGTATAGACGAACATATTGAGTGTACTGCCCATGACCTGGGTGGTGTACTGCTTGAAACCGAGATCGGTGACCACCTGATCGAGTTTGTCGAGCAGCGAGATGCCGCCGCCCTCGCCGAGGTAGTTTCCGCCAAGACCGATTTGCGGGATGGCGATGCCGGTCAGTGTCAGCGCAATGAAGATCGCCGGGATCGTGTAGGCGAGGATTAACACCACGTATTGTGCGATCTGTGTATACGTGATGCCCTTCATGCCGCCCAGGATGGCGTAGATGGCCACGATGCCCATGCCGACGATGATGCCCATTTCATAAGTCACGCCTAAAAAGCGCGAGAAGGCCACACCGATACCCGTCATCTGCCCGATGACATAGGTGGTCGAGGCCAGGATCAGACAGATGACGGCAACGACGCGTGCCGACTGCGAGTAATAGCGGTCGCCAATGAACTCCGGTACGGTGAACTTGCCAAATTTACGCAAATAGGGCGCCAGCAGCAGCGCCAGCAGCACGTAGCCGCCGGTCCAGCCCATCAGAAAGACCGAGGCGCCATAGCCGCCAAAGGCGAGCATGCCCGCCATGGAGATAAACGAGGCCGCCGACATCCAGTCCGCGGCGGTCGCCATGCCGTTGGCGACCGGGTGCACACCGCCGCCCGCCACATAAAATTCGCCGGTGGTCTTCGCGCGCGCCCAGATGGCGATGCCGATATAGATCGCGAAGGTGGCACCGACGATACTGTAAGTCCAAAGCTCAAGTGGGGTCATTGTGGTGTTTCCTCAGTCTTCGTCGACGTCGAATTTTTTGTCGAGCCGGCCCATCATGGCCGCATAGATAAAGATCAGCACGACGAAGACATAGATCGAGCCCTGCTGGGCGAACCAGAATCCGAGCGGATAACCGCCGAGCTTGATGGCGTTCATGGGTTCCACGAGCAGAATGCCGAATCCGTAGGAAACGATAAACCAGATGATCAGCAAGATCGTCAGAAGGCGCAGATTCGCCTTCCAATAAGCCGAGCGCTTGTCAGGTGTCATTTTAAGATGTCACTCCATTCGAAGTTTGCGTTGGTTGCAGAATGGCTTCGGGGTGACGGGGCGCGAGAAACCGCGACCCACTCGCAAGTGGGTTGGTATAGTCCAATATTGGCAGAAGCCCCCAGTCGTTTTTATGATTCATCCGCCTTGATCTGCCGGTTCAGCGGAGTGTCGGCATTGTCTGGTTGCGCTTGCCGTGCTGTCAACGTTTCCGGCCAGACCGCCTGGTGGAGAATATGCTCAAACACACCCTCGAGAACAGCAAAAGTGTTTTCAAGTCAGGGACGGTTTCACGCAATGTTATGGTTGCCAATCGCGGCGCGGTTTTTTTAGCCTGAGTGGGCGGTAGCGACCGCTGACTCCTTTATTTTAGTCGAACACTACAATATTGTGAATACAATGCATTATCTCAGTACCCGTGGCGGTATCGAGCCAGTTGGATTTGCCCAGGCGGTCATGATGGGTCTGGCAACCGATGGTGGTCTGCTCGTGCCCGCGCGCATTCCCCAGATCGAGCGCGCCACGCTCGCGCACTGGTCCAGGCTCGACTTTCAAAGCCTTGCGTTTGAAGTGTTGGCGCTGTTCGTCGGTGATGAAATTCCACACGACGATCTGCGCGATCTCATCGCCCGCTCCTATGGCGGCTTTACCCACCCCGAAGTCACGCCGGTGGTCGACCTGGATGGGCTCAAAATTCTTGAGCTGTTCCATGGTCCGACCGCAGCCTTCAAGGATGTCGCCCTGCAATTGCTGGGTAATCTATTCGAGTATTTCCTGGCTCGGGACGGCGGTCAGCTCAACATCATCGGCGCGACCTCGGGTGACACCGGATCGGCCGCGATCTATGGCGTACGCGGGAAAGCGCGTATTGAGATCTTCATCCTGCATCCCAAGGGGCGCGTCTCGCCGATTCAGGAGCGCCAGATGACCACGGTGGCGGACGCCAATGTCCACAATATCGCTGTGCGCGGCACGTTTGACGACGCTCAAGGCATCGTCAAGGCGTTGTTTAACGACCTTGCGTTCAAGTCCACCTACCGGCTCGGTGCGGTCAACTCAATCAATTGGGCGCGTATCCTCGCCCAGACCGTCTATTATTTTTACGCGTGGGGCCGGGTCAGTGGCGGCGACCCTGATCGACGTCTCAGGTTTTCGGTGCCGAGCGGCAACTTCGGCGATGCCTTCGCAGGCTACCTTGCCAAGCGTATGGGGTTGCCGGTTGAACGCCTGATCATTGCGACCAACCGCAACGATATCCTCGCCCGGTTCATCGAGACCGGCGTCTATCGCGTGAGTACACAAGTCTGCCAGACGCTGAGCCCGGCCATGGACATTCAGATCGCGTCTAATTTCGAGCGCTATCTCTACTATCTCTACAATGGCGACACACTGCGCGTTCGCACCCTGCTCGAAGAATTGCAGCACACCGGGCAGCTTGCGGTCGATCCCGACCGTCATGCCCAGGCGCGCGCGGACTTCGACGCCGTGGCGGTGAGCGATCAGCAGACGCTCGAGCAGATGCGTGCGACTTTCGAGTCAAGCGGTTACATCCTCTGTCCTCATACCGCTGTCGGCGTCCACGCCGCGCGCGGCATGCCAGACACCGTCTGTCTGGCCACCGCCCACCCGGCCAAGTTCAACGAGGCCGTGCATGAGGCGATCGGCCGCGAGGCACCCCAGCCGCCGTCACTGCGCGGACTGATGGACAAGCAGGCGCGCTGCGTCGAACTCGATGCCAGTGTCGAGGCCATCAAAGGGCATCTGCAAGCGACGCTTGCAACGAGAGCGTCGACATGAGCGCCAACCGCCGCTATATGCAAATCATGGACACCACGCTGCGCGATGGCGAGCAGACCCAGGGCGTATCATTTTCCGCCGATGAGAAAGTCAGTGTCGCCAAGGTGCTACTTGAGCAGGTGCGGGTCGATCGCATCGAGATTGCCTCGGCGCGCGTCTCCTCTGGAGAGGCTGCAGCCGTGGCCCAAATCGTTGCCTGGGCCGCACAGCGCGATCTCGCCGAGCGGGTCGAGATTCTGGGTTTCATCGACGGTGGTCAGAGTGTGGACTGGATCGCCGCCGCCGGGGGGCGGGTGATCAATCTCTTGGCAAAGGGCAGCGAAAATCACTGTCGCAGACAGCTCAAAAAAACCCTGGAGCAGCACGCCGCCGATGTCCGCGAGAGCGTCGCCCATGCCCAAGCGCGCGGGTTGTCCGTCAATCTTTATCTAGAGGACTGGTCCAACGGCTACCGTGACGATCCAGGCTATGTGTTCGCACTTGTCGAGCGGCTTGCCGATAGCGGCATCGGTCACTTCATGCTCCCGGATACCCTGGGCGTGATGACCCCGGAGCAGGTGTTCGCCGGGGTCTCCGACATGGTCCGGCGCTTTCCCTCGCTGTGGTTCGATTTCCATCCGCATAACGATTACGGCTTAGCGACCGCCAACGTGCTTGCGGCAGCTCGGGCGGGCGTCGCCGCCGTGCACTGCACCGTCAACTGTCTGGGCGAGCGCGCCGGAAACGCCTCGCTGGCAGAGGTCGCTGTCAATCTGCGCGATCAACTCGGCTTGGAGATCGGCATCGACGAGCGCCATCTGGTGCGCGCGAGCGATCTGGTCGAGTATTTCTCGGGCAAGCGCATTGCCGATAATGCCCCGATCGTTGGCGAAGACGTTTTCACTCAAACCGCCGGTATCCATGCCGACGGCGACAAGAAAGGCAGCCTCTATCACAGCCGTCTCTCGCCTGAGCGCTTCGCCCGGCGGCGCACCTACGCCCTCGGCAAGCTCGCCGGCAAAGCCTCGCTCGCCAAGAACCTTGAGCGCCTGGAGATTGATCTGTCGGAGGACAATCAGCGCAAGGTGCTCAAACGCATCATCGAGCTTGGCGACTCCAAAAAAACCATCACCACCGAAGATCTGCCCTTCATCATTGCCGAGGTGCTGGAGAGCAAAGACTACGATCACGCCGAGCTGTTGGCGTGCGGGCTTTCTTCGAGCCTGGATCTCGGCTCCATGGCAAACATCAGAGTCCGGCTTGGCGATCACGCCTATACCGCCGTCGGCACCGGTAACGGCGGCTATGATGCCTTTACCAGCGCACTCTCGAAGATTCTCAAGAAGCAGGGGCTGGCGCTGCCCCAGCTCATCGATTATGAGGTGCGTATCCCCAGGGGTGGGCGCACCGACGCGCTGACCGATTGCAGCATCATGTGGCAGACCGAGGAGGGCGAATTGCGCACCCGTGGTGTCCACGCCAATCAAGTCTTTGCCGCGATCGGCGCCACGATGCGCATGCTCAACATCCTCATGCATCGCGCCCTGGGCGAACGCAAGAGCGCCGAAGGGCCGTTGCTTGAAGAGCCCGACCGGATTGCAGACAGTCGAGAGCCGCTGAGCAGTCCAACGGCAGGGATTGCGTCCGTCTAAGTATCGCAACCCAGATGAGTCCGTCAGGGCGGTGATGGTTGATCCACCGCGTGCGACCCAGCGGATCGTGCACCGCCGGTCGTGGCCCGCGCTGGACCGTTGCGGGGCGGCAGCGGCGACCACCAGCCGATTCCGACCAGCAAGCCGCCAACGGCCAGGAAGGAGACAATGCGCGCGACGGTCCCGCTTGCGGCCAGATCCACCGTGAACAGCTTGATCACCACGGCTGCCAGCACCACCGCTCCAGCGATCCACAGCGCCCGCGAGCGACGCGCCCGAGCGATCAGCAGCAGTGCGACCCCAACCAGCGCCCAGAGCACGGCAAGCGAGGTTTGCGCCAGATCCGAACGCAATAACGCATCCCACGTGTAAGGGATCAGCCAGATATGGTGCAGGCTGCGCAGCAGTGTCAAATTGATCCAGAGAAACGCCAGAGCGCCAAACAGGGTCAGGAAGGCATGGCCTTCGTTGTGGGTCGGATGGATCAGCTCCCGTCGATTGAGATCCGTCCACCAGCGCCAGAGCGCGAGCAGCACCAGCGCGAGCATCGCATCGAGCGGGTTGAGCACCGGTAGCCAGGGCAGTGGCGCCGCGCCGCCCGGAGAGTCGACCGACCACAGCGTCCAGAGCACCAGGGCGAAGACCAGGACGGCGCCGACAGCGGCCTCATAAGCGAACCGCCAGGCCGTCAGCGGCCAGACGTTCAACGTCGTCAACGACAGCAGTCCAATCAGCGGCATCAGCGCCACGGCGGCGATCCGCCAGCCCTCGGCCAGAGCGACCTGTTCGAACACCTGCCAGAGCAACTCCCATTCAATGACCGCCACCAGCAATAGGGCGATGGCGGCGTGGCTCCAAGCCAGATAGGGGCGTCTCTCGCGCCACTCGAGTCGCAGCAACACGAGATAGCTGATAACGAAATACAGCGGCCAGGCCAAGACGCCGCCAGCGAGCGCGGGATGTGTCACGCGCTCCACGCTGAGCACGAGCGCGGCCAGACCCAGCGCCGGCAGGGCGGCCTGTGCACGATGCAGCCGCGACCAGTGCACGAGGCTTGCGAGCGCTTCGCTCAGCGCCAGGGTGAGGATGGCGTACCAGAGGACACCGGCGGGGAGACCGGTCCCCGGCTCCTCGCGCAGCAGCTCGACCGCGCCGCCGCCGAGCCACCAGGTCAGCCCCCAGATCAGCAGCCAGGGCGCGCCGCCGCTCTCCCAGCCACGTCGATCGCTCTGCGTGCGATCCAGCCAGTACGCACTGGCGACGCCGGCAATGGCGATCATTGCTGCACCGAGATAGACACTGTTGAAAAAGGGCTGTGTGAGCGGGTAGGGCAGGCCCGCGATCAGCGCGAGCGACGCCCCGACTTGCAGGATCAGACCAAATGCCCGGGTCGACCCCCGGCGCTGGCGACTGCCGACCCACACCAGCCCGGCACCTTCCAACGCCCAGACGCCAGCGGTCGTATCGGCGGCAAAAGCAAAGGGGATGGCGACCGAGAGAAAAATGATTCCGAGCGCCAGAAATGCCTGCGATAGCAGTCCTAGCCCGACCCCAGCGAGTCGCGGCAGCCACCAGGCCAGGATCAGATAAAAGCCCCCGAGCGTCGCCGCGGACCAGGCGATGCCGTAGGGGATGTGGCGCACCAGCTCGACCTGACAGGTGAAGGCGAGGATCGGGGTGCCGAATAGAAGCGTGGAATCGATATAACCGCGCAGCCGTGGCGGCTGGCGGCGGGCATAGAGCACCGAAATAGTGACGTAGAAGAGGAAAAAGAGCACCAGGAAGGGTTCGGTGCTGGCGAAGTGCTCGGGTTCATAGCGCAGAATGCCCCAGAGTACGGCGATCCCGAAGGTAAAACCGAATCCAAGCAGATTGAGCGCCCGCCAGCTCTTGAACCAGGCCACGGCCAGGAGCGCGGCGTTGAGTATGGCGTAATAGCTAAACAGCGCGACATGATCATCGTGGCCCGATACGATGACGATGGGCGCTAGAAAGCCGCCGGCAAATCCAAACCATGCCAGAGACGGCGCATTTTGAGCGATCGCCAGTGCGGCAGCCGAGAGACCGATCAGGACCAGCAGGGCGAATGCCGGCGTGGCCGACAGCAGATCCGCGAGTTGGTAAGCACCATAGACATCCAGATAGAGGATGCCGATCGCCGCCCCCTGTAAAAGCAAGCCATAATCCCGACGGCGCGCGCCCAGCCACCAGCCCAGGGCAAGGAGCGCGATAGCGGCGATGGCCACAGCCAGCAGCCTCAGCTCGAGGGTAAAGACCAGCCACTGCTGATCCACGGCGTAGTTGATCAGGAAGCCAACCCCAAGGAACACCAGCACAATACCCACTCTGACGAACAGATTGCCCGCCATGAGCCAGTCGCGGAGGCGATCGAGCCAATCCTCAACGGGAGTGACAGGGTACGGGAAGGCGTCATCGTGCGCGGAAACCGTGGCGGTCTCGCTCAGGGCAGGGGCAGGCGAGCCGCCAGGCGGTTCGCTCGCGGGTGCCTGGGTCCAGTCCAGATCCAGTGACAGCGGTCGCGTATCGGCAGTGTCGGCAGGCGCTGTCTGCGAATCCGGCGTATGAGCCGCTTTGCGCCCTTGATCGGCAAGCGTGCGGCGCAGCTCGCGTAACGCGATATCGAGCGCGACGACGCGCCCCAGCAGCAGTCCGAGCACACCAAACAGCAGCGGATCTCCGCGCCAGAGACCGAAAGCGAGTCCCGCCAGTGTTGTGATGAGGGTGGTCAGCAAAGCTCTCCGCGATTTCGCCAATGTGACGGCACTCAGATGCTAGCATAGGGCGCTCGCCGCAACTGTTCGGGTCGCCCCGATCATCACTCGTTACTCGCTGCGCATCATCGGATACAGGAATCTTGCATTATGAATCCAGAGAAAGTCGTCTTTGGCTTCTTCATCGTCCTTGCCCTGACCCTGAACTTCGGCTTCTTCGTCGGCGACATCGACAATCCCAGCCACCACCACTCCTGGGAATTGTTCGCGGTCGTGGTCGTCAATATGATCGCGACCGTGCTCAAGTTCGGTGATCGCACCCAGATCGGTGCGGTGCTGCTGGCGACCAGCCTGGTTGCCATGCTCCAACTACTGGCCGCCGCGCTGGTCTGGACCTTCGCTGTCCACGTCAGCGAGGCTGGCATGACGGCCTCCATCATGGCCAGCATCGTCTCGCTCGCGGGTGGGGCGATGATCGCCAATGTCGTGTCTGTAACGCTCCTGGTGATCGAGACCGTGATGCTTCGGCGCTAGTGCCGCCACGGACAGATATCGCGATGAACACCATCTTCTTTCTCATTCTGCGGCGTATGCGCACGCCCCTGCTGACGCTGATCGTCGCCTATGCGGTGGCCATGGCCGGGATGGGGCTGATTCCTGCCCAGGACGCCGACGGCAATCCAGAGCGCATGAGTCTGTTCCATGCGTTCTATTTCGTCAGTTACATGTCGACCACCATCGGCTTCGGCGAGGTGCCTAATGCCTTCACCGATGCGCAGCGCATGTGGGTCGCGCTTTCGGTCTTTTCCACCGTCGCGGTATGGCTCTATGCCATCGGTAGCCTCATCGCGTTGTTGCAGGATGTGGCCCTGCAGCGCGCCATTGCCGAGTTGCGCTTTCGTGCGCGGGTGCGACGTCTGACAGATCCCTTTTACCTCATCTGCGGCTGCGGTCAGACCGGTACCGCACTGGTCAAGGGGCTCAGCGGCCGGCATCTGCATACGGTCGTCGTCGATATCGACCAGGAGCGGATCAGTCTGCTCCAGCTCGACAGCCAGCGTGAGTTCGTGCCAGCGCTGTGTGCGGATGCGCGCAGCCCCGAGGTGCTCGAGGCGGCTGGACTCAAACATCCAGCGTGCCGAGGCGTGGTGGCCCTGGTCAACATCAATGAGGCCAACCTCAAGATTGCCATCGCAGCCAAGCTCCTCAACCCAAAGGTCCAAGTGATCTGCCGCGCCGATTCCCACGAGATCGAGGCGAACATGGCCTCGTTTGGAACCGATTATATCTACGACCCTTTCGATATCTTCGCGCTCTACATCGCTACCGCCATCCAGGCACCCTGCCAGACCTTGCTCGTCGATTGGCTGTCCGGGTTCAGCGGCGAGGCACTCAGCGCGCCGCAGTATCCGCTACACACGGGACGCTGGGTCGTCTGCGGCTATGGGCGATTCGGCAAGGCCATGTACAAACACCTCAAGGCGCAGGGGCTCGAGCTGTCGGTCATCGAGGCGCTGCCGCATAAGACCGGCATCCCGCCCGAGGGCGTCATTCATGGCCGGGGCACAGAAGCCGTAACGCTGAAGCAAGCTGAGATCGGGCGCGCCGTCGGTCTGGTCGCCGGCACTGACCATGATGCCGACAATCTCTCGATCGTCATGACCGCGCTCGAACTCAACCCCGATTTGTTCGTCATCGCGCGTGAGAATCATGCCCAGAATCAGGAGTTGTTCGGTCGGGTCGGCGCCCATGCCATCATGAACCCCAGCGTCATCGTCGCGCATCGCATTCGGGTGCGGCTAGTCACGCCCCTGCTGGCGGATTTTACCAATCTGGTGCGTTTTGAGGACGAGCGCTGGGCCAGCGCGCTGGTCGCCCGTATCATTGCTCTGGTCGATGAGCGCATCCCCTATGTCTGGGAGGTCACGCTCGATGAGCAGGCCGCTGGTGCCCTTCACGACGCGCACCGTGGCCGCTTTGAAGTCACGCTCGATGCCCTGCTGCGCGATCTGCGCGAGCGCGATCAGCGCTTGCGCGCAATCGCCCTGCTCTTGGTCCAGGATGGAGAGCACATCATGCTGCCAAGCCTGGAGAGGCGCATCGACAAAGGGGATCGTTTGCTGTTCTGCGGTTGCGAGCGCGCGCGCTCGCTCATGGACTGGAGCCTGCGCGACAGCCATGCGCTGCGCTATGTCGCAACTGGGGAGCACGCAAGGGATGGCCTCGTATGGCGCTGGATCGCGGCTTGGAAACGCTCGCGATGATGGCATATTGATTTATCATTTTCGCCGTGGCTGCGAGGGGGAAAACATGCATCCAATTATGGCCAGACTGACCCAAGATCATGCACGGTTGACGCAGGTGCTGACAATGCTCGAGGGGCTGCTCGATCGGTTCCACGAGGGCGTCGAACCCGACTACGAGCTCATGAACGAGCTGCTCGAGTACATGAACACCTATGCCGATGTCGTCCACCATCCGACCGAAGACCTGATCTATCAACGTGTCCTGGAGAAAGGCACCGAGCGCCATGACGTCTTTGAAATCCTGATACGTCAGCATGCCGGTCTGAGCCAGGTCACGAAACGCTTTCGCAAGTCGATCGAGGGCATCCTCAATGAGGAGGTGCTCCTGCGCGAGGACGTCGAGGCGAACGGGCGCGAGCTGGTCGCGGTCAATCGCGCGCATATGGCCCTAGAGGATGACGAGGCATTTCCGATTGCCAGAGAAACCCTGACCAACGAGGACTGGAACGCGATCGAGGCGCTCGCCCCGGTGGCCGACGACCCGGTCTTCGGCAATCCCGACCCACAGCGTTTCAAGGCGCTCTACCGTCAGCTCAATGAGCAAACCCACAACTGATCGAGATCGCTGGATGAGTTTTGTAAATACGCCTGAGTATCATCACGCCACCCCCGAATGTCTCGGGATTCTGCTCGTCAATCTCGGCACCCCGGACACGCCCAAGACTGCCGACGTGCGCCGCTATCTGGCTGAGTTTCTGTCTGATCGCCGCGTGGTGGAGATGGCGCGTCTGCCCTGGATGCTCCTGCTGCACGGGGTGATTCTGCGCACCCGCCCGGCGCGTTCGGCGGCGGCTTATCAATCGATCTGGACGCCCGAGGGCTCGCCGCTGCTGGTGATCGCCGAGCGGCAGAAGGCCGCGTTGCAGCAGGCGCTCGACACACGTCTGCCTGGTCCCGTAAAGGTTGCGTTGGCCATGCGCTACGGCAATCCGTCAGTCGCTTCCGCGCTTGCGCAACTCAAAGCGGCCAATGCCCGCCGCGTCCTGGTTTTGCCGCTCTATCCGCAGTATTCAGGCTCGACCACAGGCTCGGTCTTCGATGCCGTCACCGATGAGCTGAGGCGCTGGCGCTGGCTGCCGGAGCTGCGCTTCGTCAATCAGTATCACGACGCCCCCGGCTATATCGACGCCCTCGCGGCCAGCATCCGCACGCACTGGGCCGAGCATGGCCAGGCCGAGCGCCTGCTGTTCTCCTTCCACGGGATTCCCAAAGCGTATTTCGAGCAGGGCGACCCTTACCACTGCCAGTGCCAGAAAACCGCCCGGCTGGTCGCCGAGCGACTGGATCTGTCTCGGGAGCGCTGGTTTTTGTCTTTCCAATCAAGGCTGGGCAAGAGCGAATGGCTCAGGCCCTATACCGACCTCACGCTGAAGGAATGGGGCGCGCAGGGGGTGAAATCCGTGCAAGTGATCTCGCCCGGCTTCTCCGCCGACTGTCTTGAGACGCTTGAGGAGATCTCCATCGAGAACCGTGATCTCTTCCGCGAGGCCGGCGGCGAGTCCTACAGCTACATCCCCTGCCTCAATGACAATGCCGATCATCTGGAAATGCTAGCGGATCTGATTCTCGATCATTGCTGTGGCTGGCCAGAACTCGACGGACCCGCCGCTGATGCCGCTGAACTCAGCAAGCGAGCCGAGCGAGCACAGGCTATGGAGGCGTAAATAGAGCAGCAAGAAGCCCGCCTGATCCCAAGCAGCAGTCTGCTGGAACAGGCTTGGCTCTTGATTGCGCCCGTGGCGTCCGCAAATTCGAAAGTCAATCCAGGAGCCGACGCACACCTCCATGCAACAGCAGCCCAATCCAACCGAAATCAACCTGCATCAGCGCTCGCGCGTTCTGGAGATTGCCTTTGATGACGGCGCGCGTTTTCGCCTGCCCTGCGAATATCTGCGGGTCTACTCACCCTCTGCCGAGGTGCGCGGGCACTCCCCCGCGACCGCCAAGCTACAGCTCGGCAAGGAGAGCGTCGGCATCACCGATCTAAAACAGATCGGTCACTACGCCCTAAAGATCTTCTTCGATGACGGGCATAACTCCGGGCTCTACGACTGGCCCTATCTCTACAAGCTCGGGCGCGCCTGGCAGCCATTGTGGTTCGACTATCTCAAGCAGTTGAGCGATGCCGGCCATCGACGCACGGGGCCTGATCCCTTCGAGCAGATCAAGACAGGCGGTGAAGCGCCGTCCGAGCTGCCTGCCCGCGCAACCTTGCTGGACACGGACGCGCAATCCACCGGTTGAGCTAACCTCACGCGATTGGGAGTGCCGATGAAGCCTAGCTACGCGCTGTTGTTGTCGACTCTATTCTTGGTGCCAATCGCCGCCCGCGCGGCCGACAGCGACCAAATCGAACCGACCGGAGACGTGCCGGAGGCGAGCGGCTGGCGCTCCGAGGTCGTCGTAAAAGGACTGGAGCACCCCTGGTCCATCGCCTGGTTGCCCGATGGCTCGGCCCTGGTGACCGAACGGCCTGGACGGCTGCGGATCATCCGCGACGGCGCGCTTGATCCGACCCCAGTCGGCGGTGTTCCCGAGGTGCTTGCCTACGGGCAGGGCGGTCTGCTGGAAGTCTCACTGCACCCGGATTTCGAGCGCAATCAGCTGATTTACCTGACCTACGCGACCGGGACCAAGGAGGCCAACCGCATCACGCTGGCCCGTGCCCGTTTCACCGGGACGCGCCTCGCTGACCTGAGCGTCATCTTCCAGAACCCGGATGCCAAGTCGGGCGGCCAGCACTTCGGCTCCCGCCTGCTCTGGCTACCCGACAAGACCCTGCTCATGAGCATCGGCGATGGCGGTAATCCGCCCATTGCGTTCGCGGGCGAACACATCCGCAACCAAGCGCAGCAGCTCGGAACGCTGTTTGGCAAGATCATCAGGCTCAGCGATGACGGGCGTGTCCCGGACGACAATCCATTCGTCCATGAAGTCGGCGCGCGACCCGAGATCTTCAGCTATGGTCACCGCAACATCCAGGGCTTAGCGCGCGATCCCAAGACCGGCAACGTCTGGGCGAACGAGCACGGCGCGCGCGGCGGGGACGAACTCAACCTGATCATCGCGGGCCAGAACTACGGCTGGCCGGAGGTGACCTACAGCAAGGAGTATTGGGGACCAAAGATAACTGAGGAGACCAGCCGGGCAGACGTCCCGGCCCCCAAGGTGGTCTGGACGCCCTCCAAGGCGCCGAGCGGTCTGGCCTTCTACACCGGCAGCCGCGCTGCAGGGTGGACGGGCGATCTCTTTAGCGGCGCGCTGAAGTTCGGACAGATCCGCTGGATTTCACTCGCAGACGGCCAGGTGACGGACGAGCGCAAGCTGACCATCGGCGCACGGGTCCGCGATGTGCGTCAGGGGCTGGATGGCGGTCTTTATGTCCTGACCGACGAGCCGAACGGAGCCTTACTGCGCATCCTGCCCTCGGGCGGGTGATCTCGAACGGTAAAGAGGTATTGATCCCGGCCTTGGGGGCCGGCTGATCCTCTTCGGCGAATGCTGGGGGTGCGCAGACGGGATTGAGTTCAACGTACCAGCTACCTGCTGCTACAGCCCAAACGGAGACCTTCAATCCATGAGCGACAAGACTGAGTCGGGTCCGATCTTAGTCCCGGTGGACTTCTCGAAGTCCGCCGAGGCAGCCCTGATACATGCGGCTGAATTGTCCCGCTGTATGAAGCGTCCGCTACTGGTGCTGCACGTCGTGCATGATCCAGGCTCCATGCCGGGCTACTACACCCGCGGGTTGAAGAAGAAGCAGTTGCTGCGCATCGAGGATAGCGCCGCCGAGATGCTCGATGAGTTCGTGCAGCGCCTCGTCAAGCAGCACCCGGAGATGAAAAGCCTAAAGCATCTCGAATCAATGTTGGTCAAGGGGTTGCCTGGTTCGCGCATCCTGGAGGTGGCTGGCAAAACCAACGCGACGATGATCGTCATAGGCAGCAAGGGGTTGACCGGTTTGAAGCATTTATTGATGGGCTCTGTGGCACAACAGGTCACACATCTGGCGCGTATTCCCGTGACCGTGGTCAAGGCCAGCCATGGACACTAATCGCCGATTCAGCGTCCGACTCAGCCAGTCGCTCAACTTGAACGGCTTTTGGTTTTCTAGCTCCCGGCAAGGATATCTGACGATGGTGCTGCCGCTTGCCGTCGGGGCAAGCATGTTACTCACTGGCACTGCTGCGGCCGATGTCGGGGATGTTGTCGATGCCAGTAGTAACATCTATTGGTGGACCATGGGCATGGGTCTGTTCGGCGGCCTGGCGCTGTTCCTCTTCGGCATGGACCAGATGGCCAATGCGCTCAAGGCGGTCGCCGGCGACCGGATGAAAGACATCCTCGGGCGGCTCACGACGAACCGCTTCATGGGTGCGATCACGGGTGCGTTCGTCACCGCGATTATTAACTCCTCGTCGGTGACCACCGTGCTCGTGGTCGGCTTCATCAGCGCTGGACTGATGTCGTTGGCGCAGTCCGTCGGCGTCATCATGGGCGCAAACATCGGCTCTACGATGACCGCCCAGTTAATCGCATTCAAGGTCACTAAAGCCGCCCTGCTGATGATCGGCGTCGGTTTCACCATGTCGTTCATGTCAAAGAACGAGCGCATCCGCCAGTACGGCGGTATGACCATGGGACTGGGCATGGTGTTCTTCGGCATGGGTGTGATGAGCGACTCCATGGGACCGCTGCGCAGCTATGAGCCGTTCCTAGACCTGATGCATACGATGGAGAACCCACTCGTTGCCATCTTGATAGCCGCAGCGTTCACGGGTCTGATCCAGTCATCGGCGGCCACCACCGGTATCGTCATCGTCATGGCCAGTCAGGGCTTCATCAATCTGCCAACCGGCATTGCGCTGGCGTTCGGAGCCAATATCGGGACCTGCGTGACCGCCCTGCTGGCCACTATCGGTAAGCCGCGGGAGGCGGTGCGCGCAGCCGTGGTCCACATCCTGTTCAATGTTGCAGGCGTCTTGGTCTGGGTCGGATTCATCGGGCAATTGGCCGAGTTCGTTCGGTGGATCTCGCCCGTTTACCCGGAGCTTAGCGGCATCGAGCAACTGGCCGCTGCCGCGCCTCGTCAGATTGCCAACGCGCATACCATCTTTAACGTTGCCAACACCTTGTTGTTCATCGGCTTGGCCGGGCAGTTTGCGCGTGCCGCAGAGTGGCTTGTGCCGGACAAGCCGATCGGCGAGGAAGCGCTTGTGATTCGCGCGAAGTACCTTGACGAGGAGCTGCTGTCGACGCCATCGCTGGCGCTCAGCCGGGTGCGGCTCGAAGTGCTGCATATGGGCGAGCGGGTCGAACTGATGATGCAGCGGATCATGCCAGCGATTCTCAGCGGCAATCAGCAGACACTGCGCGAAATCGAGCAGATGGACGATGATGTCGACGTGTTGCATGCACAAATCATCAGTTATCTCGGAAAAATCAGTCGACTCAGTCTCACTGAGCGCCAGACTGGTGAGCTGATCAAGTTGATGGAGGCGGTGAACAATCTCGAAAACATCGGTGACATCATTGAGACCAACTTGGTTGTACTCGGCAACGCGCGGATCAATGAGGGTGTCTCCATCAGTCAACCCACCCGTGAAGTGCTGACCAACTTCCATGTGGCAGTAAACCGTGCGGTCAATGCCGCAGTACAGGCGGTTGCTCAGAAGAACGAACTCGCCGCTCGCACGGTGACGTCGATGAAAGGGGAGATTGCACAGATCGCCGATTCTGCAGCGGTGCATCAGGCGCAACGCTTGGTCGCCGAGGAGCCCAACCGCATCCAGGCCTACACCATCGAGGTGGACATCATCGAGAAGCTCAAGCGTATCTACTACTTTGCCAAACGCATGGCCAAGACGGTTGATGCCGAGGAGACTGAAGAGGCCGAGGTATCGCGCTCAATGACTCACCCTGAAGGGCAAAGCTTGTGATAGAAAGGATAGAACGGGTGCTTCCGCAGGCCTAGACGCTGCGGCAGGCGGAAAGCCTGCCGCTTTGACGTCTTGTCGGCGCAATCCCCCGCCTTCAGGCGTGGGGTCAAGCCGACGCTTTCTTGATGATGTGGCACGAAGCTGTATCATGGTTTCATACCTCGCCCGCCGATCACGATCAGTCCCGAAGCACA
>JARIBS010000051.1 GCA_029257385.1 Thiorhodococcus sp.
ATCCGCACCGTGCAGGAGCTGCTCGGCCATGCGGACGTGTCGACGACTATGATCTACACCCATGTCATGAATCGCCCTGGCGTGATCCCGGTCAAGAGTCCGGTGGACGATCTGTAGGCATCGAAACCTGGGTAATCGTGTGCCGCGAACCCGGTATCGAGCGTTGCGAAACGGACTGAGCGGTCAGGTGCGCGCCGAATTCCCCTGAGACCAACGCCGCCAGGCGCGGGTCAGATCCCGTAATGGCCGGGTGATTCGCCAAGACGTGGACTGGTGAAGCTGCTCGATCTGGCGCGTCAGCTCGGATATCTGTCGCGCGGCATCGTCCGCCTTCGTCTTATGCTGTGGCTGGGTCTGATGGATGACACCATCGCGCAAGGCCGCCAGGGCTTCGCTCAGCTCGGCTCCGGACCAGATTTTCCGCCATTTCTCAAACAACGCTGCCCGCCCCTCGGCAATGCTGGTCGCTACGGCCTGTTCACCGAAGCCGAAACCGGAATGGCCGAAATTTCGATAACAGGCGCTCACCTGGTCAACATGCAGAAAGTCACCATGCGCGCCCAGTTGGAGCCAGAAATCCCAATCCTCGTATAGCGCCAGACACTCATCGAATCGACAGCCTGCCTCCAACAGCGCCCGGTCGAACAAGACCGCATGGATCGGGATGTAGTTCTGCGCGCGCAGGCTCGGCAGGTGAAAGGGCTGATTGAACAGGGTCTCGAAGCAAACGTTCCCGTCTGGCCCATACGCGACCATCTGCACGCCGCTATAGGCGACTTGTGCTGAGGGTGTGCTCTGGAGTGCCTGCACGAGCCGGGAGACGTGCTCGGGTAGCAAGAGGTCGTCGTCGTCGAGAAAACCGAGATAGCGGCCATGTGCGGCATCCAGTCCAGCATTGGCTGCGGCGCTGCGATCGAGCGCCTGGCCCTGCTCGGCGAAACGCACCGCGAAGGTGCCGCATTGTGGCTCTGGCTGCGGATGGTCGGGGCCGAGTGCATTGACCACGACGATCTCGATCCGGGGATAGGTCTGGTGAGCAATGCTCTCGAGCGCGTCCATGAGCGTGGAACGCGCCATGCTGCGGATGATGATGCTGACGAGCGGCTGTGGCGGATCGGCGGCTGTCGTCATGGCCGGTGCATGCGTCATTGATCAGAGGCTCCTCTCACGAGCCATATTCAGGCTGCCAGCTTAAACATTGCGGCGAATCCGGTTTGCCGCCGTGGTCATGCGCAACATCCATTGCAGTGCGCGTGTCAGACTTTGTTTCTGCCAAGCCTTGAGCCTTGGCGTCATCATCAACTTGCGCTCGACATAGTCACCGAATTCCCGCGCGACCTGACCGAAGGGCGCGCGGACATCCACATGCAACGCCTGCGTGGACTGATCCGCCGCGAACGCGCCCGAGAGCCTGGCGGGTGCCGACAGATAACGACCTGCGCTGAATTCCGGCAAGGGGATCAGCGCATGATAGTCGGCGATCATCTCCGCGACCGAGCGATGGCGAAAGCCAGCCAAAGTCGCGCGCATGGGCGCGAGACAGGTCCGATCGGCCTCGATCGCCAGCAGGCGCTTGGCGATGGCCTGCGCGCGCGGTTGACAGAGAAAGCCGCTCACGCCGTCCTCAATACGATCGGAGAAGCTGCCCAGATCGGTGGCCACAACCGGGATGCCCAGCAACCATAACTCACTGAGGGTATAGCTGAAGGTTTCCGGCGAAACCGACAGCAATAACCCGACCTCTGGCTGGATCGTGCCGAGTATGTCTCTTAATTCGGCGTGTCGATATCGGGGAATGAGGGTCATTCCCGGCTGGCCCTTAATGGCCTCGCCGCTGCCGTCGCAACCGACCAGGTACAACTCGACCCGATCGGCGATCAACGGCCACAGTTGCTCCAGCAGCGTACGCCCCTTTTGCGGCGCCAGACTGCCCAAAATGAGAACCCGCAGCCGTTTGCCGGACGCAGGTGTGGGCAAGCGCTCCGGGGCAAAGTCCAGACCGTGCGTAATCAGATTGAAAACATCGCTTGGCAGTTCGGGCATTAGCGTTTGCCAATGCCGGGCCACGTTGGGCGAGGGGACAACAAAGCGGATCGACTCCGCCGCCACCAGCCGGATAAAGCGCCGACGCAAGCCGAGCCACTCTGCGGTCGTCACATTGCGAAAGAACCGGTTCTGCTCATTGTAGGAAAAACAGCGCTCCAAGCGCTCGGGCTCGCAGTGCTCGCACACCTCACCGAAGTGGATGAGGATCGCGGGACAGAACGGATAGTAGTCGTGCGCGATCATGACCGTGGGCAGCCCGCTGGTCAGCGCCTCCAGTGCATGTCCGATCAGAGATGACACCAGAATGGTCTCTACGCCGAATTCGGCGATGATCTCACGCAGGATCGCACGATACTGGACATGCGCCAGAGCCGTGGCGCGGATCGGATAATCGAGCTCCCAATAGCGGATCGGCTGATCCATGGCTGCAGAGCGATACAGCGCGATGCGCTGTCCGAAGGCGCCCCAGTTGCCGATCGAGCGCAACACAAGATTGGTGCGCTCGCGGTCATTCTCGCAATATTGCGTGACCCAGTAATCCAGCCCACCGCCCCAGCTATGGGTGATGTGCAGTTGCACGGGGAGACTGGCCGCTGGGCTGGACGGGACATCGTGCTGCGCGAGCAGTTCGGGTATGGCCATGCGCAATCCGGTCAGGGGGTGCGCTTGATTGATCAGCCTGACGTCTTCCAGTGCTTCGACGTCGGCCAGTTCGACACGGCGACGCTCGGGGGCGTGATCGAGCACGTAGACATGATCGCAACCGAGAACACTCAGGCCCGCTTCACGCCAGACGAGCGCCAGCCACTGACACCACTCGCCGGCGCTCATCGCGGCCTGATCGGCGATTTGGGACTCGATAGCCGACAGGGCCGCACGCTTTAGATAGGCGCAGCCGCTCAGCAGCGTGGGTATTTCAGGATCGTGCCGGGGGCTGTGGGCCAGCAGCAGCCGGTCGATGCGCTCCAGATCGATGGCGTCGTGCTTCCTGGGCTTTAGCAGCGCGAAGAATGGCGTGCTGTCGCACATCGGTACCACTGCGGCAACGCTCGGTTGGCGGTTCGCGGCCAGTGCCAGACGAGCGTCCCATGCCTGCGGGACTTCGATCCCTGGTCGCAGCAGCAGTAGATCGTGCGCGCGATAGCGTGGCGGAAGCCCGCGCAGCACCGCTTGCCAGGGGTCCGTGCCCTGGGTCGCCCGGGCCGTCGCGATCTTGTCGGATTGAGGCAATACCGCGTGCAAGCGCGCGACATCAAAGCCCACCGCCAGACAGAGGATGTCTGCTTCGGCAGTGGTGTGCTTTAAGACCGACGCCCAGCTCAGGGCCAGCAGATCGATCTCCTCAGGCGTGACCGGGAGGCAGACCAGCCGAGGTTCAGGCGCGGGTTGGATGCCTGACCTCATCGAAAAGCACTGGACACACGGGCGATGGAGCGCGCCAAGCGCCAACTGCGCGAACGCTTGATTAGGTCCAGCTCGCTGCGTGCATCGAACAACTGGGAGCGCATTAGGGCGTCTTCACCATTGCTGCCATTGTCCTGCACGCGAGTGTCCGAGACGTTGTGGCGGAACCAGTCGTAATAAGACTCGCCCGCAGCCTGGAAGGGATGCGGAAAGGCGCGTTGCAAATCCACTCGAGTGCGATAGAAAATCCGGTGCACCTTGGTGATGGGTTCGCCGTTATCGAAGGTAGAGTAACGGCAGGGGCGGTCGCCTAATTGCTTTTGTCCCATGCGCTCGCACTCGTCGATGTACCAGCGACGCAGATCAAACAACACCGAGCCCTTGGGCGCGTATTTCTTCAGCATGATCTCCTGTGCGCCGCCATCGAAGCCGGAGAAGTGATAGAACTTCAGCGGCTCGCCATTGATGGTGATGCCCTCTTTCAGAGAACCCTCGGCATGACGGTGCGTCAGATTCCAGGTCGCAACGTTGCACCCCGGATCACGCAAAATATCGATGTCGGAGAAGAAACAGGGCGCCAGATCGACCCATCGCTGATCGGTAAACAGTCCCCCGGCGATGTCGTCGTGGCAGAAATGCTGTAGACGCTCGGCCCACCAGTTGAGAAATTGCAGCCCCTGTCCGCTGGTGCGCGCACCCAGAAACCCGAGGTTGAACACACCATGCTTGAGACTGCAGATCTCGTTGTCGATGATGGCATTGAGCGATTCTTCCGGAACGGTCTGATGCGGGGTCAGCAAGATGGCGTGCCGATCCAGCCGTTCGATCAGATCGTCCAGACCCGAAAAGATGACCATGTCCGGATCGAAATAGAAGATCTTCTCGGCCGAGAAGCGCCGGGCGATCTCCAGAAACCCCATGCCTTTAACCGCTGTGCACATCTCCACCACGGTATGCCCGAACAGCCACGGCTCCAGATCGGGAATCGGCAGTTCCTTGACATCAATGATTGAATCGAATGGCTCGTCCGCTCGATTGGCATCCGCTGGATAGTCATCAGAGAGCAGGATGTGAAAGCACACAGGAAGCGACTGCCGCTTGGCGGAATGCGCGAGCACCCGAGCCTTGGGTAGATAATTCGCGGTGATGCTGGTGAATAGATGGACTTTTTCGCTCATGATCTTCGCAGGATTTTCGTATAGCGCCAACTTCTTGATGCATGGATCTGCGCCAGTTGCGCGCTGAGTTGATGAGTATGTTGTTGGAGCGCTGCCGCGAGCTGCCGACTCTGCTCAAGGGCATCCGCTGTCATCTGGCACTGTTCGTGAAGCGCGGTGATATCGGTTTCGCGCTCACGCACATAACGCTGGGCCTCGACGAGCGCCTCATCGCGAATCCGCAATTCGCTGCGCGCATCAAGCAGTAGCTGCTCGGCCTCCCGCAGCCCGATCTGCAGCTTGGCGGTGTTGATCGACGCTTGTTGCTGTTCTCGCCGCAGATCAGCCTGTATGTGGTGTTGCTCCACAACCACTTGGGCTGCGTGTTCAGGGGAGAGCTGCGCACGTTCCTGGTCTACCGCAAGACGCAGCGGCGCGAGCGGATCTTGATGCATGAAGGCCTGGACTTGGCTCGGATAGTGCGGGTGCAGACGCTCCAGCGTGGCTTGCGCCTTCACCTTCAAACGTGCGGCCCGCTCGCTGAAGCTGACCGCGCCGACATGATACACAAAGGTATCGGCGCACAAGACATGACGCCATCCGTTGCGGCTGGCCCGCATGCAGAAATCGTTCTCTTCGCCATAGCCCAGTCCGAAGCGTTGTTCATCGAACAGGCCCGTCTGCGCCAGGCAAGCGCGGCGAATGAACATGCAAAAGCCGACAGCGGTGGGGAGCTCCGCCCAGCGACCGGCATTGGCGCGTTGGAATAGGCCGTCGAGTTCGGCCAGATCGAGTCCATCCGGCAGCGGATTGTCGGCACAGAAGCGGGGATAGCTGCAAATTGTGGCGTTATTGGAGAAAGGCGTGACGGTGCCGATGGACTCATCGGCATCGGCGCATCGCGCCAAGCGGTCCAGCCAGTCGCCGTGGACCTCGGTGTCACTGTTGAGCAGCACCAGATCGCGCTCGGGATGCAGCCGCATCCCCGCATTGACCGAAGCCACGAACCCGAGATTGTCGGCATGACGCAGCAGGGTGATCTGGCCGGTTGCGTTCAATTCATCCAAATAGGCCGCCAGCTCGGGTTCAGGACAGGCGTCATCAATCACGATGACTTCATGACGGCGCTGCTGTTGCTGACCAAGGACGCTCGACAGACAGCGGCGAGTCTCCAACAACCCCCGATAGACGGGAATGAGGATGTCGATGATCACTGACGGGTGTGGTTCCATGACCGGGTTCGAGCGATAGATTGTATGAATTCAACGATCCCTTGTGGGAGGGAAGCTGGATTGGCAGGGGAACAAGAGGCACGATAGGCGAGTTTGGGGTGACGGACAAGCCCGCCCCCGGCCTGGATCGCCCGGCACACAGGAGCGATGCGGGCAACAAGTGTGCAAATTAGCCGTCCATGCCCGATGGCACCGCGCTAACCCGACTTTAAGATGCTGCGATGGTTTCCGATCCGTCATGCACTGTTCGTCGGCACACAAACGACACGCTGATTCGGCATGCTATAGTGGGCGCTTTGGATTGGGAATGTCTTGATGTCGTCTGACACACAGGCTGGCGAATCGCCGCTGCTGAGCCAGATCAAGCACGGATTGCGTCATGAGCAACTCGGTCGGGCCTGGCGCGACATCGCCGCCGGATGGAAGCGGCGCGAACTCTGGATGACGCTCGGCCTGCATGATGTCCGCCAGCGCTATCGGCGCTCTAAGCTCGGCCCTTTTTGGATCACCATCTCCATGGGTATCATGGTGCTGGCCCTGGGCCTGCTCTATGGCCAGATCTTCCGCCAGGATCTGCGTGAATACCTGCCGTTCCTCGCCGCCGGATTCGTCGTCTGGGGGATGATCGCGAGCATGGTCAACGAGGGCAGCCAATGCTTCATCCAGTCCGAGGGGATGATCCGCCAGCTCAATGCGCCGGTGTCGATCTACGCCTTGCGCGTCCTGTGGTCGAACCTGATCGCCTTCGCGCACAATATCTGGGTCTTTTTCGGCGTCGCGCTCTGGTATGGCATCGATCTGAACTGGAATCTACTCTGGGTGCCAGTTGCACTCTGTGTGATTTTGCTCAACGGACTCTGGATGGCCTTGCTGTTTGGGCTGTTGAGCGCGCGCTTTCGCGATGTGCCGCTGATCATCGCGAGCATCGTTCAGGTGCTCTTTTTCATCACGCCCGTCATCTGGCGGCCTGAAATGCTACCGGACCGCGCGCTCCTGCTCGATCTCAACCCCTTCTACCATCTGGTCGAGATCATGCGCGCGCCGCTGCTGGGCCAAGCCGCCGATCCAGGTCACTGGCTGGCGGTGCTCACGATCATGGGTGTAGGCTGGGTGGTCACCCTCTTTTTCTATTCCGCCTACCGGTGGCGTATCGCCTACTGGGTCTGAAGGACGCGACTGTGGCTTCGATTGAACTGGAAAACGTATCGGTCTCCTTCCCGGTCTACAACGCCGCGACCCGCTCGCTGAAGAACCGCCTCATCCAGAGTGCGACCGGCGGACAGATTCGCGCCGACGCCGTCTCGCAGCGTATCTCGGTCGTGCAGGCGCTTCAGGATATCAATCTGTCGCTCGCCAACGGCGACCGTCTGGGGCTGATCGGGCACAACGGCGCGGGTAAGACCACCCTGCTGCGCGTCCTTGGCGGAATCTACGAACCCAATTGCGGGCGCGTTACCATCCATGGACTGACCGTGCCGCTGTTTGATATCAGCCTGGGCATGGATCAGGAAAGCACCGGCTACGAGAACATCGTCCTGCGCGGGCTGTTCCTCGGACTGACCCGCCAGCAGATCAAAGCGAAGATGGAGGAGATCGCCGATTTCACCGAGCTTGGCGATTTTCTCGACCTGCCGATCCGCACCTATTCAGCAGGTATGCAGATGCGTCTGGCCTTTGCCGTATCGACCTCGGTGGTGCCGGACATCTTACTGCTCGACGAAGGCATTGGCGCGGGTGATGCGGCCTTTATGCACAAGGCGCGCGAGCGCCTCGCGCGCTTTACCGAGCAGGTCTCCATCATCGTGCTGTCGTCGCACTCAGACGACTTGGTCCGCAGCATGTGCGCCAAGGCCATTCTGATGGAGCATGGACGCATCGTCTACGCCGGACCAACCGAAGAGGTTCTAGAACGTTATCAGGTCATGCGTGGCTTTTGAGTGGCGACTCAACCGCCAGCCAGACTCCTCTCAGTCCAGCGATTGCGTCAAATCCTCAGGTCAACGGCTACAAAGCCTTAGAATGTGTAAGTTACGGAAAGCCACAGCCGTCGGCCCTCTTCCGAGTTGGCGTAGAGGTTTCCATACCTGGTGCCGTCATCATAGGCACGATACTCGATAAAATCTTTATCCAGAACGTTGTAGACAGTTGCGCTGAATCCGATGTTTTTGGTCGCCTGAAACTGGCCACCCAGGTGCACGAGCGTGACTGATTTGAAGTCTCCGAGATCGGCATAGGAGGCCGCGCCACCGGAGCGATCACGGTTGCGGTAGCGATCGCTCTCAAAATGGGTCTTCACAAACGCCGACCAGCGATCTGAAGGCGCCCAGCGCAAAGAGACGTTTGCCATGTGCTTGGGTGTATCGGTCAGTGGCTCGCCTTTGTTCTCACCGGACTTCTGCTCGCTTTCGGTATAGGTGTAGTTCGCCCCCAAGCGCCAACGCTGAGCAAAAGGCACAGATCCAGATAGCTCTACGCCTTGAGAGGTGGCCTCATCCGTGTTCAGATTCTGGCCAAACGTATCCGTTAACGGCCAGTTGCCTCGGTCCACACAGCCCGGGCGGTTGGGATCTTTGGCATAGCGGCAGTTGAGCAGATCCGGCCCTTGGGTAATCTTGTCGGTAAACTCGTTGTAGAAAACAGTCGCACTCACACGGTAGCCGGCGGGTTTTTCGTAAATCATCGCCAGTTCAGTAGACGTCGTTTTCTCCGGCTTTAGATCTGGATTGCCAAACAGCGGAATGGTGCCCTGTCCGGTAAAGCCGACCACGCCGGGGGCAAGCTTCTCAAGCCCCGGTGTTTTATAGCCACGGCTGACCCCGCCTTTGATGGTCAGGTCCGGGATGGAATTCCAGACGAGGTAGGCCCGTGGGCTAAACTGGCCGCCAAAGGAGTCATGGTGGTCGTAGCGCCCGCCAAGCGTCAGGGCGAGATCGTCGGTGAGGAACCATTCGTCTTCGACAAACAGGGCCTGGGTTTTCTGCTTGAACTTCTCACTGGCCACGCCATCTGTCATCCGGGCATCAAACCACTGGCCACCTACGGTCACCATATGATTGGCTAAAGGCATCACCAGCTTGGTGTCGATCACGAGATTCTCTGCCCGCAGCTCTCTGTCAGAGCCTGGCGTTTTTCCGGGTACGCCCTCGGGAATCACCCGGCCATGGGTTTCAGTGACGTTTCTCATGATGCTGGTATCGAGCGTGCCAAACGCAAACCGGCCGGTATGGCCAACGCTAAACTGGTCACGATCAAACTCCAGCTTCGGACCGTAGCCACGTGGTCCCAAAGTGCCCAACTGACCTTCCGAGTTGTCGTAGTCCTGTCTGCTGCTTTCAATGTCGAGCCAAAAATCGTTGGACTCGCCGGGCGTGACGCTAAACCGGCCGCCAACCGTATATTGCTCAGACTCCACCGGACTAGGTCCGCGGGTGCTGACCTCGATCGGGTCACCGCGTAAATCGAGAAACTCCAGGCTGGATTCATCCCGCTCAAACCAGCGGCCACGCAACTGCAGGCCGATCAGGTTATCCACAATGGGACCTGTGGTATAGGCGCTGTAAGCGCGACTATCGCCAAAATCACTGTCTTGGTTAAGAGTGGTTTCCGCTGTCAGCGAGGATGCCCATTCCGAGCCGACTTTGCGGGTGATGATGTTAATGACACCGCCCATGGCGTCCGAGCCATAGAGGGTCGACATGGGTCCGCGCACAACTTCAATGCGCTCAATGGCGGCCGGTGGTGGCAGGAAGCTGGTTGCGGTCTGGCCAAAGCCGTTCGGGGTTACATTGCCTGCGGTATTCTGCCG
>JARIBS010000076.1 GCA_029257385.1 Thiorhodococcus sp.
GCGGCCTTGGTTCTCGGCCATGCTTCGGCTTTTTGACTCAGGAAGTGCAACGTACCAGTGAGTACCGTACTTCACGACGCGACCATCACGCAGGTGCTTCGGTCGTTCCTCGGAGAACTGCATCGCACCCAAGGATCGAACTAGGTCTTCGACAAGTTCTTGCTCGGGTTCGCGAACAGTGTCGTCGAGAACCAGGAGTTGCGAGCCGCACTGCGCGATAATCCACTGATAGCGTTCAAAGCCGAAGCGGGAAAATCGGTCTTTGTGGGCAACCACAATCGTGAGCTTCTCTCGGCGCAAGACGCGTCCCAGTAAGGATTTAAGCCCTTGACGCTTATTGTCGAGTCCACTGGCGATGTCGCGGACGATTTCGGCCTCGGGGATCTTTCCAGCATCTGTCCAGCGCCGGAGCCTGTTTGGATGGACGCCGAGGCGTGCACAGGCTTCGCGGGTTGTGACGAACATAGGCTGTTAGGGTTGGTGGTCATAATGATCAAAAGTTAACAACTAATATGCTAAGCGTCACCTCTTTCCCTGAAGTTCAAGGTCAATGAGATTCAAGGCTTGAAAATGGTCTTGCGATAGACCGGTGGCACGAGCGGCCATCAAGGTCTTTGCATCAATCACTCGCGCCCGTGTGGGCCATCGAGATTCAGCACTGGGCCTGCTGGCACAATACCGGTTGGATTGATGGTGGGGTGACTGCGGTAATAGTGCGCTTTGATATGCTGCATATTGACCGTCTCGGCCACACCAGGCCACTGATACAGCTCTCGCAGATAGCCAGCCAAATGCGGATAATCTTCGATCTGCTTCAAGTTACACTTGAAGTGCCCATGATACACGGCATCAAAACGAATCAGCGTGGGAAACAAACGCCAGTCTGCTTCGCTGATCTGATCGCCAAGCAGATAACGCTGTTTCGACAGACGCTGATCTAATACATCTAATGTTTCAAATAAGGGAAATACCGCCTGCTCATAAGCATGCTGCGTGGTTGCAAAGCCAGACTTGTAAACACCGTTGTTGACGTTGTCGTAAACCAACTCGTTAACGCTATCAATCTCCGCGCGCAGCGTCTCTGGATAATAATCGCCGGGCTTGGCACCAATGCCGTCAAAAGCCGTGTTGAACATCCGAATAATCTCGGAAGATTCGTTGTTGACAAGCCGATTTTGCTGTTTATCCCAAAGCACCGGAATCGTCACTTGCCCTGTGTATTGAGGGTCAGCAGCGGTATAAATCTGATGCATATAGTGTGCTTGGAAGACCGGGTCTGCAACCACACCTTCGTCAGCATCAAAGGTCCAGCCATGCTCACGCATTAACGGGTTGACCACTGACACTGAAATCATCGACTCCAGCCCTTTCAGCTTGCGAAAGATCAGTGTTCTGTGTGCCCAAGGGCAGGCCAGCGAAACGTATAAGTGGTAGCGTCCGGCTTCAGCTTTAAACCCGCCGTCACCGGTAGGGCCGGCGCTGCCATCGGCAGTGATCCAGTTGCGAAATTGCGACTCGCTGCGCGCGAATTTGCCGTCGTTAGAGTCGATGTCATACCCTTGGTCAACCCACTGACCTTTTACAAGTAGGCCCACTGTGATGCCTCCGTTTGTTTTTGAAGATGGGTAGTGCCCCAATTGATAAATCCATCAGGCTGTTGGAAAAGAGAGCGGTCAAACAAGCTATCTTGAGCATTTTAATTGTACACTTCGCCAAACGTATTTCACGCTTAGTGAGAAAAGGACGCTCCTTTTCTAAAAAGCTTGATAATCATATTGGAGCGATTTGGTACTTTATCCATCATTACAATGCTTCGCTTACAGTCAATCAAAAGGCTTAAAGCACCACCGCCCTATGAATCAGGGCACTACCGAGCCAAAACCATCAAAACCCGAGCAGCAGGCCCGCTGTCACGACCGTGGCGAGTGTCGCGAAGCCATAGAAGCCGAAGGTGGCGCGGCGGCCGGTTTGGACGCCAAGATCGTGCAGGCTGTGCAGCATGCGATGGCAGCCATGAAAGAGAAAGAGCGCGATCACGGTCAATAGGGCGAGTTTGCCAAGTGGATGCTGGACGAAGGCGAGCACATTCGTGTAGCTCAGGGTTTCCGGCGGCAGTAGGAAACCGAGCGGGACGGCGATGCCGGTGATAAAAATCAGCACCGGCCCGATCAGGGCGGAGAGCACGCCGCCGGCACCGAAGAGCGACCAGAAAAGCGGTTCGTTGGAGCGTTTCATCAGGCGACCCACCACAGCACGGCCAGAATCAGCAGCGACAGACCGGCGCTGGTGGCCAGTGCGCCCCGCACAATCAATCGGGAATCAAAAGGCAGTTTGGGCGCGGTCTTGGGCATGACCTGAAACCAAGTCAGGCTGTGATAGGCAACGATCAACAGCGCGATGACGTGAAAGCCAAGCGAGAGGCGGGTGTCGAGCAGGCCGCGCCACGCTTCATAAGCGCTCGGACTCCAGGCCAGACAGCCCAGCCCCGTCAGTAGCACCAGCGCATAGAGCGTCAGAAAGACCGCTGAACCCTCACGGATCATATAAAGAAAAAAATAGGGGGTTTTCAGCCACCACCCGGACATCGGGCGGACATAGGTTTTGGCGGTTGACTGGAAGCGGCTCATGTTTTGTCCCCCTTCGGCAAAAGAAGATTCAGGATGCCGAAATAATCCAGTGTGCTGTTGACCTTGTTCTGATTGATGGCGTGGGCCGGATCGACGCCCTGCGGACAGACCTCGGAACAGTAACCCACCAGCGTGCAAGACCAAACCCCGTCCTCGGCGTTTATCACCTCACGACGGGCGCGCCAACCCTGATCGCGTGAATCGGCGTTATAGCGATGCAGCAGCGCCAGCGCCGCCGGGCCGGTGAAATCGGGATTGAGTCCAAATTGCGGACAGGCCGCATAGCACAGCAGACAGTTAATGCACTGCGAATACTGGTAATAGCGGTCCATCTGCGCAGGCGTCTGCCGTCGGGCGCCAGCGGCGAGCGGCTGATCGTCTTTGGGAATCAGATAGGGTTTGACCGTTTCCAGGTGGTCGAGAAAACGGCTCTGATCAACGACCAGATCGCGGATGACGGGGAAATGATTGAGCGGCTCGATCCGCACTGTGCGCGGGTAATATTCGCGCAGAAAGGTGTGACAGGAAAGCTGCGGCACGCCGTTAATCATCTTGCCGCAACTGCCGCAAATGGCCATTCGGCACGACCAGCGGAAGGTCAGGCTGCCGTCGAGATGATCTTTGATGTACTGCAAGCCCTGAAGCACCGACATATCGTCGGTGAAGGGCACCTGATAGCGCTGAAAACGCGGTTTGTCATCGGTTTCGGGATCGTAGCGCAAGCATTCGATCTTGATGGTGCGGGATGGGGTGGCATCGGACATCGTCGATTGCTCCAGATGTTGCATCAGGTGAGCTCGGCGCGCTGGCCGTCGCCGCCATAGTGGCGAGTTTCAGGTGGTGAGCGGGTGATGGTCACCGGCGCATAATCGATGGTCGGTGGTCCATCGCCGCCGTGGCGGGCTAGCGAGTGGGCCAGATAGCGTTCGTCGTCGCGGTTCTGGTAGTCATCAAGCCGCATATGCGCACCACGCGATTCCTGACGCTGTGCGGCTGAATGCGCCATCGCTTCGGCCACTTCGAGCATGAATCCTAGTTCAATGACCGATAGCCATTCGGTGTTGAACGCACGGCTGTGGTCGTCAAGTTTGACCCCGGCACGATAGCGTTGGCGCAGCTCGGCAAGGGTGTCGCAGGTGGCGCGCATGCCGCTAGCCTCGCGGAAAATGCCGATGCCGGTTTCCATGCTCGCGCCCAGTGCATGACGCAACGTGGCGACGCGCTCGCCCGATGTGCGCTCAAGCAGCGCCAGCAGCCGCGCTGCGGAATCGTTGGCCTGCTGGCGGATGGAGCGCGAATCATTATCCGCTATCTCTCGCACATAGGCTGCGGCCCGCTCACCCGCAACCTTGCCAAAAACGACGATCTCAGACAGCGAGTTGGAGCCAAGCCGGTTGGCACCGTGGATGCCGACGCTGGAGCATTCACCCGCTGCATACAAGCCGGGCAAGGTGGTTTCGGTCCAGCGGTTACACGCGATGCCGCCCATGGTGTAATGCACCGCCGGGCGCACCGGAATCGGCTGCGTGAGCGGATCGACGCCGACAAAGGTCCGTGCAATCTCAGTGATCAGTGGCAGCCGCTCGTGGATGCGCTGCGCGCCAAGATGGCGCAAATCCAGATGCACGACACGGCCCTGGGGCGTGTCGATGGTGTTGCCGTTCTGCTCTTCGTGCCAGAACGCCTGCGACAGTCGGTCGCGCGGTCCCAGCTCCATCGCTTTGGGTCGCGGCCAGGGATCGAGCGGTCCCAGACCATAATCCTGGAGATAACGGTAGCCGTGTTTGTTGGTGAGGATTGCACCCTCGCCGCGACAGCCTTCAGTGATGAGGATGCCGGTGCCGGGCAGCGCGGTGGGATGATATTGCACAAACTCCATGTCACGCAGCGCCACGCCCTGCCGGTAGGCGATGCCCATACCGTCGCCGGTGACGATCCCGGCATTGGTATTCTGGCTATAGACCCGCGCCGCACCGCCGGTGCAGAGAATCACCGCCTTGCATTCAAAGAGAAAGAACGCGCCGGTTGCGATTTCGATGGCGAGCACGCCGCGCACGTGGCCCTTTTCAACCAGCAGATCAGCGACGAAAAACTCGTCATAACGCTCAATGGCAGGGTATTTGAGCGAGGTCTGAAAGAGCGTATGCAGGAGATGAAAGCCGCTCTTATCCGAAGCGAACCAAGTGCGCTGCACCTTCATGCCGCCAAAGAAGCGGACATTGATCTGGCCATCCTCCTGACGGCTCCAAGGACAGCCCCAGTGTTCGAGCTGGATCATTTCTTCTGTGCAGTGCTCGACGAAATACTCCACCGCATCCTGATCACACAGCCAGTCGCCGCCAGAGACGGTATCGGCGAAATGCTGATCAAGCGAATCGTCGTCGCGGATCACGCCTGCCGAGCCACCTTCCGCCGCGACCGTATGGCTGCGCATCGGCACGACCTTGGAGATCAGCGAGATCGACAGACCGGGGTCGGACTCAGCGGCCGCAATCGCGGCACGCAATCCGGCACCACCGCCACCGACAACCACCACATCGCTCTTGATGATTTGCATCACAGCTCCTGAAATTCAGTGGAACCCACCTTGGGTGCGGCAGCTCGCATAGGTTGGGGTAAGCGAGAGTGAACCCCAGCATTTGTCGGTTATTGGGACCAAGTCTAGCATCTTAAAATAAGGTGTCAGTGCGGCTTGGCAAGTCCGCACTGACACCTTTTTCTCACCGTTTCCCAATGGCTCGCTCTTGAACGCGCCCACCCTTCTGACTGACAATCATAGCAATCTACATCTAGGCTGATCGGCCGCGCCGCGCGCCGACCACGGCGCGAAACGCTCCAACACACCGGTCAACCATGAACATCCTGGGAATCTCCGCCTTCTATCACGATAGCGCGGCCTGTCTGGTTCGCGACGGAAAGATCCTGGCCGCCGCTCAGGAGGAACGCTTCTCACGCAAGAAGCACGACGCCAATTTTCCGGCCGCCGCGATCCGTTTCTGCTTGAGCGAGGGCGGTATCGCTCTTGCCGACATCGACGAGGTCGTTTTCTACGACAAGCCGTTGATTAAATTCGAGCGTCTGTTAGAAACCTATCTGAGCTACGCCCCACGCGGACTGCGATCCTTCCTCACGTCGATGCCGGTCTGGCTAAACGAGAAGTTAAACCTCAAGGGGCTGTTGAAACAGGAGTTGGCCGCTCTTGGAGGAGTCCCGCAAAGCGACCTGCCCCGACTGCTGTTTGCCCAGCACCATCAGTCCCATGCCGCATCGGCCTTCTTCCCAAGCCCTTTCGAGCGCGCCGCCGTGCTGTGCATGGACGGTGTGGGCGAATGGGCGACGACCTCGGTCTGGCTGGGAGAGGGCAACCGCCTCGAACCACAATGGGAGATCCGCTTTCCCCATTCGCTCGGACTTCTGTACTCGGCCTTCACCTATTTCACTGGATTCAAGGTCAACTCGGGCGAATACAAGCTCATGGGGCTGGCGCCCTATGGAGAGCCAAGATTCAAGGAGACGATCCTCAAGCATCTGATCGCGCTCAAGGACGACGGCACCTTCCGCCTGGATATGCGCTACTTCAATTACGCCCATGGCCTGACCATGACCAACCGGCGCTTCGCGAAGCTGTTCGGCGGACCGCCACGCGCACCCGAGGCCGAGATCACCCAGCGCGAGATGGATCTGGCCGCCTCGATTCAGGCGGTCACGGAGGAGGTGGTGCTACGCCTTGGCCGGACCATCCACAGCGAACTCGGCGTTGAGAATCTCTGCCTCGCCGGGGGTGTTGCCTTAAACTGCGTCGCCAACGGACGCCTGCTGCGCGAAGGTCCCTTTGAGCATATCTGGATACAGCCTGCGTCCGGCGATGCCGGCGGCGCACTGGGTGCGGCGCTCTCGGTCTGGCATCAGTACCTGGACCGTCCGCGCATCCCGACGCCGGATGATGCCATGTGTGGCGCCTATCTGGGACCTGCGTTCACGGACGAGGAGATCAGCGCATCTCTGACGGCCTCGGGGATTGTGCACCAGCACCTCGAAGAGGAGACACTGATCGCGCGCGTCGCTCAACTGCTGGAGGAGGAGAGCGTCGTCGGTTGGTTCCAGGGGCGCATGGAGTTCGGCCCCAGGGCGCTCGGTGCCCGATCGATCCTTGGCGACCCGCGCAGCCCGCGCATGCAGTCGGTGATGAACCTCAAGATCAAGTATCGCGAGTCGTTTCGCCCATTCGCACCGGCCGTGCTCGCCGAGCGGGTATCGGACTGTTTCGATCACTCGGGTGCTAGCCCCTACATGCTCATCACAGCGCCGGTATTGCCCTCTCAGCGCATCGACATTGAGGCCGCGCAGCACACTCTGTTTGGCATCGACAAGCTCAATATCCCGCGTTCGCGGGTGCCAGCGATTACCCATGTGGACTATTCGGCACGCATCCAAACCGTCCATCGTGAGACCAACCCGCGCTTTCATCGGCTCATCGAGGGCTTCGCCGAGCGCACGGGCTGCCCCATGCTGATCAACACCTCGTTCAATGTCCGGGGCGAACCCATCGTCTGCACCCCGGAGGATGCAGTGCGCTGTTTCATGCGCACCGAAATGGACTATCTGGTTTTGGGAAACCATCTGCTGGCCAAGAGCGAGCAAGGCGACTGGGTTGGCGACGATACCTGGCGCGACGAATTTGAGTTGGACTGAAGGTATCTATCGCATGCATCAAATCCCAGAGATCGACACCGCCGGACTGAGAGGCTTCGGACTTACCGTCGGCGGGGTCTTCGCCGGGCTGTTTGGTCTCTTTCTGCCGTGGCTGGTGGAGGCCCGTTTCCCCATCTGGCCATGGGTGATCGCCACGATCCTGATCCTCTGGGCCTTGGCGGCACCTAACAGCCTGCGCCCCGTCTATGTGGGATGGATGCGCTTTGGTTTGCTCGCCAACCGCGTTATCACACCTATCCTGCTGTCGGTGATCTATCTATTGCTGTTCACTCCCATCGGTCTGCTCATGCGGCTGTTTGGCCGAGACCCCATGCAACGTCGGCTCGACCCGAACGCCGCGAGCTATCGCGAGAGCAGCCACCCCGAGCCACCCCAATCCATGGAGCGCCCTTTTTGATGCTCGACCTCTTCAAAGACCTTTGGGACTTCATGCGTCAGCGCAAGAAATTTTGGCTGATACCCATTCTGGTGGTGATGGGACTGCTCAGCTCACTGCTCATCCTCGCCCAAGGCTCGGTGATGGCGCCCTTTATCTACACGCTCTTCTAAACTGCGCGCGCCGAGTGGCGGCTCATCGCACCCTTGGCTCCGACCCTTGCGCATCCCCACTGCCCTGGCGATCCAGACCCTGCTCGCGCAACCACTGCGCGATGCGCTGAGCGATCAGGCGATTTCCCTCAGGCGAGACGTGGGCGCTTAGAAATAACTCATCGAGCGTCTGCGCCCCGCCAGTCTGCACCTGCTGCGCGAGGACTGAGATCATCTCGATGCACTCCAGCGACTGTGCCTCGCAGTGATCGAGAATGCTCTGTACCGCATGTGGCAAACGCCCGGTGCGCACCTGCTCCTCGACCTCCTCGCGTTGCGGCAGAATCAGCAAGAGGGGGCGCGCACCCAGTTCGCGCGCGTCGTCGAAGAACCGATCAAAGAGCGCGAACATGAGCGACCGAGGCGCGTCCTGCTTCCAGAGTTCAGCCCAGGGTCGTGGGTTCATGTCGGTCACCGGGCGCTCCATCTTGCCGAAGGCGGCCTCCTTCCAGATACGCTGGTTGAGCAGGATGGCGCTGTAGGGAAAACCCAGGACCGGATACTCATCCCGATTGAACCACCAGTCATTCTTGCCGACTGTGCGCAGGAACCCGTCGTCCATCAGCTTTCGCAAGTCCACTTTGTCCTGGATGGGGTTCTCCAACAACGCCAGATCGCCGTCGCGCAGAATGAATCGCGGCTTGGTAAAGCGCAGTTGGGTTGCCGGATAGTAGTAGGGGCGATAGACGTTGACCGTCCGGTTGATGTTCTCCGTGATCAAGCCGAGTGTGACCACCGGTGTCTGATGGCTGGAGAATTCGTCGCGAAACCTGAGATAAGCCTGTCCCGTCCCAAAACCACCCACGCCATAGTTGTAGATATCCGAGTGCGTGTCATCGGCCAGAAAGGTCTGCCAGGTTTCATCGTCCTCGACCTCGGCGCAATAGGTATAAGAATCGCCGTAGGTCGCCATCAAGGGGGTGCCGTAGGTGCGCACCATCGGTCGCTCGCCATGGGGCGTCGTGTGGTGCTCACCCCAGCCCAGACGCGCATCGAAGCGTTTCTCAACCAAGGGGAGATCGGTGTCGGAGAGCCGATAAAGCCCCGTCTCCAGAAAGGTGAATCGATCATGAAAGAGGCTGAAAAAGCCGAAACTCATGAGTTCGATCACACCAAAGAGAAAGGCGGCGAGCACGGTGTACAGAAAGAATTTGCGGGCCATGTGGATTCCGAAGGTTACTGCGTACAGGCTTCTCTAACGGGCACGAGCCGCTCGAGGGCGGAAACGGTTTTGTGGATCAGGGGATCGCTCTGGGTGTGATCCCTGCCCTGATCGACGATCTTAACGAAGGTGCGCTCACCGTGCGGGTACTGATCATCGCCGTCGAACCAAGTCCAGGTATCCACGCCGGCTGGAGTGGCTTTGAATTCGGTCCGCTGGTAGATGCTGCGGGTCTCGAAGAAGGCATCCGACGAGAATCGGGTCCGCAACGCGGGCAAGTGCCAAGCGCCGAGGTCGAGATAGACGGCGTCATCCCCATGAAAGAGCACCAGGGTATTGAGCACCCAGACGTCTTTGCCGTACCGCACGGCCGCCTCCCGCACGGCCTGATTTACCCAGCGGTGGTGGATATGTCCGTACTCGCCCCAGTTGTTGTGCGTCACGATCCGAGTGAACTCGGATTTGGCCACCCAAGGCTCGACCGCCGCACGAATCCGCTCGTAGTTCCAGTCCTGTTCGCGTTCGCAACGATCGCGTAAACCGAAATCGTCGAGCCACTCCTGATCGGTCGCCTTGTCGGCGAAGAGACCTCGCCATCGGTTCTGGTAGGACGGCGAGTGCTGCGCCACCACCGCGCCCTGAGCCGGTGCGAGCGGCGAACCGGCAAGCAAAAGCATGGTGGCGGAATCCTGCAAGGGCTGCATCCAGAGCAGATCGTCGTCTTGATGGGCGAACACCAGGAGCGTAGCTCCGTCGTCGAATCGAGAGTCGAAGCTCATCAGTGCAACCCCGCCACGCAGCAGGGCAACGAGCAAGACGGCGAGCAAGGCGTATAGAAAAAATTTGCGGGCCATGTAGATTGCCGAGATTACTGGGTACAGGCGTCTCTAACGGGCACGACCCGCTCGAGAGCAGAAACGGTTTGTGGATCAGGGGATTGGTCTGGATGTGGTCCGACGTGTTCTAGGCACTCAGCCATGCCCGCACCGACGACGCTGGCGGGGCGGTTATCGATGCGCATCGTCTGTCAGGCTATTGATCGCATGATAGCGATAGCCTGTGCTGCGGGGAAAGGGATTCTCACCGCCTAGCCTAGAGACGCGGGCTTGGCATGCTGCGATGTCGAAACTGGCGCTGCTCCTCTGGCGAGGGATAAACAGCGCAGCAATTCCCGCTCGCCTCAAATGCCAGCCTTGCGACAATCCAGTCCGGGTGAGACATTAGGTGGCTTTGACTTCGGGAGACTATCCCACTGAAACACCTTGCACCACCCCGCCATGGCGGACGCCTG
>JARIBS010000029.1 GCA_029257385.1 Thiorhodococcus sp.
AGCGACATCAGAGCACCCACACAAATTATCTGAACAGCTTGTTAAAGATCTAAATACTGCAAATACTAAGCAGGAAAATAACCCGCCCAGACCAACCAGTATACAACAATACAATCAGACGTCAACACCTAAATGCTCCGTCGCAAAATCGCTCAACCATCAAAAATCCCCGATCCGTCAGGAATCGACTAAGTATATCAACTCATCCGAGCGTGTCAAGTACCTCTTGAATGTATCCGTCTAAGATCACATAGTATCGGTCCGGTACGGTTGTATCTGAGTCGGCCCCCTAAAAACTTGAGATTCTCGTTTTTGGAGAGCGGCAGACGCTGAATCTTGGGATCTTAGCCTTCGAAGTTAACAGTAATGCAAAATAGACTCCAGCATGTATGGCTGATTCTAAGCGTAGCGGCAATCATTATCGGCCTGTTATCGGTCGGCCTATCCGATTGGCTTCATCTAGCCCCCTGCCATCTGTGTATTTTCCAGCGTCTTTTGATACTCGTTTTCGGTGGACTTGCGCTCGCCGTGATGTTGACGATTCATCGCCGCGCTCTTGGTTTGACTCTTGGCATTCTTGCTGTCTGCACTGCGATCGCCGGAGCAAGTACCGCAGGTTATCAAAGCTGGCTACAGCATCAACGCTTTGACGACGTCAGCTGCATCGGAAGCGAGCTAGGGAACGTTGAACTTTTTGTCGAATGGCTTGGCCAACAACTGCCCTCGTTATTTTTAGCGACAGGTTTTTGCGAGGATGATGGCTTTCAGATACTTGGGATGTCGTTGGCGAACTGGTCTCTCATCAGTTTCGCAGCCATCGGCCTAATTGCGGCTTGGGCAATCTGGAAATCACGCTCAGAATAATATTGCTTCCGACCCCTTTCACCATCTCTTAAGGAGAGATTGATGACCTTAAGTCGAAGACGCTTCAACCAATTTGCACTAGGCGCTATCACAGCTACTATGCTTCCAACCGTGATCGCCGAGCAGCTCGAAGAGGGTCAGGATTGGCGCGCCATCAAGCCAGCCCAGCCTGGTGACACACCTGGAAAGATAGAGGTATTAGAGTTTTTTTCCTACGGCTGCCCACATTGCAGTGACCTTCGCCCTTTCGTGAAATCCTGGAAGTCTAAGCTGCCAGAAGATGTCGCGTTTCGCCGTGTTCCTGTCACGTTCAGGCGGCAAGCCTGGGCAAATCTGGCGCGCTTGTATTACTCGTTAGAGAGCATGGGCATGCTTGAACAACTCCACCAAGAAGTGTTCCATGCGTTACAAAAAGAGCGTGTAAAACTCCACACCGAGCCAGCAACACTCAACTGGTTGAAAAGCAAAGCGATTGACGTGGAAGCATTTTCCCAAGTCTATAACTCTTTCGACGTCCAAACCAAGATCGGAAGAAGCGACTACCTTGCGGAAAAATACGCCATTAACTCCGTACCCACCCTTACTGTCGGTGGTCGTTATGCCGTGCTGGGGCAAAGGGTGAAAGAGTTACCCGATCTACTAGTCATTGCCGATAAACTCATCGACAAAGCTCGCGATGATAGCTCGAAAGCGTAGAGTGCGGCGCTTTTAGCCGATCTCTAATCACGATAGATCGGCTTCGGGGCGCGAAATATACGATCCCGATCTATCGTTGATAACGAGCGTCAAGGCATTTGATCCAAACCAATTCTTGAAGACGCACGAGTCTGGACACCGCTATTTCGCAGTGCCATCGGCACCAGGACGATCAGCGTTGCGCTCAAAAGCAAGATCTCTAGGGCATAGACTGAACTATAGCCAATCACTGGGCCAGTCCACTCCTGCCCAAAAGCGCCCGTAGCGGCCACTCCCGAAACGATATCGCGCATGGCTCCGCCAAACGCAACAGCGACCCCCCACGACGTTGCTTGAACAGCGCCCCAGGCACCAAGCGCTATGCCGCTGTGACCGTCTTCTGCCATATCCATTGCAGCAGTCAAGGTTCCGACCGCTAACAATCCGGCACCGAAGCCGATCAATGCAGTTCCTACTCGAAACAGGGACGTAGAACCCAAAGTCGCCGCATAGATGACCGCCACGAAGGCAAAGATACCGACTATCACTCCAGCAACACTGATTCTGTAGGCGTTACCGCCTCGCCCTAGCAGATAACCGGCAAGCACGAATGCGGCCAGCGTTCCGGCCGCGAGCAAGGCGGTCAATGCGGTAGTCTGCGAAACCGTCATGTTGAGCACCTGTGCGCCATAAGGCTCCAGGAGAATATCCTGCATGGTGAACCCAGCAGTGCCCAACCCGACGGCAAGCAGCAATCGGCCCGCTTGGCCGCCTCGGGCAAAGTCTCGCCACGCATCCAGAAAGGGTGGCCGCTCAACGGGTGCGCTCGCGCGTAGCGAATCAATCGCCTCTTGCTTCCACAGCGCAACGACATTTAGAAGAATTGTTGCGACCGCAGCACCTTGAATGAGCTGAATCAGCAGTTGTTGAGAGAAGTTTGTCAACAATTGACCAAACAGCAAAGCGCTTACAACCATTCCCAACAGCAGGGTCACATATAGGAGAGCCACAACGCGCGGGCGCTTGTCCGGCGGCGCCAAGTCGGTCGCTAAGGCAAGACCTGCCGTTTGAGTCGTGTGCAGGCCGGCGCCAACCATCAGAAAGGCTAATCCAGCACCGATTTTACCCAGAAAATTTAAACTGTTATCTGCATCGGCCAAAAGCAGCAGAGCGAACGGCATGATGGCGAATCCACCAAACTGCAACATGGTTCCAAACCAGATATAAGGGATACGACGCAAACCGAATGCGGAATGATGATAGTCGGAACGATGGCCGATCAGCGCCCGGAAGGGCGCGAAGACCAGCGGTAGGGCAACCATGGTCGCGACGAGCCAAGTTGGAACATTCAGCTCAACCACCATGACGCGATTGAGTGTTCCAGTTAACAATACCATTGCAATGGCAACAGAGACTTGGAACAGCGACAAGCGCAGCAAGCGTTTTAAGGGCAAATCAGCCGTCGCCACATCAGCGAAAGGCATCAACTTGCGCACCAACTGACGCCACGCGAGTAACCGTGGGTCGATAGGTTGACTCATGCCGATGTCATCTCCAGGTGAGAATTGGGAAAATAAATCAAACTAATCGCATCTACTTGGCGTAGAACAATCCGACGCCCAAAAGCCAGAATTTCGGGAGTAACAACCAGCCGAAGCCTCGAAGCCTGGTCGTAAACCTCTAAAATCGGTGATTTTACGCTTCCGGATACCACATTGAAAGTCACGTAGACCGCATCGTTAGGCGAGAAATGCGCAAACGCTCGTTGAAGCTCCGACTTACATCGAAGATACCGGACCAACGAAGCCGCTCACGGACTCGTTTTGCATCAGAAATTTTTAGGAGAAGAACAAACTCGGTGGGCGATGAGGAGAGAGGGAGCAGTCGAATGGGGGCGTTAGATGACATAAAATCAAACGGTGGATAGAAAATTCAGGGGCGCCCTGAATCTCTATCCACCGTATTGGCGCATAGCGCCGCGCGTCTCTCGTCGCTGCTTCAACGAGACGTGAGCAGCTTGGAGTTACATCAGGATTACTTCCAGCCAAGACCGACTGCAAACACGACCCAATGCACAGCGATAGCAAGTACTAGCAGCGCAAAGAAAATGGGCATCAGCCAAGTAGCAGGATTGACAACCAGCCAGATTTTCCAGTCGTCTTGAGGATTGTTGGGCTTTGCGACGTCGCTCATTGTATTGACCTCTATTTAATCGAAAGCTAGTTAACTACCACCAAGGACGGGCAGCAATAACGAACAGGTGAGCCAAAGCGGCCAGGCCGACAAATGCGACGTACGTCACTTTCCACTGCTCATGAAACTCTTTTGCTTGCTGTTCGGTCAAGCCAGACAAAGATTGCTCAGCCATCGATAGACCCTCCGAAAGGGGTGAATGTAAATGCCGCTGCCTTTGAGCAGTCGGCAGTTATTACTGCCGTGACTAGAGATCGCCACGACGGAACGAAACTCAGCCTGCAGGCGCGGTTTGAGGCGGAGCGGCTTCGACAGCTGCAGGAGCCGGTGCGCTCCAGCCCAGACCCTCAAGCGAGAATGCAAAGAAGTGAATCATGAGGGCGATAGCCAGCACGGCAACCAGCGTCGGAATCAGCCACTTGGCGGGATTGACAACCAACCAGATTTTATAGTCGTTTTCGGCTGGCTTATAACCCATGAACTGAAATGACATGTCATATACTCCCGATTACCACCAAGGACTCGCCGCGATGACGAACAGATGGGCTAGAGCGGCTAGGCCGACAAATGCGACGTAGGTCACTTTCCACTGCTCATGGAATTCTTTTGCTTGCTGTTCGGTCAGACCCGACAGACTCTTCATATCAGCCATTTTTGGCCTCCGGTAGATACTGTATCAACACGCGTATAACCAGATGAGAGCTTGTAGCAGACTGATCCGCCGCAGCAAGAAATTCTCGCATACTCTCAAAATATTGGTTTTTAAGTGCCTCTGCGGAACCCTTCTAGATTCCAAGTGTCATCTTAGCTTGACGTAAATATATGTCAAGCTTTCTGGACACTCAATATGAACCAATTTTCTGTTTGAGATGGAATTGATCGACACCCATTGCCATCTAGACGTAGCTGCGTTCGATACCGATCGTGAGGCAGTACGCGCACGCTGCCGGGACGTCGGACTGAGCGCCTTGGTGATCCCGGCGATCGCAGCTGACGGCTGGCCCGCGCTGCTGGCGCTGTGTGCGTCGGCCGAGGGCGTTCCGAAACTGTATCCAGCCCTGGGATTACACCCGGTTTTTCTGGAGCAGCACCAAGCAGAGGATCTTGCCGCGTTGGAGCAGGCCGTCAAGCGCCATCGGCCAGTGGCGATCGGTGAGATCGGGCTTGACTATCAGGTGCGCAGTCTCGACCGAGCGCGACAGCAACAGCTCTTCGAAGCCCAGCTATCGGTCGCTCAAAACCATGGACTGCCGGTCCTGCTGCATGTACGCAAGGCCCATGACGCGGTGTTGGCGGCCCTGCGTAAAATCCCGGTGTCAGGCGGCATCGCGCACGCCTTCAACGGCAGCCTTCAGCAAGCGTTCAAGTATCTGGATCTGGGATTCAAACTCGGCTTCGGCGGCATGCTGACGTTTCAGCGTTCGAGCAAACTGCGCCGGCTTGCCGCGCGGCTACCATTGGATGCCTTGGTGCTCGAAACTGATGCGCCGGATATGACGGTGGCAGCACACCAGGGCGAGCGCAACAGCCCGGAATATCTGCCGGATGTACTGGCCGCCCTGGCCGAAATCCGTGAGTCAGAGCCCGAGCTGATTGCGGCCCGTACGACCGAAAACGCCCGTGAAGTTCTGAATCTGCCATGCATCCAACACCCCTGACGCTGGACGATCCGCTGTGGGACCGCACGCGCATTCTGGTCGGCGAGACCGGTGTGGCGCGGTTGAGCGAGAGCCATGTGCTGGTCGCCGGGCTCGGCGGGGTCGGCGCGCCTGCCGCCGAGGCGCTTGCGCGGGCCGGGGTCGGCGCGCTCACCCTAGTCGATCACGACCGGGTCGATGCATCCAACCTCAATCGCCAGCTCGTCGCGCTGCGCTCCACGCTCGGGCGATACAAGACGGAGGTCATGGCCGAGCGGATCGCCGACATCAATCCGACCTGTCGTCTCCGGACCGTGCCGGAGTTTCTCGATGAAGATGGCATGGAACAGTTTCTGTCAGAGCCTTTCGATCAAGTCATTGATGCCATCGACAGCTTGAGTAGCAAGGTATCGTTGATTGAGACCGCCTGGCGTCTGGGTCTGCCGATCCTCAGCAGCATGGGCGCCGGAGGTCGAATGGACCCGACACGGGTGCAGGTCGGCGACCTCATGGACACTCGCGTCTGCGCTCTCGCGCGGGCGGTGCGCGGGCGCTTGCGCCGACGCGGCATCGGGCGCGGTATCACCGTGGTCTGGTCGGAAGAACAACCGCTACCACCCCTGCCGCCGAGCGATACCAGTCGCGGGCGTCCACGCGCAGTCAACGGCACCCTGAGCTATATGCCACCACTCTACGGCCTCACGCTGGCTGGATTGACGGTGCAGCGCTTACTGGCGGGCGATCTGCCCGCGTGATCTTCTTATCGCGAACGTGCGCTAAAACGCCACGCCGTTTGGCTAGTGCGCTGGATGTCTGTTGCTGGAAAGGTGATCGCGCGGTTCGCCCAACAGCGCTGTGGCGATCTCCCGCCCGGCGCGCCGCCCGGAGTGTAAGGCCCATTGGATTGAGGGCGCGGATTGGTACTCGCCACAGCTCCACAGCCACTCCGAGCGGCGCAGCGGCTGCTTGCCGGGGTAGAGCACGGGCGGAGTCTGTGCCGGCAACGCCTTGGGCAGGCGATAGACTGCCAGGCGGCGCCAGTCCCGCACCTGCTCGCCAAACCACGTGTGCAGCTCCGCGCGGATACGGGTTTCGAGCGCATCCGGGTTGTGATCGGCGCCATGGACGTTGACGGTGATCAGGCTCTGACCCGGCGGTGCATAGTGCTCGGAGAGGTTGCTCGAACAGAGCAGACTGTTGATCCACCCACGCCCCTCACCGTTGAGAACCAAATAAGGGCCGTGAAAAGGCGGTTGGTGGGCAGCAAAATAAAAGCAAGTAGTGCCCCGGTAGGAGGAGGGTTCGGTTCGGGGTTGGTGCAAGAGACGCGCCGTCTCATGTGCCTCGGTGGCAATGACAACCGCGCGTGCCGTGAGCCGCCCACCTGATTCAAGGATGGCTTGGCGGGACTCGATGCGCTCGACGCGATTGTTCAGGCGCACCAGTCCGCGCGGCAGCCGCGCCGCAAGCTGGGCGGGTATCTCGCCCATGCCCCGCGCGGGAAGCGCCGTATCCCCGAGGGCGAAGGCGCGAAAGACAAATTCGAAAGCACGCGAGGAAACGTCGAGTTCGGGCTCGAAGAAAACCCCGCTGAAGAAGGGCTTGTAGAAGCGCTCGATCATCCGTGGCGAGAAGCCCAGGTCGCTCAGCAGCTCGTGGGCGGTAGTTTCTGGATGCTGATAGAGCGATTGTAGATCGCCGCGCAGACAGCGGCGGCGCAGACCGAGCATACGCAACTTGTCGGACAGACTGCCGATGGGCGAGAAGAGCATCTCGGGCAGGCGCTGAGGGCGTCGCCAGACATCGCTGACGCGGTATCGGCGCCCGCGCATCTGCACCAGCGCTCCCGGATAGAAGGGGCGCAAACCCAGCGACGCGTAATCGAGCAACGCCCTGGCCTCGGGATACCAGGTTTGTAGCACCTGAAACCCGCGGTCGAGCAGAAATCCACCTCTGTGATCGGTGCGCATACGCCCGCCGACGGCGTCGGATGCCTCGACGATCAATGGTTCGAGGCCCTGCTCGCGCAGGGTCAGCGCACATGCGAGCCCGGAGAGCCCGGCTCCGACGATGATTACGTCCGAATTCATCAGTTTGCGCTTACCTCATAACATGGAGAGAACAACCAGCCGACCCGGAATCCATAGCGCCGGGCAGCGTGCGATAGTCAGGATCAGTGATACTGCTCGGTCGTGTAGTGTCCTGGCGTGTGACGGCTGTGACGGGCGAGTCCGCGCGCCTCCAGGAAAATCTTGGCGTCCTTGATCATGGCCGAGTTGCCGCACAGCATGACGTGACTGGTCGCCGGATCGATGGTTGCGCCCAAGCGGGTTTCGAGTTGACCATCCTCGAGCAGATCGGTGATGCGACCGGCGAGCGTGCCGGAGCAGTGCTCGCGGCTGACGGCGGGCAGGTAGGTGAAGCGCTCGCCGTATTGTGTCGCGATGTTGTTGAGCGTTTCGGCGTAGGCCAAGTCGGCGCTCAAGCGTACCCCATGGACCAGGAAAACGCGCTTAAAGCGCTCCCATGGATCGCGGGTGCGCAGAATTGAGAGATACACGCCAAGCCCGGTGCCAGTGGCAAACAGCCAGAGATCGTCCGCCGACTTGACCGTGTCCAGCGTGAAGATGCCACTGGCGCGTGCCGTCATCCAAACCTCATCGCCTAGATCAAGTGCAGACAGCGGCGGCGTCAGCGGTCCCTGCGGAACCTCGTTGAAATAAATCTCCAGAGGGCGATCCTGGGGTGCGTTAACCAGCGAATAGGGGCGACCGACGCGTTCACCTTCGATATCCAGGGCAATCTTGACATACTGCCCCGCTATATAGTCCGCGATGGGTGCTTCAAATTGCAGACTATAGAGTCCTTCGGCCCATGTGTGCTTGCCAACGACCTTCGCCCTGACCCAATCGTTCATATCCTACCCTAACTCGTTACGGTTGATGACTGCTGCAATGGCAGCGCGCGCTGCATTGCCTGAATGATCGGTCCTAGAGCAGGTATTGCAATACTGATCTGCCCGCTCTACATCAGAGAAACACTGGTCGACTGGCCGCTCTGGCCACGCGCTCCACACTCCCGATTTTCACTCAGAACGAGGCGCTCTTGATGAAACATTCCCTGCTATTACTTAGCCTGGCTGCGATGAGCGTCAATGCCTCGGCCGACCCCAAGACCTGCTCTTCGCTGCTGGATCTCGACGTGCGCCGGTTGGCGGGAGAAGATGTCGTGAATCTTTGCGATGCCTATCAGGGCCAGGTCATTCTCATCGTCAATACCGCCAGTAAGTGCGGTTTTACACCTCAGTATGAGGGGCTCGAGAACCTCTACGCCAAATACAAAGACAAGGGACTCGTCGTGCTGGGTTTTCCGTCGAACGATTTCGCCGGTCAAGAGCCGGGGACGGAAGAGGAGATCAAGTCGTTTTGCCGTCTGACCTACTCGGTTGAGTTTCCGATGTTCGAAAAGGTGAGCGTCAAAAAAAGCACTGCCTCGCCGCTGTTTGAGCGACTTGCCGCAGCCGGTGCGCCCTATCCCAAGTGGAATTTCTACAAGTACCTGATCGACCGCGACGGCAATCTGGTCGATTACTACGCCAGCATCACCAAACCACAGAGCAGCAAAGTGGTGAAGGCGATCGAGGGACTGCTCTGAAGCTGTTGCCTGGCGTCGTTCGTTCCGAGCTGACGCCGCCCACATGACCAGGGCGGTCATCCGCACTGCCGCCAACGGTTCGAGGCACCGTCCAGATTCAATAGGTTGAATGGAGTGCAGCGCCCCTTCGAACGCTGCGCCCCACTGACTACCGGAACTCGCCTACTGGCGAATGCCCTCGACGGTCAGGATCATCTCGACCTTGCGCGAGGCTGGTCCCAGGTCGTAGTCGATGCCGAAGTCTTTCAGTGCGAATTCTGTGCTGCCCTGAAATCCGCGCCTGTAACCGCCCCAGGGATCCGGGCCACTGCCGATCTTCTCCACCTTGATAGTCACCGGTTTGGTGATGCCCTTGAGTGTCAGCTCCCCCTCCAGCACCGCTTTGTTCAATCCCGTCTCCCTGTAGGATGTGCTCTTGAAGGAGGCCGTCGGATACTTGCTCACATCGAGGAATTCATCATCGCGCAGATGCTTGTCGCGCTCGGCATGATTGGAATCGATGCTCGCGGTTTGGATGGTCAGCTCGACGTTGGAACTCTTGGTGTCGTCCGGGTCGTAGGTGAAATGCCCCTCGAAATTATTGAACCTGCCGTAAAGCCAAGAATATCCTAAGTGTTTGACGCGGAACTGGATGAAGGCGTGAGCGCCTTCCGTGTCGATGACATAGCGTTCCGGGGCTGCGTTGCCGACACTCGGGAGCGCGATGGCCAGTGCCAGCGTCAGGCCAGTCAGACCAAGCGTTTTAATCTTCATCTCCGATCTCCTCGTTCGTGGTGATTTCTATCCAGCTTGGAGCGACCGAGCATCCGCAACAGGGTGCGGTCGCGGTCGATGAAATGATGCTTGAGGGCCGCCAAGGCATGCAAGCTAGCGAGCGCGATAAGGGCGATAGATAGGATCAGATGAATCTCGCCCGCCCAGTCGGCCTGATTTGGCAGATGCGTCAGGGTTGCCGGAACCTCGAAGAGGCCGAAGACCGCGATGCCCTCACCTTTAGCCGTCGAGATGAGATACCCGCTGATCAGAACGCCAAACAGCATCAGATAGAGCAGCGCGTGCGTCCACTTAGATGCCTTTCGCTCAAAGCCTCCAAGCGTCGGCTCCGGCGTGGGAAGCGGATCAACCAGTCGCCACGACAGCCGCAGGACGAGCACGATGAACAGCAGGATGCCGAAACTTTTGTGCAGCCAGGGCGCGGTACGGTACCAGGCGTCGTAGTAGGTCAGCTCGACCATCCAAAGTCCGAATCCGAAGAGACCGACGATGATGATGGCCGTTAGCCAATGGGCAGCGATAGAGATGCGACCGTAGCGATCCTCGGCATTGCGCCACATGGTGGAACTCCGGCATTCTTCGTCGTCGTTGATCGACGTTGAGCGTACACTCAGGGTTATTAATAATGAGACTAACTTCGATCGCGCCTTTCTTCAAGCATCGAGCGGATTTCAGTTCGCGTCGATCAGACGGGACTCTGCTCGAGCGCTGCGATGCGCTTCTCGAGTGGCGGGTGACTGCGAAAAAGTGCCGCAAAGCCCTCGCCGATCTTGCCCGAGATGCCGAAGGCGGCGAATTCTTCTGCGGGTAAGTCCTGAGGCTCGTGAACACGTTGCAGCGCGCGTAGCGCATCGGCCATCTGGTGGCGGCTGGTCAGGCTGGCGCCGCCTGCGTCGGCGCGAAATTCACGATAGCGCGAGAACCACATCACAATCATGCTCGCGAGGATGGAGAGCAATAGCTGGGCGACGATCGAGGTCACGAAATAACCAACGCCGTAACCCCGCTCATTTTTCAGAATCACGCGGTCGACGATGTGTCCGATGATGCGGGCAAGGAAGATTACGAACGTGTTGACCACACCCTGGATGAGCGTCAGCGTGACCATATCGCCATTGGCCACATGGCTGATCTCGTGGCCGACGACGGCGGCGACCTCGTCCTCGCTCATGTGTCTGACCAGCCCCGTGCTGACGGCGACCAAGGCGTCGTTGCGGTTCCATCCGGTGGCGAAGGCGTTGGGCTGTGGCGAGTCGAAGATGCCGACCTCCGGCATCCGGATGCCGGCGCGCTCGGATTGACGGGCCACGGTGTCCATCAGCCAGCGCTCGAATGGCGTCGAGGGCTGCTCGATGATCGCCACGCCCATCGAGCGCTTGGCCATCGTCTTCGACAGGAACAGCGAGATGAGCGAGCCGCTGAAGCCGATGATGGCCGCCATGATCAGCAGCGCGCCCATATCGATGCCGCCGCTCTCGCGCAGGACACTGTCGACCCCCAGCAGCCTGAAGACGACGCTGATGACCGCCAGAACCGCCACGTTCGTGGCGAGAAACAAGAAGATACGCATCATGGATCAAAAGCTCCCAAACACGGGTGAAAGAGTCGTTAAAGTGCGCCTGGGGCGACACTCAAGTTACAAAAGTCCAACGATTACCTCGAATTCCAGCATAGGATAGAGGGATACCGTTCATCCAACATTATTGAAGTCAATCGCTCAATCTCGCGGAACACGCAAATCTCAAAAAGGCTAGACAAACCTGAAAAACGTCACTATTATGCCGCGTCTCAGAGCACTGGGGCCATAGCTCAGCTGGGAGAGCGCAACACTGGCAGTGTTGAGGTCGGCGGTTCGATCCCGCCTGGCTCCACCAAAGTTGGAGTCCACATTCAACCATTGGTCACGGGTTGGATGTCGGTTAGAAAAAGTTTCTGTCCCCATCGTCTAGTGGCCTAGGACACCGCCCTTTCACGGCGGTAACCGGGGTTCGAACCCCCGTGGGGACGCCAAATCATACCAAGACTTGCAAGGCGCTTAGGCGCCTTTTTCTTTGCCCGCAAAGACCAAACGGCGATGCGCGATATCGCGCAGAGAGTGCATTTAGATTGCGAGTCCGCGCACGGCCTTTTTTCCACCAGCACTTAACTTAAGATCAGCGAAGATGCCAAGAATTCTGGTGTGGATCGAAAATTACGCTATCTAAAGACAAACAGATTTCGTTTTTATTCGCTCTTAAAAGACACTAGATTAATCTTGCGCATCTCGGCTCAATCCTGACCATCTTTGGCATGGTCGCCGTGAAGCCATGGGCCGATGGATGTCGTATCAGTCGGAGACCTGAGTATGATCGCAGTAAAAGTCTTCATGAAGTCCACGCGTGAGCCACTCAAGCGCACCCCGGTCGTCCTCAAGCTGGATGCCGACAACGCCGAGACCGCACCGGTGCTGACCGACCGCGCGGGCGTGGCCAGATTCGACCTGCCACCGACCAGCGGCAAGATCCTCGTCTCCGGCGTGGAGCGCTACGAGGGACGGCTCGACGGCGAGATCTCCATTGAGCTGTGGTCGATCACCCAATCCGAGCAGGACTCACGCGGTCTGCCCGGCGAATTCCCGTCCGGAAGCAACGCCTATCCCGACATGACAACCTGCGCGATCGAGGTCCGCGAGCACGAGATCCTCACCGACAGCGAGGGCTATCTCGTCGACCCATCCGACTGGTCGGAAGACTTCGCGCGCGCCTTGGCCGAGCAGGAAGGACTCACGCTGAACGCCGAGCACTGGGAGGTGATCCGCTTCCTGCGCGCGCGCTTCGCCCGCCAAGGCACCCAGGCAACGGTGCGGGACATGATCATCCATTTTCGCAAAGTCTGGGGGAGCGAGCACGGCAGCAACCGCTATCTGCACACGCTCTTCCCGCGCGGCGGTCCACAGAAGCAGGGTAACCGTCTTGCGGGTCTGCTACGCACCAAGGGCGAGCATTGAGGCGAACCATCGGGATAGGGTGCGCGGCGCGTCTCCGCCGCTTGATTCTCGTCAAGGCCAACGGTTAGCCAGGTGGTTAGCGTTCGGGATTGCTCTACTCAAGCCATCAAGGCGCCGAGATCCGCATGACCCTCAACTCCGATTCCCAAACCCGGCAGGCTCGAATCCTGGACATCCCCGTCCTGGCGCTGGGCTTTCGTCCTTTCTTTCTCGTCGCGGGCGTCGCGGCCATCGTGAGCGTCGCCATCTGGCTGGGGATGCTCAGCGGCGCCTTTCCGCAGCCGAGCCACCTCGCCGGCATCACTTGGCACGCCCATGAAATGCTCTTCGGCTACTTCGCCGCGGTGATGGCGGGCTTCCTGCTCACCGCCGTGCGCAATTGGACCGGCATGCCAACCGCCACGGGGGCCACGCTCGGCGCTTTGGTCGCGCTCTGGCTGGCCGGGCGGCTCGCGCCTTGGCTGGGATTGCCGTCCCTGCTAGTCGCGGGCATCGATCTGGCCTTCTTCCCGGCGCTGGCGCTGGCGCTCTGGCGACCGCTCTGGTCTGGCCCCAATCCGGTCAACCGTGTCTTTCTCGGGGTGTTCGCCGGCATGACACTGGCCGGGGCGATGGCCCATCTGGACGCGCTCGGACTGTTCCCTGGGGGCGCCACGCGCGGCCATCGTTTGATGCTCGAACTGGTGATCCTGATCATACTTCTGGTCGCGGGCCGGGTGATGCCCTTCTTCATCGAGAAAGGCATTGAGGGCGCTCGGCCGCGCGTTTTTCCCATGGTGGAGCGTCTGGTTTTCGCGGTCGCCGCTGGACTTCTGCTTGTCGACCTCGCTCAACCGCTGGGCCAGCTCGCGGGCGGGTTCGCCATCGGTCTGGGCGTGTTGCAATTGATTCGGCTAATCGGCTGGCACGATCGCCGCATCTGGACCACACCCATGCTGACCGTGCTCTATGTCGGTCTGTTTTGGCTCGCGCTGGGTCTGATTCTGGACGGACTGCCCGCCTTCATTAGCGCCCTGCCCCCGCGCGGCGCTTTGCACGCGCTCACGGTTGGCGCCATCGGCGTGTTGACGCTCGGCATGATGGCGCGTGTCGCGGTTGGTCATAC
>JARIBS010000096.1 GCA_029257385.1 Thiorhodococcus sp.
GAGGGCTGGCCCTAGCGGCTATGGCCTGGCTATTTAGGCACCGCCAAACGAAAGGGGCGGAAACAGATAAGCCGGACCTACGGGCGTTCAGAGCCTGCTCTCTACTCTACCTGGTTCTCTGGTTCTCTGGTTCTCTGGTTCTCTGGTTCTCTGGTTCTCCCAACAGTGTAAAAATACTAGAGCACTTGGGCGGACCATCATAGGCTGCATAGACACCACTCAATCGCCTAAAAATAAGTCAATTAGCAGTCTCTTTTCACTGAGGTTTCAAATTATAGAAAAATCACAGATATTGAATGAATAGAGTATATGTACCAGGGCGGGGCGACCCTAGCCAGTTGCTTCAAGTGCGGAGGTGCGCGCGCTCGACGCGCCCTAGTGTGTTCTGGCGCGAAGCCGATGATCCGTGTTCGTCGCAGTGGGCCGCGCCGACGTGACAAGTTAAACGCATGTAACATGCCGTCGAGACAGCGTGGTCGACTTGGACGCTGGATAGCAGGTAGCGTGAAGGGTCGATGGCGGGGTTGCTCAAAGGTGTGTAACGCACGGTTGCAACGGTAAATCATCAGGTGCGACAGGCGCTTCACGCGCCTGTCGCTGCGCTAATGCGCCCCAACAAAGCACGCTGAAGCCGCGAGCGTCGCGCGTGTGCGCCGTTTTGGTGCGTCGTTGCCGCAGACGCCATGCGCCCACATGCTTATACTATCGCCCCATCATCTGTGGTGTGGCCGACGTCCGAGGCAATTCCACGGCCATGACGGTCCACCGAAAACACTATCTGGGCACGTTTCCCAGGTCGGTCGTAACCCGAGTGCAGAGGTAGCTTTTTATGCTGGATCCAAAACAATTCGACGATCTCGTGCAACGCTTCTCCTCGGCCATGCCGAAGGGGCTGCACATGTTGCAAGAAGACTTCAATCGCAATATCAAGACCTCACTGGAAGCCGGTCTCGCCCGTTTGGATTTGGTCACGCGCGAGGAATTCGATGTGCAGTCGGCGGTGCTGGCGCGCACACGCGAGAAGCTGGCGGCGCTCGAGGCCCAGGTGAGCGTACTGGAGCGCGAGCACGTTACAGCTCGCGCGCCGTCGGACTGACCGCTCGGACCGGACTTGGCGCTTTGCATCCTCCATAGCCGGGCACGCGTCGGCATCCACGCTCCAGCGGTCACGGTGGAGGTGCACTTGTGCGGCGGTTTGCCCACGCTATCGATGGTCGGTCTACCGGAAATGGCCGTGAAGGAGAGCAAGGATCGCGTGCGCGGCGCCCTGCTCAACGGCCGTTTTAATTTCCCGGACGGGCGCATCACCATCAATCTGGCCCCCGCCGATCTACCCAAAGACGGCGGGCGCTTCGATCTACCCATCGCGCTTGGCATCCTGGGCGCCTCCGGCCAAATCACCGCGCAGGCACTGGGCAACTACGAGTTCGTTGGTGAGCTGGCGCTGTCGGGCGAGCTGCGCGCGGTCAACGGCGTCCTGCCGATTGCGCTGGCGGCGCGCGACGCCGGGCGTGAGCTGATCCTCCCGCGCGAGAATGCCGATGAAGCGGCGCTGGTCAGCGACCTGATCGTGCGGCCCGCGAGCCATATCATGGAAGTCTGCGAGCATCTCAACGGCTCCAGTCTATTGGACGCGCATCCACGCAAAGAGCAGGGTCCGGTCAAGCTTGGCTACCCCGATCTGGCCGAGGTGCGCGGTCAGGAGCATGCCAAGCGCGCGCTCGAAATCGCCGCCGCCGGGTCGCACAGCCTGCTGCTGATCGGTCCGCCGGGCACCGGCAAGTCGATGCTGGCCAACCGCCTGCCCGGTCTCCTGCCGCCCTTGAGTGAGGCGCAGGCCATGGAGACGGCGGCAATCAGATCGGTCTGTGGTCACGAGGGCTTTGATCCGGCTTGTTGGTTGGAGCGACCATTTAGAGCACCACATCACACCGCATCCGGGGTCGCGCTGGTCGGCGGCGGCAGTAATCCGCGTCCAGGCGAGATTTCGATGGCCCATTTTGGCATTTTGTTTCTTGATGAATTGCCCGAGTTCGACCGCAAGGTGCTGGAGGTGCTGCGCGAGCCGCTGGAGTCGGGCCAGATCCATATCTCCAGGGCGGCGCGGCATGCGCGTTTCCCGGCGCGCTTTCAACTGGTCGCCGCCATGAACCCCTGTCCCTGCGGCTATCTGGGTGACAGTGGCGGGCGCTGTCGCTGCACGGCCAATCAGATCGCGCGCTATCGTGGACGCATCTCCGGTCCGCTGCTCGATCGCATCGATATGCATGTCGAGGTGCCGAGGCTCGATGTCGGGCGGCTCGGCGGGCCGGTGCCGAGTGAGGCGGAAGGCACCGCCGAGGTGCGCCAACGGGTGATGGCCGCGCACGCGCGCCAGCAGGCGCGCGCCGGAAAACCCAACAACGTGCTTACACCCACCGAGATCGACCGCGACTGCGCGCTCGATCCGGCCAGTCTGCGGCTGATGGAGCAGGCACTGTCGCGTCTGGCGCTCTCCGCCAGGGCCTATCATCGAATCCTGAAAGTGGCGCGCACCATCGCCGATCTGCGCGGCGTCGAGTCCATCGACCGGGTTCATCTCAGCGAGGCCATCGGCTATCGTCGTCTCGACCGGGGCGCCGCTGCGTCCTGAAGCCTGGGTGTCTCGACGCAGCGCTCGCCATTCTCTCTCTATCCTTTACGAATCGCTA
>JARIBS010000132.1 GCA_029257385.1 Thiorhodococcus sp.
AGCAGCGGTTGCTCGATCCAGCGGTGGGCGAGCAGACCGGCGCCCAGGGCGGCCATAAAGACGGCGCGACGCTCATCTTGGGAGATCGCGCTAGCGCGATCGCTCGTGTGTGGCTCCGCCCGGCCCACTAACAATTGGCGCAAAACCACGTCTATACTCGTCACACCGCAAAGCTAAATATAGCCAGACGCATGACGATTATTCACGAGCACGATTTTATCCAGAGCGTTGCCGATGCGCTCCAGTTCATCTCCTACTACCATCCGCCCGACTACATCCAGTCCCTGGCCGCGGCCTACGCGGCTGAGGAGTCGCCCGCCGCGCGCGACGCCATGGCGCAGATCCTCCACAACTCGCGCATCTGTGCCGAGGGTCATCGCCCGATCTGTCAGGATACCGGCATGGTGGTGGTGTTTCTGAAGATCGGTATGGACGTGCGCTGGGAGAGCGCCATGAGCATTGAGGACATGGTCGATGAGGGCGTGCGCCGGGCCTATCTGGATGCCGACAATATCCTGCGGGCCTCGATGGTCTCGCCGCCGATCGGTGCGCGTAAAAATACCGGCGACAACACCCCGGCCATTGTCCACATGACACTGGTGCCGGGCGACACGGTCGAGGTCAAGCTTGCCGCCAAGGGCGGCGGCTCGGAGAACAAATCCAAGTTCACCGTACTCAACCCGAGCGACAGTTTGGTCGATTGGGTGCTCAAAACGCTACCGACCATGGGCGCGGGCTGGTGTCCGCCGGGCATGCTCGGAATCGGCATCGGCGGCTCGTCCGAGAAGGCGATGCTGATGGCCAAGGAGGCGCTCATGGAGCCTATCGACATCCATGAACTCAAGGCGCGCGGGGCGTCCGAACCTATCGAGGCGCTGCGGCTCGAACTCCATGAGAAAGTCAACGCGCTCGGCATCGGCGCCCAAGGGCTTGGCGGTCTGACCACGGTGCTGGATGTGAAGATCAACACCTATCCGACCCACGCCGCATCGCTGCCGGTCGCGCTCATCCCCAACTGCGCGGCCACCCGACACCTGGAATTCACCCTCGACGGCTCCGGTCCCGTCGCACTCAATCCGCCAAGCCTCGACGACTGGCCCGATATCGTCTGGAAGCCGGGTGCCGACGCACGGCGGGTGGATCTTGATCAGATCACGCGTGATGACATCGCGAGCTGGCGGCCTGGGGATCGCCTGCTACTCTCCGGCAAGCTCCTGACCGGACGCGATGCAGCGCACCAGCGTATCGTCGATCTCCTGAACCGGGGTGAATCGCTGCCCGATGGCCTGGACCTGACCAACCGCTTCATCTACTACGTCGGGCCGGTCGATCCGGTTGGTGACGAGGTCGTCGGGCCCGCCGGACCGACCACATCGACCCGCATGGACAAGTTCACCGAGCAGATGCTGGGCCAGACCGGTCTTATCGGGATGGTCGGCAAGGCCGAGCGCGGACCGGCTGCTATCGAGTCCATCAAGCGACATGGTGCCGTCTATCTGATGGCGGTCGGCGGGGCCGCCTATCTGGTCGCCAAGGCGATCAGGAGTTCCAGGCTGGTCGCCTTCGAGGATCTCGGCATGGAGGCCATGCGCGAGTTCGAGGTCGAGGACATGCCGGTGACGGTCGCGGTCGACAGTCGAGGCGAGTCCGTGCACGAGTCCGGGCCGGCACAATGGCGCGGCAGGATCGCGGGCATTGCGGTGGAGATCGTTTCTTAGTCAGTGATCAGTGACACCGCTTTGCGATCATGCGTGGGATGGCGCTCTGCGGCATAGAAGTTATGCTGTAAACACCAAACCGCGCTAGGCGCTTTGGATCAACAGGGGTCACTTCCATGTCGATGAACACCTATTCTGCTTTCCGTATCCACAAGGATGACCAGGGCCACCATGCCGGGATCGAGACCCTGACGAAGCCGGAGCCGGGCGCGGGGGAGGTGCTGGTGCGGGTCACCCACTCCACCGTCAACTACAAAGATGCGCTGGCGGGAACCGGCAAGGGCAAGATCCTGCGGACCTTCCCACTGGTCGGCGGCATTGACGCGGCCGGGATGGTCGAGCAGTCCAATCACCCGGACTACAGTGCTGGAGACGGTGTCATCGCCACTGGCTGGGGTCTGAGCTTCGACCACGACGGGGCCTATGCTCAATATCTCTGCGTTCCCGGCGATTGGTTGGTGGCATTGCCCGCCGGGCTTGATGCCCGGGCGGCGATGATTCTAGGGTCCGCTGGTTTCACCGCAGCGCTCGCCATGCACCGGATGCTGACCAACGGTCAGCACCCTGAGCTGGGACCGATTCTGGTCAACGGAGCCAGTGGCGGAGTGGGTTCAATGGCTGTTGCCATCTTCGCCAAACTCGGCTACGAGGTGGTGGCGATCTCGGGCAAACCGGCGCTGTACGACTGGCTCGGGGCCTTGGGTGCATCGCGCATCATCGGTCGCGATGCGCTGGCCGATGCCAAACGGCCGCTTGAGACAGCGCAATGGGGCGGCGCGGTGGACAACGTCGGCGGGGAGATGCTGGCGCAGATCACCCGCACCATGGTTCCGAACGGGAACATCGCGGCCATCGGACTGGTCGGCGGACATGAGCTTCACACCACCGTGATGCCCTTTATCTTGCGCGGTGTGAGTCTGCTCGGCTGCAACTCGGTGGACGTGCCCAATCCGCTGCGCAGCGAACTCTGGCATCATCTGGCCGGCGACTGGCGTCCGACGCGGCTGGAGGACATGCACACCGAGACGGTCGGGCTTGAGGATCTGCCGGATGTTTTCGAACGAATGCTTGCCGGTGAAACGCATGGGCAGGTGCTGGTGGAGATAGCCTGAAAACCAGCCAGACGATCAGAGAGAGTCAATTGAGCGGAGAAAACTGATGATCGAGGTTCGCGAGCTGAGTCGCAATTACGGCGAGCTCAAGGCGGTCGAGGACGTCTCGTTTGGTATCGGCCATGGTGAGATCGTCGGTCTGCTCGGCCACAATGGCGCGGGCAAGACGACCATCATGAAGATGCTGACCGGCTATCTTGAGCCTAGCGGCGGCGAGATTCGCATCGACGGCCTGGACATTGCCGAGCAGCGTCGCGAGGTCCAGCGACGCATCGGTTATCTGCCGGAGAACTGCCCGCTGTATCCCGAGATGACGGTGCTGGACTATCTGGACTATCAGGCGTCCCTGCACGGCATCGGTCCGCGCCAGCGAATCCCGGCCATGCGTCGCGCCATCGAGCGCACCGAACTCGGCTCCAGAGCGAGCGCTGTCATCGCCACCCTCTCGCGCGGCTATCGCCAGCGGGTCGGTGTTGCCCAGGCGATTTTGCACGAACCCAAGATCCTCATCCTCGACGAGCCGACCAACGGTCTGGACCCGGCACAGATCCAGCACATGCGCGCCCTGGTGCGCGAACTGTCGGCCAGCACAACCCTCATCATCTCGACCCATATCCTGCAAGAGGTCGCAGCCGTCTGCGAGCGCGTGCTGATCATGCGTGGCGGGCGTCTGGCGCTCGACAGTCGGCTCGACAGCATCGGGCTTCAGCCCCGGCTGCTGGTGCGTCTGGACCGCGCGCTCGGCGAGGCACAGCCGGTCCTTGGCGCGCTCGCCGGAATCGACGGGGTCAGCCTCCTGGATGAGGACGCCGGTCTGCGACGTTTTGCACTGGAGACGGCCAACCCGCGCGCTGCCTCCCCCATCGTCGCTGAGGCGATCGGCCAGCAGGGCTGGCCGCTCTATGGACTGGAACAGGAGCGACAGGATCTAGAGGCGCTGTTTGGCGCTGTGAACCTGGAACGCACGGAGACCGTTCATGGCTGAGATCACGCGTGTCGCCCGCCGCGAGCTGGCGGCCTTCTTCGGCTCCCCGGTGGCCTACATCTTTATCGGGACTTTTTTGGCGGTCTGTCTGTTCGTCTTCTTCTGGGTGGACGCCTTCTTCTCGCGCAACATCGCCGACGCGCGTCCGCTGTTTGAGTGGATGCCCGTGTTGCTGATTTTCCTCTGCGCGGCGCTGAGCATGCGACTGTGGAGCGAAGAGCGCCGCGCCGGGACGCTTGAGACGCTGCTGACCCTGCCGGTTGCAACGCCCAAGCTGGTGCTCGGCAAGTTCCTGGCCGCCTGGGCTTTGGTGGCCGTAGCGTTGGTCCTGACGCTACCGATGCCCATCACCGTCGCGTTGCTCGGCCCGCTCGACTGGGGTCCGGTCATCGGTGCGTATCTGGCGACCCTGCTGTTGGCTGCGGCCTATCTGTCGATCGGGCTATTCGTCTCATCGCGCACCGACAACCCCATCGTGGCGCTGATCGGCAGCACTCTGCTCTGCACGCTGTTGTATCTGATCGGCTCACCGGCGCTCACCAACTTGGCCGGTCATGGCAGCGCCGAGATCCTGCGTTTGATTGGCAGTGGCGCGCGCTTTGAGTCGATCACGCGCGGCGTTATCGACCTGCGCGACCTCTATTATTATCTGAGCATCGTCGGCGCCTTCCTGGCCCTGACGGTCTACAGCCTGGAGCGTCTGCGCTGGGCCGAGCGCGGGACCAATCCGCGCCATCATCATCGCTGGACGCTCGTCACCGCGCTCATAGTCGCCAACCTGCTCGCCGCCAACCTCTGGATGCAGGGCGTGACCGGCGCGCGCATCGATCTCACCGAAGGGCGTCTCTATACCCTGTCGGAGTCGACCGAGACCTATCTCGACCAGCTCCAGGAGCCGCTGCTGATTCGTGGTTATTTCAGCGCCGAGACCCATCCACTGCTCACACCGCTGGTCCCGCAACTGCGCGATCTGCTTGAGGAGTATCAGGTCGCGGGCAAGGGCAAGGTGCGTGTCGAGATTGTCGATCCGCAGCAGGCACCCGAGCTGGAGCGCGAGGCCGGTGAGCAGTACGGCATTCGCCCGGTGGCCTTCCAGACCGCATCCAAGTATCAGGCCGCCGTGGTCAATTCTTATTTCGACATCCTGGTGAAGTACGGCGACCAGTTCGAAACCCTGAATTTTCAGGATCTCATCGACCTCAAGGTACGCGGCGAGACCGATCTGGATGTGCGCTTGCGCAACCCCGAGTACGATCTCACGCGCACCATCAAAAAGGTGCTCTACGGCTATCAGGGCGGTGGCGATGTCTTCGCCAACATCACCAAACCCTTGCACCTAAAGGGCTTCATCTCACCCGTCGATCAGCTTCCCGACCCCCTGCCCGCGCTGCGCCAGGATCTGGAGTCCGTGCTCGGTGAATTGCAGACGCAATCGCCCGAGACGTTCAGCTTCGAGCTACAAGATCCGGCGACCGGTGACGGTGCACTGGCGCGCGAGATTCAGGAGCAATACGGTTTCGAGCCGCTGGTCGTCAGCCTGCTCGATCCGACGCCCTTTTATTTCTACATGGTCCTCGAAGGCGGCGATCAGCAGATTCCGATTCCATTGCCCGAATCGCTCGAGCGCGCCGGACTCAGTCGCGCTATCGAGGCCGGGATCAAGCGCTTCGCGCCGGGCGTCCTGCGCACCGTCGCGCTCTATGCGCCAAGCGCCCAGCCAGCCGACCCATTCGGCATGGGCGGGCCAGCGCCGAGCGACTACGGTCTGTTGCAGCAGAGCCTGCAAGAGGGCTTTACGGTCCGTGAGACGGATCTCGTCTCGGGCCAGGTGCCGGAAGAGGCGGATCTGCTCATGGTCCTCGCGCCGGAAGACTTAGACGAGACGCAGCAGTTCGCCATCGACCAGTTCCTGATGCAAGGTGGCACCGTGGTGCTGGCTGCATCAAGCTTCGAGATCGACCTCACCGGCGGGAGCATCGCCGCGCGCAAGGCCGATACCGGCTTAGAGGGCTGGCTGGCGCATCAGGGCTTAGCGCTGGAGCCGTCCATGGTGCTCGACCCGCGCAACACGCCGTTCCCGATCCCCGTGCAGCGCGATCTCGGCGGCTTCGCCGTTCAGGAGATCCAGACCCTGGACTATCCCTACTTCCCCGATGTGCGCGGGGACGGACTCGCGCTCGACAACGGAATCGTCTCCAACCTGGGCCAGATCACCATGAACTGGTCGACGCCGATTGCGATCGATGCCGAGAAGAACGCCGCACGTAGCGTCGTGAAGCTCATCCAAAGCTCGCCGGAGGCCTGGACCAGCGACGCCGAGAACATGCAGCCGGACTTCGACGCCCACGGCGCGCTCGGCTTTCCGGTCGGCGAGGACCGGGGGCGCAAAGCCCTGGCGGTTCTCGTCGAGGGGCGTTTCAGCTCACCCTTCGCCGGTCAGCCCTCGCCGCTGCTGTCGGAGTCCGCGCCCGATCCAGCCGACGCCGAGACTGAAACCGACTCGGACGATCCACAAGAGGCCGATGCCGAGCAGGCCCCGCCGGTCATCTCGGGTGTGATCGAGTCCTCGCCGGAATCGGCGCGGCTGATTTTGATCGGCTCGTCGAGCTTTCTGACCGACACGGCAATCAGTCTGGCCAACGAGGCCATGCAGAGCCGTTATCTCAAACCCGTCGAGCTGGTCCAGAACGCGCTCGAATGGTCGCTCGAAGATCGCGGACTCCTGGCCTTGCGTGGTCATGGCCAGTTTGGCCGGATGCTCGAACCCATCGCCCAGCAACGCCGTCTGTTCTGGGAGTCGCTCAACTATGTCCTGGCCGTCGGCGCCCTGGCGCTGGTCTACGTGCTCCATCGCCGCTTGCGTGCGCGCCGCGAGCAGCGTTATGCCGAGATTCTCGATAACGGAGGACATCGCTGATGGCCATCACCAAAACCAATTCGGGCTGGCGGGCGGATCTGCGCTCGCCGCTGATTCTGGGTCTGATCCTGCTGCTGGCGCTGCAAGTGCTGATCGCGCTCGGTCAGCGCCTGAGCAATCCGGGCATGAAGGCCGCGACCCCGCGTACGCCCCTGATCACCCTCGCCGCCGAGGCGGTGACACAGATTGCCATTGAGGGGTCGGACGAGAACGACCAGCTATTACTTAGTCGTACCGACGATGGACAATGGGTCATCGCCAACCTCGCGGACTTGCCGGTCACGGGCGCCAAGGTTGAGCAGATGCTTGAGTCGGTGACCGCGCTGAAACGTCCACTGCCGGTGGCGACCAGTGCTCGGGCGCGCCAGCGTTTTAAGGTCGGGGATGAGAACTTCGTGCGCCGTCTGACGCTCACGGGCGCGGACGCGGACGCTCAGAGCGAAACGCTGATTCTGGGCGAGACGCCCGGCTTCCGCCGTCTCTTCGGTCGCCCGGCCGACGACCCGGCAGTCTACGACCTGCCCCTGGCGCTGGCTGATCTCTCCAGCCAGCGCGACGACTGGATCGAGACCGGACTGCTCCGGCTCGACGAAGACATCATCAGCGTCGTCAGCGGCAAAGACTGGACCCTGAGCAAGCACGCCGACGGCTGGCATCTGGACGACAGCGCCGAGGCGCTCGACCAGGACGCCGTGCGCGATCTGATCATGCGGCTTGCCAACCTGAGCTATCGCGGCGTGCTCGGGATCACCGATGACCCGGCCTACAACCTACAAGCGCCCGAGCTGGAACTCGCACTCCAGTTTGACGGAGGCGGCGCGCGAACCTATCGCATCGCCCAAGCCCAGGACAGCGAGGATTACGTCCTCAAGGACGCGGACCGGCCCTATTACTTCAAGCTCTCGGAGTACGACCTGGAAGGCCTGCTCGATCTGGACCGCTCTAAGCTCCTTGTCGAGCCAGAGCCAGAGCCAGAGCCAGAGCCAGAGCCAGAGCCAGAGCAGGAGCAGGAGCAGGAGCAGGAGCAGATGTCAGAGCCGGAACCGCTCTCAGAACCCGCTGCGTCTGACACGCCAGCCCAATAGGGTGAAATGCCCAAACCGGCGGGGCATATGCACTGCCGCAATGCGCGGCGTAGAACGCCTAACGACCGCTATACGCCGCGCGCATCCGGTTAGCACTCTGGGGCGCTGGAGGGCTTCCGGTGCGCAACTGTGCGAGCGCATCGCCAAAGGTTTGCAGACGCGCGCAGGCACGGCTTTTAATCTGCGCATCAAGCGCGCGGATCGTCTGCAATTGAGCGGCTTGCGCATCGGATATCGTCCGTGTGTGCGCCAGCTCGCCGATCTGTTCTAAGAGCGCGGCACGACGTTTCTGAAGCCGCTCGGCCAATGTCCAGTCATCCGACAGACTCATCTGCTGCAACTGTTGCGTGGCATGGGTCAGTTCATCAATCAACATCGTAAGGCGTGACATGGGCGTTTCCTGTGAAGGAGGATCACGGTGGGATTCTTTAATAACGCAAATAAAATGCCAAAAAGTCAGGTTTCAACCGGCTTGTTTTCAACGGTTTGCCGTCTTGAGTCACTGCTTGTTCGTACTGCCGATGCTGGCTAGACTCCTGCCATGCATTACCCTATCGGCCCGATGTTCGATTGCGTGTTCAAGGCCCTGCTGGACCCGGCTCAAAACGCATCGAATCTCATTCTATTGATGCGCATTAGATCGCGTTTATGCAGGCGACTCAAACCCTCCTCGGTCTCGCCAAGCTCATGCGCCTCGCCCTCGGCGGGGAAGACCTGAGCGCGTTCGGCCAATCGCTGTTGCGCCGCGCCACGGAAAACCCCAGCGAAAGTGCCGCCTTGATGGACGCGGCGATCATCTTTCAATGTCTCGGCAACCCCGAGATGGGACTCGCGCTCCAGCACGAAGCGCTCAAGCTTAGCCGACACTACCGCTTACCCGCGTCGCTGCCAACCACACTGAATGTGCTGGCACTTATGGCGCCAGGCGAGATGATGGCCAATGTGCCTTTAGAGTGTCTGCTCGAAGACTCAGACATCGCGCTCTCGCTCTATTACGCCACCACTGACCCGAACGCCCTGACCGAAATCCCCGAGCACGATCTACTCTTCGTCGCGATCGGCGAGTCCGAAGCGGGCCGCCAGCTCCTGGACGCCTGGATCCCCCGGCTGGCGCACTGGCCCCGACCCTTCCTGAACGACCCCCGACGCATCCCACGCGTCGCCCGAGATGCGGCCTATGCCCGCTTGCACACCCTGCCTGGTGTCGGCATGCCTGCAACACACCGGGTCGAGGCCGAGCGACTTGTCGCAATCGCCGACGGTGCGTGTTTGAATGAGCTGCCTGAGTTTGCGTGGCTCTTGCGACCGTTCGACTCACACGCCGGTCACGGACTCGTCAAAATCGACGATCGCGCGCAGCTTGCAGACAGGCGTGAGAGGCTCACCGGGGATGGCTTTTTCGTCTCGTCCTTTGTCGACTATCGCAGCCCCGACGGGTTATATCGCAAATACCGCGTCATCCTGATCGACGGCCAACCCTTCGCCGGACATATGGGCATCTCCGAACACTGGATGATCCATTATCTCAATGCCGGGATGGCCGACAGCACAGCCAAGCGCGCTGAAGAGGCACGGTTCATGGCCCGCTTCGACCAAGACTTCGCCAGACGTCACGCCACGGCGCTCGCCGCGATCCACGAGACCATCGGACTGGACTATCTCGGGATCGATTGCGCAGAAGATCAGGACGGACGTCTGCTCATCTTCGAGGTCGATCCAGCAATGGTCGTGCATGCCATGGACCCGATCGACGTCTTTCCCTACAAACAGCCGGCCATGCGCCGGATCTTCGAGGCCTTCCGTGCGCTGCTCTTCAAGACGGCAGCACGCCAGAAAACCCATCCGAGTCAGAACCCCGATGCATGAGTTAAGCGCCAACGATCTCAATTTCTCGGGCGGACCCGGCGCCCTGCCCGCAGCGGTGCTTGCCGCCGCGCAGACGGCCATTCTCGCCGTACCCGAGGTCGGGCTGTCGGTCCTGGGCATCAGCCACCGTTCAGACTGGTTTGCCGGGGTGCTTGAGGAGGCCGAGCGCAATCTGCGCCACCTGCTCGATCTTCCCGACAGTCACGCCGTGCTCTTTCTCCAGGGCGGAGCGACGCTGCAATTCTCAATGGTCCCGATGCTGATGTTGCGCGGTTCGGGCAAAGTCGCTGAGTATTTGCGCACCGGCTATTGGAGCGCTCAATCCATTGTGCCGGCTGAGCTTGAGGGCGAGGTTCGGGTGCTGTGGGATGGCGAGCCAGGTGGCTTTAGCGACTTGCCCGATCCCGACAGTCTGCCCTACTCGCCGGATGCCGCATATTTTCACTACGTCTCCAACGAGACGGTCGAGGGTCTTCAGTTCCATACCCTGCCCGGACTCGATCAGGTTGCGCGTGTGTGCGATATGTCGTCGGATTTTCTCTCATACCCGTTTAATGCCAAGCGGTTCGATCTCATCTACGCCCATGCTCAGAAAAACTTAGGACCAGCCGGCGTCACGGTGGTGATTGTGCGTCGCGCGCTGTTGGAGCAGACGCCCGCTGGAGTACCGCCGATACTCGATTACCGCACGCATCTGCACGCCCGCTCCATCTACAATACACCACCGGTGTTTGCCATCTATGTGGTGGCGCTGGTCACGCGCTGGCTGATCGATGACATCGGCGGACTCAAGCACATGGCCGAGATCAACCATCGCAAGGCGCGCGCACTCTACGCCATGATCGACAGCTACCCCGAACTCTATCTCCCGTGTGCGGCGCGCGCGCATCGCTCGCGCATGAACCTCACCTTTCGGCTCCCGTCGCCTGCGCTGGAGACGGAATTTCTCCGCCGCGCGGCCTCGGAAGGCTTTAGTGGTTTGCAGGGGCACCGATCACTCGGCGGCATCAGGGCCTCGCTCTACAACGCCGTCACGCCCGAAGCAGTCGAGGCGCTCTGTGAATTTATGGAAGAGTTCGCCAACCGGCACTGAAGTCTTGCGACGCCGCTCTGCGGTGTCGCGAGGAACGGAGCGGTATTGACTCAACGCCGAGCGGTGAACGGCATACGATCGGTCAGGCCTTCCAGTTGACTGCCGGTGGAGCCGAGGCTGTTGACGATGCTCTCCATCGCCACGAACTGCGCGAGCAGGCGCGTGTTGAACTTGTCCATGCGTGAATCGAGCGTCTCGCGATCCTCGCCGATCCTTTCAAGCGCGGTCTGGATGTTGTCCAGACGCATCTTGACCGCGCCGGAGGGGCCGCTGAACTCATCGATGAGCTTGGTCATCTCTCCGGCCAGCCCACGCGAGAAATTGATCTCGAAAGCGCCCTGATTCTTCGCGCCCGGATTGACGGTCAGGTTTAGACCATAGAGCTTCGAGTCCAGGTCCGGCAGCAGGACATTCCCCGAGCCGAAGCCCGCGACCCCATTGATGGTGCCTGCCACATCGGTGCCGGCGGTGCCGGTCAGGCCCGTGGAGATTCCCAACGCCCCCATGTCGCCGTCCGTCTCGGTGAAGCTCACCTTGGAGATCGAACCATACTCGCGCGAGACGAAGCTGAATGACTTGGATCCCTCGTCATAGCCGATATTCACACCCGCCCGCCCCGCTTTAAGCGTGGCGTCGCCATTGATCAGCGTTTGCAGCTCCGCGCGCAGCTCCTCGGCAGACGCATAGACCCCGGTCAGGGCGATCGACTGCGACTCGATCCCATCGACCTTGATCTTGAAGCCGTAGTCGCCCGTCGAGGCATCGAGCGGCGAGCTGAAGTCATGCGTCAGGGCGTCCGAGGTGAGCGATCCGCGACTCGGATCCTGGGTGATTTCCGCGCTGTAGCTCCCGGCGGCGGCCTTGCCCGCATAACTGCCGAGGTTCACCGTGACTGCGGTATTGGTGGCGGTCGTAGTGCTGGCAAAGAGCCGCCCGATCTGCTCGAAGTTGTCCTTGATAGCGGTGCTCAGCTCGGCATCTTCGATCGAAATCGAGCCATCCCGCTCGGTGCGGATACCGAGGTTGGTCAGGGCCGAAAAGCCGCTCGAGACACCGGGCACCGACGCGCCGATCATCTCGCGCATGCGGTTGACCATGGTCCGGGCCGAGCTGTCGCCGGCCAGATCGCCGCGCACCAGATTGCTCTCCTCGTCGCGGCTGTAGCCGGTCAGGTTCTTGGCGGTGGTTTGGAAACTGTTGTAGGCCTCCACGAAATCGCGGATCGCCTGCTCCGCCGTGGTCTTGTCGGCGTTGATGCTGTAGGTCAGGCTCTCGCCCGGTGAGGCCTTGTTGAGCGTGAACTCGAAGCCCTCGATCACGTCCTTGATGGCGTTGCTCTCGCGCGTGACCTCCAGACCGTTCACTTTCAGGCGCGCATCGCTGGCCTGCTGGGTCTCGGTGACATTGGCGAAATTGCCCGTGTTGAAGGCGAAGGCGTTTAGGCTTGGATCATCGACGCTGATCTCCATCGCGTTCGATTCACCGGACTCCGAGGTCAGCATCAACTGGAACTGTCCGTCCACCTTGAGCACGGAAGCCTGCACCCCGCCCTTCTCGGCGTTGATCTTGGCGGCGATGCTGTCGAGCGAATCGGTCGAGGCGATGTCGATGGACAACGCCGCGCGCTGGTCATTGACGCTGAAGCCGGCTGGGGCGCCCGCCGGATCTGTATAGCTCCACTCGCCGAAGCGCACGCTCATGGTCCCGGACTTGCCGAGCGCGCCCGAGCGATCGCTCTCCTGGCCCATCACCAGCGACTGGGCGCTTGCGACGTCCAGGACTTCGATCTTGTAGGCGCCGGTCTGAGCGCCCGGCTTGACCTTGTCGGCGGTGATGACTTCCGTGGAAGGAACCCCGACCGAGCGGGCGTTGAAGATATCCTGGCTGCCCAGGGTGGCGATGATGTCCTTGAGTCCGCCCATCGCGCTCTTGAGCTTGCCGTAGCCGGAGATCTGGGCGTCGAGCTTTGCCTCGCGGGTATCGAGACGCTGCTGGGTCGGCGCGCGCTCGACCTCGACCAACTGAGCGGTGAGTTTGGCGATGTCGATGCCCGATCCGGCGCCGAGTGAACTGATGATATTGTTTGCCATGATTGCCGCTCCTCAGCGCCATCGACCGAACGTCCGCAACCCACCCGCGCGACAGGGCCTCTCCAACTGTATCGGCCGCCCGACCAAGCGCTTGAGGCGCATCCCCCAAAGGTTCCGCGCGGGACTCCGACTTAGAGCGATCACGCCTTCTTGTCGAAGATCATCCCCGCCAGCCCATCGACGTATTCGGCAAATCGCAGCGTCTCCTCGTTGGGGATCTGGCGGATCACCTCGTCGGTCTGCGCGTCTATCACCCGCACCACCATGCGCCCGGAGTCGTCGTCGACGGCGAACCTCAGGGTCTGCTCGCCGCTCTGCATCATGTTGTTGAGCCGCTCGACCGCTTGGGTGACCTGCTCGGCGGTCTCAGCCGGACTCTGGCCGTCGGTGCCGGACTTGCCGGCCGCGGTCTCGGAGACTTGGGACAGCGCCCTGGGCTGATCGGCGCCACTGGTGCGCTGACTCTGGGTGGAATGAATCGCGGCCGCGATGGACTGACCAGACTGGGCTGGTCTTGAGCTTACCGCCGCCGCGTTGAAAGGATCACTGGCCATAGTATTGGTCTCGGTTGAACGGGGCAGACACCCGGATGGATGCCGCCCCGTGCTTTATCCCTGGACGGGGTGGGCTAGGCCCGCCCTGTCCGACCGATTGACGCTTAACGCAGGAGCGAGAGCACCTGCTGTGGGGCTGAGTTGGCCTGGGCCAGCATCGCCTGGCTCGCCTGCATCAGCACCTGCGAGCGCGACAGCGAGGCGGTCTCGGAGGCGAAGTCGGCGTCCTCGATGCGCATGCGCGAGGCGATCGCATTTTGCGAAATGCTCGACAGGTTGTTGATGGTGAAGTCCAGCCGGTTGTTCGCCGCACCCAGATCGGAACGGACATCGTTGACCTTTTCGAGCGCGTTATCGATGGCGGTGATGGCCTTGTTCGCCCCCTCCACGGTCGAGATATCGATGCTGGAGATCGATTGACCATCCTTGCCGCCGCCGTAGTCACCCACGGTCAGGCCAGAGTTGGAGAGATTGTCGTCCGTTCCGCGCTCGATGTTGATCGCCTTGTCGGAGTTGAGCGTGAACTCGCCGACAGCAATCTCTGCGGTAGCGTCAGTCATGGTCCCGAGAGAGAATCCCACTTCAGTCGCGTTAGCGCCAGTGGCAAATGACACCGAGATATTGCGCCCATCATCGGCGACAAGCTGAACGCCGCCACCGTTGGCCGAGCCGTTCTCGCCGGTGTCGACCGCGCGCACCCCGGTTTGGTCGGATTTCGCGTTCACTGCCGCCACGAACGCCTGGCGGTTTGCGCTCATATCCGAACCGTTAAGGGTTGTCACAGAATCAAGGGCCACTCCATTGATGGTCGCCGCCACGGTGCCGCC